>JBCDBY010000001.1:0-50475 GCA_039182715.1 Planctomycetota bacterium
CGGGGATATCGCCCATCATCGACTGCATCGAGTTGGTCAGCGACGCAAGCACGACGATTCCGACCAGCAGGACGACCCCGAGCACGACCGGAATGCCGATCGCCTCCGGCACCTTCTTCCGCTGCATCCAGCGCACCGCCGGGAGGCAGAGCAGCGCGATGAAGACCGCCAGCATGAGCGGGATCAGGATGCTGGCCGCGGCGCGCATGCCGGCGATGACCAGCACGAACGAACCGCCCAGAACCAGCAGCCGCGCCGCCGGCGAAAACCTCCCAGCATCCTCCGTCACGGCTGCATAGGATGGCCGATCGTCGGCCGCAGGCATAGTCTCAATTGCCCCTCAATCGGCGCCGCGCAGGATTGCGGCGGCTCGCGGATCGCCCGTCTTCGCCAGAAGCCGTGCGTAGCGGATCGCCTCCGCCTTCTCGCCCCGCTGGGCGTGGAAGTAGGAGAGCGCGTAAAGCGTGTCCCCGTCGCCCGGGAGGCGACGGTGCGCCTCGCGGAGGGCGGCGAGGGCTTCCTTCGGCCGGCGCGCCTGCTGGTGGAGCAGGCCGAGGTTGTAGAGCGCGCGCGGGACGTCGGCGGCGGCCGCCTGCAGATGCGCAATCGCCTCGGCCGGCCGGCCGCGCTCCGCCTCGAGGAGGCCCAGGGCGTAGTGCGCCTGCCCATTCCCGGGCTCGAAGTCGAGCACCGCGCGGAACTGGGCCGCCGCGTCGTCGGGACGGCCGAGCGCCGCCAGCAGCTGGCCGAGGTTGAAGCGCGCCGGCAGGAAGTTCGCGTCGACGGCGAGCGAGGCGCGGTAGAGCTCCTCCGCCTCCGCGTGGCGACCCTCGCGTTGCGCCAGCGTCGCGCGGTTGAACGCACCCTCCGGCGTGTCCCCCAGGAACGCGAAGCGCGTCTCGAGATCCGGCGTCATGCGTCCCCGGTTCTGCTGCGCGTGCACGCGGACGGCCCGGAATCGATCCTCGACACCCTGCGTCGAACCGGCGCGCGCGGCCGCCAGCCGGACAAGCGGATCGTTCGATTGGGCCGCCTCCTCGATCGCTTCCCGATCACCGCGCAGGCGCGCAATCGCCGACGCGCGCACGATGGGCGGCTCCGCCTCGCCGAACGCGACGCGCAGCAGCGCCGCGCGGTCGCCGCTCGCGAACGCCTCGCCGTAGTGCGGCTTGTCCGCCGCGACGCCGTCGCCCATGCCGCGCGCCGCCTCCGCCGCCCACGCCGCCGGCCGGTCCTGGTGGCAGTCGGTGCACGCGTTGGGCGTGCCGATCTTCACCGTCAGGTCGGGCCGCGGAATGCGGAAGGAGTGGTCGCGGCGCCCGTCGACGCCCATGTAGACCCGCTCGAGCATGTGGCAGTCGACGCAGCGCGAGCCCTCGGTTCCGGGCGTGTGTCCGTGGTGCGCCTTGGACTCGTAGTCCTGCTTCTTCAGCGTCGGAAAGCGCTCGTGCG
The DNA here is from genome assembly GCA_039182715.1 of Planctomycetota bacterium. GTDB lineage: Bacteria > Planctomycetota > PLA2 > PLA2 > PLA2 > JBCDBY01. Next base: position 1,453 of record JBCDBY010000001.1, read on the forward strand.
GCGGGTCGGGCCGATGGCACTCGGTGCAGGTCGCGTTGCCTTCCCGCTTCAGCCGCGCGCTATGCGGGTCGTGGCAATCCATGCAGTGCACGCCGAGCGCGTGCATCTTCGACTGCTGGAACGAGCCCCAGACGTACACCTCGTCGCGAATCTGGCCGTCCGCGTGGTAGAGCGGTTCGGTGATCAGCGCCGGATCGTAGAAGTCGAGGAACGCGCCGTGCGGCTCGATGTCGGCGAGCTGGCTGCGGCGCGCGTGACACGCCGCGCAGGAGTCCTGCGTCGCGCGCGCGACCGGCGCCTCCGGCTCGGCGACGTGCGCCGCCATCGGACCGTGGCACGACTCGCAGCCGACGTTGATCTCCTCGAAGTGCGGCGTGTAGACGCCGGTCTGCGCGTCGTAGCCCTTGCGATAGCCGGTCGAGTGGCAGTCCGCGCACATGTGGTTCCAGTTGAAGCGCCCCTCGTCGATGGTGAACGCCTCGTCGTACCAGGTGAACCAGCGTCGGTTCGCGACGTCCCACGCGACCGGCAGCGCCTGCAGGCGGCCGTTGCCGGTGTCGAACAGGAACTGCTGCAGGGGCGCCACGCCGAAGGTGTAGGCGACGTCGTAGGTCTTGCCGTCCACCTCGGCGCGGTAGGCGTCGCCTTCGCGGAAGAAACGCGCCCGCATGCCTTCGTGCTCGAAGGTCGTATTCCCGAAGTCCGCGAGCACCGTCCGCTCGTCGGGGCGCATCATGGCCTGATCGTGGTGCGACCCGAGCCACGCGTCGTACTCCGCGGCGTGACAGGCGCGGCAGCTCTCCGTGCCCGCGTAGGCCGAGGCGGACGGCGTCCCGGGGTCACGTGGCCAGAATGCGATGGTCGCGGCGACGGCCGCAAGCGCGAGCAGCGCCCACCTCAATCCTCCAGCTCCCGCGGCCGGATCAGCGCGTCGAGAGACCCCGCCCCCTCCATGAGGGTGCTCCAGTTGCTCGGCAGCGTGAAGTGCGCCAGCGCCGCGGTCGGAAAGAGGTGTGCCCTGCCGCTCAGGTGCGCGACGAGCGATTCGAGGCCGGGGTTGTGCCCGACGAGCAGAACGCGACGGTGGTCGGGCGGGCAGGCGCTGAGCAGCGTGAGCAGTTCCGCGATCGACGCCTCGTAGATCGTGTCCTCCCAGACGACGGGCGGCTCGCGATCCAGCTCCGGCAGCAGCGCGTGCACGGTCTGCCGAACGCGCAGCGCCGTCGAAGCGAGAACGAAGTCCGGCTGCAGGTCGTTCTCGCGGATCCAGCGGCCCATGCGCGGGGCGGCCTTCCGGCCCCGCTTGGAGAGCGGCCGCTCGAAGTCGCTGGAAGCATCGGTGTCCCACGCCGATTTGGCGTGACGCAGCACCAAAAGCTCCCGGCTCATGCGCAAAGTGTACCTAGCAGGCGCCCAAAACAGACGCTACGATCCCGCCCATGATCGTCGGAACCGTCAAGGAGACCTTCCCGGGCGAACGACGCGTCGCGATCACGCCCGACGTGATCGCCAACTACGCCCGCAAAGGCTGCGAAGTCATCGTCGAGCGCGGCGCGGGTGTGGACGCGGGCATCCCCGACGCGAGCTACGAGGCGAAAGGCGCCCAGCTCGTCGATTCGCGCGATGAAGTGTTCGCCAAGGCGGAGCTGGTCGCCCAGGTGCGCATCCTCGGCGCCAACCCGGACGCCGGGGGCGACGATTTCGGGCGCATGCGCACGGGCCAGCTCGTCGTCGGCTCTGCCGACCCGCTGTCGCGGCCCGATCTCGTCCAGGCGGCCGCGGGCAGCGGCGCCAACCTCTTCTCCATGGAGCTGATCCCGCGCATCACGCGGGCGCAGAGCATGGACATCCTCTCCTCGATGGCGACGGTGGCCGGCTACAAGGCGGTGCTGTGGTCCGCGGAGAAGCTGCCCAAGTTTTTCCCGATGTTCATGACCGCCGCCGGCACCATCACGCCGGCGAAGGTCTTCATCATCGGCGCCGGCGTGGCGGGCCTGCAGGCAATCGCCAGCGCGAAGCGCCTCGGCGCGGTCGTGAGCGCCTACGACGTGCGCCCCGCCGTGAAGGAGCAGGTCGAATCGCTGGGCGGCAAGTTCGTCGAGATGGAGCTCGACACCGCCGAGGGCGAGGGCGGCTACGCCAAGGAGATGGACGAGGAGTTCTACCGCAAGCAGCGCGAACTCATGGCGCGCGTGGTGGCGGAGAACGACGTGGTGATCACTACGGCGGCGATTCCCGGGCGCAAGGCGCCGATCCTCGTGACCGCCGAGATGGTGCGCGGCATGATGCCGGGCTCGGTCATCGTCGACCTCGCCGCCGAGCGCGGCGGCAACTGCGAGCTGAGCAAGGTGGACGAGGAGGTCGTCGAGAACGGCGTGAGCATTCTCGGCCCGAGCAACGTGCCGTCGACCGTCCCCTTCCACGCCAGCCAGATGTTCTCCAAGAACGTCTTCAACTTCGTCGCGAACCTCCTCGACAAGGAGAACAACCTCAACCTCGACCCCGAGGACGAGATCATCCGCGACACCTGGATGACCAAGGAAGGCGCCGTCATCCTGCCCCGCATCAAGGAACTGCTCGAGGGAGACGCATGACCGACCTGATCACGCTCCTGACCGTCTTCGTGCTCGCGATCTTCGTCGGGTTCGAGGTCATCACCAAGGTGCCGCCCACGCTGCACACGCCGCTCATGTCCGGCTCGAACGCGATCAGCGGCATCACCGTCATCGGCGCGCTGCTGCTGGCTGGCAACGCGGACGTACCCGAGCTCGGTCGCGTGCTCGCTTTCGTCGCGGTCATCTTCGCCACCATCAACGTCGTGGGCGGTTTCCTCGTCACCGGGCGCATGCTCAACATGTTCAAGCGCAAATGAGCCAGCAAGCCGTCAACTTCTGCTACCTCATCGCGGCGGTCCTGTTCATCCTGGACCTGAAGTGGATGTCGCATCCGCGCACCGCGGTGCGCGGCAACCGCGCCGGCGCGCTCGGCATGCTCATCGCCATCGTGGCGACGCTGCTGAGCGGCCAGTTCGAATGGGGGTACATCGCCGGCGGCATCGCCATCGGCGGCGCGATCGGCGCGCTCGCGGCGCTGCGCGTCAAGATGACCTCGATGCCCGAGCTGGTCGGGCTCTTCAACGGCTTCGGCGGTGCCGCGTCGGTCCTCGTCGCGGGGGCCGCGCTCATCATGGCGAGTTCCTCGCTCGGGGAGCCGTCGGACCGCATGAAGATCGCGACCGTCCTCTCGGCGCTGATCGGTTCGGTCACCTTCTTCGGCAGCTACGTGGCGTTCGGCAAGCTGTCCGAGTTCCTCGCGGTGAAGTGGAAGCTCTACCCCTGGCAGAAGGCGATCAAGTTCGGCTTCTCCGGGTTGGTGATCGCCTCCGTGCTGGCCTACGTCGTCTCGACGGGGTTCGACGCGTACACCATCGGTATGCTCGTGTGTGCCGTGGTGATCGGCGGCATCCTGCTGCTCAAGAAGGAGGCGATCCCCGGCGGCACCGCGCTCAAGATGGCGGTCGTGGTCGGCTCGCTGGCCGCGGGCTACCTCGTCGTCCAGAACCCCGACGATCCGCACGCATTCTGGCTGTTGGTCATGGTCGCGGGCGTACTCGGCGTCCTGCTGACCTGGTCGATCGGCGGCGCGGACATGCCGGTCGTCATCGCGCTGCTCAACAGCTACTCCGGCCTCGCCGCCGCGGCGACCGGCTTCGTCATCGACAACAACATGCTGATCATCGCCGGCTCGCTGGTCGGCGCGTCGGGCATCATCCTGACCAGCATCATGTGCAAGGCGATGAACCGCTCGCTGCTCAACGTCATGTTCAGCCGCCTCGGCCCCACGGCCGACACGCCGGACGCCGACGAGGTCTACAAGAACGTCAAGTCGACGAGCGCGGACGAGGTCGCGATGATGCTGGAGACGGCGCAGCGCGTCTCGATCGTGCCGGGCTACGGCATGGCGGTCGCGCAGGCGCAGCACGCCGTGCGCGACCTCGCCAACCTGGTCGAGGAGAAGTTCGGCGCGGAGGTCGAGTACGCGATCCATCCGGTCGCCGGCCGCATGCCGGGCCACATGAACGTGCTGCTCGCCGAGGCGGACGTCTCCTACGACAAGCTCAAGGAGATGGACGAGGTCAACGGCACGATCGAGACCTGCGACGTGGTGATCGTCGTGGGCGCGAACGACGTCGTGAATCCGGTCGCGCGCACCGATCCGAGCTCGCCGATCGCCGGCATGCCGATTATCGACGTCGACAAGGCGCGCACGGTGGTCGTCATCAAGCGCAGCCTCAGCCCCGGCTTCGCCGGCATCCCCAACCCGCTGTTCGCCAACGACAACACGCTCATGTTCTTCTCCGATGCCAAGAAGGCGTTCCAGGAGCTCAACACCGCCGTCAAGGAGACGTAGCGATGGCCACGCTCGAGCGCATCTGGATCAAGCGCGCCCACAAGGGGCCGATGGACGAAGTGCGCGAAGCGGAGGCGGTGCTCGACGGCGGACTGTCGACGAGCGCCGACCAGGGCGGCCAGCGCCAGGTGACGATCCTCTCCGCGGAGCGCTGGACCGAGATCATGGCGGAACTCGACGCCGATCTCGATCCGGTGGTCCGGCGCGCCAATCTTTTCGTCACCGGGATCGATCTGGTCGAGTCGCGCGGCCGCATCGTCCGCATCGGCGACGTCGAGCTCACGATCCGGGGCGAAACCCGCCCCTGCGCCCTCATGGACGAGATCCAGCCCGGCCTCCAGGAGGCGTTGCGGGCCCGCTGGGGCGGCGGCGCGTTCGCCCAGGTGACCCGGGGCGGGACAATCCGCGCCGGCGATTCCGTCTCTCTGCTCGACCCGGCTTAGCTGGGTGATACCCGTTCACCGAGAGGATATGGGACCAAGGCTTGAGGCGCCTGGGTCCGTGAACGAGGTCGAAATATGAGGAACGGAACGAGATTCCGCGCACAGCGCGGAACCATGCTGAGCGTTGTTCTGCTCATCGCGAGCGCGATCGCCGTCCTGGCGGCCATCAGCTCGGGTCGCGTGGCGATGGAAAGCCGCGGCCAGCGGACGATGGAAGACGAAGCGCGCGCGCTGAACGAAGCGTTCGCTCGCCTGCACTTCGCCATCAACATCGTCGACAACAGCGCCTACAACGACGACAACCGCAACCTGGCGCTCAAGGCGGCCATGGAGGGCATGCACGGCGGCACCATCGCCGGCGACGCGGCCGAGGGAGAGGCCTGGATGGCCGATCCGAGCGGCGTCGAGTACGGCAAGCTCGAGGATTGCGACGTCCGCGTCTACCACGCCCGGGACTACATCCCGCGGCTCGAGAAGCTCCGCGGCGAGGCGGTCCAGCTCGACCTCGACCCGTCGCACGACACGCGCGCCTGGTACGTCCTCGAGGCGACCGGCCGCGCGGGCGACGCGACGCGCCTCGTCTCCGCGCTCATCCGCGAGAACGAGCCCTTCAGCTCCTTCGTCTTCTTCCAGAACCGCCACCCGCTCGGGATCTCGGGCTCTCCGCGCGGCCTGATCCACTCGAACGACGTCGTCGACTTCTACTTCGCGAACGGCGACTTCCAGGACCCGGTCTCCGCGGTGAACGGCTTCCGCTACCAGTCGGGCGCGACGTCGGAGAACACCAACATCGTCGACGGCAACGCCGAGGCGCAGCGCATCGATCTCGAGTCGGTCGACTTCGACAAGCTCAAGGGCGAGGCGAGCCTCTTCACGGGCCAGCCCGGCCTCGACGCCGAGATCCAGTTCCGCGCGAACGGCGACATCCGCATTCGCGAGTACACGAAGCCGCGCGTCGATCTCGTGGAGCAGACCTACGAGTACGACGTGATCGACCACTACGAGACCGAGACGCGCACGGAGATGCAGTCGATCCAGGTCGGCACCACGACCGAGGAGCGCACGCGCAACAACCCGGTCTACCGCAGCGAGGAGTACACCGTCGAGGTGCCCGTCTACGAGGACCGGGAAGTCACTCGCACGCGCAACATCCCGATCTACGAGGATCGCGTCGTGACGCGTACGCGCTGGGTGCAGGTCTTCGTGCCCTACGACAACGGCGACCCGCAGGGCGGCACGGCCGTCGGCGGCGGCGGCGGCGCGCTCGGCGAGTGGCGCTGGGTGCAGGAGCCGTACGAGACGGTCGAGAGCGTCGTCGTGCGCTACGAGACCGAGGAGTACCAGACCACCGAGCCGGTGCAGGTCGGCACCACGACGCAGACGCGCACCCGCAACGTGATCGACTACTACGTCGAGGAGACCTACACCGTCGAGGTGCCGGTCTTCGAGCAGCAGGAGGTGACGGTCGAGGTGCAGGTGCCCGTCTACCGCACCGAGAGCTACACCGTCGAGGAGGAGGTCTACGTGCCGCCCTCGCTCGTCGAGGAGCACGTCGTCGATGGCCACGACCGCTCCGGGACGATCTACATCGACGGCCGCGTGACCAAGCTCGCGGGCGACGTGAACACGCGCGCCACGCTGGTGGCCAACGAGAAGGTGCGCATCACCGGCAATCTCCGCTACGTCGACGACGACGGGGACCGCGCGATGAGCGGCGGGAGCGACTACACCGAGACGTACACGCGCAACACCGACTACGACGGGCACAGCGTGCTCGGCATCCTGGCGCGCGACGACGTGCTCTTCACGAACGCGCTGCCCAACCAGTCGGAGATCAACGCGACGCTCATGTCGGTCGAGGGGCGCGTCGGCATCGACGGCTTCGCGATCAGCGCCGAGGGCAACCCGGACAAGAACTGGTACGCCGGCCTGAGCGCGGCGGAGCGCCGGATCGAGGAAGCGTACGACCAGGGCCCCTACCGCACGCGCCGCTTCCGCAAGGACTCGCTGCGTCGCATCGGCGGCGTCATCTCGAACGACCGCATCCTCGAGACCTACATCCGCCCGTCGAGCGACGGGACGGCGACGGTGGACGCCGGCTTCCGGCGTGGCAGCATGAAGTTCGACTTCAACCTGCTGTTCAACCCGCCGCCGAGCTTCGTCGAGGTGCCGCGTCCCGTCGTGACCTACTTCACGCCGGTCTACTTCAGCCGCGGCGAGTAGGAGCCAGCTCCACCCCCATCCACGCGGCGAGGGACATCGCCCCCGCCGCGTGGATCATCGGGTCCGACGGCGCGAGCCCGGCGCCCCGGCCAGGGCCCTCCTTTCGCGGGAACGGACGCAAAGATCGAACGTGGATCCATCTCGCGCGTTGACGCAGGGATGCGCACCACCGGAATCGTCCTCTCACTCGTCCTGATGGCCGGCGTCGCGGTCGGGCAGAATCGCGAGCAAAGACGCAATCTGCGGGCGGGCGGGGGCAGCCAGAAGACCGAGACCTCGAAGCTCGGCGGCATCACGTGGCTGGCGAAACAGCAGCGCCCCGACGGAGGATGGGCGGCGGAAGCGGAGTCCGCCCCCGGCCCGACGGGGCTGGTGCTGCTCGCCTACCTCGGAGCCGGGTACACCGACCGCGGCAAACAACCCCACGCACGCGCGGTCCGGAATGGGCTGCGCTACCTGCTTCAGCGCCAGAGCCAGGAGGGCCGCATCGGCGCGACCACGGTGAGAGAGCACGCCATCGCAACGCTGGCCCTCGCCGAGACGTACTGGATGACGCGCAACCCGCGGCTCAAGCAGCCGGTCCTGCGCGCGATCCGCTGGCTCGAGGGAACGCGCAAACGCGGCGGGGCCTGGAGCGACGACGAAACGACGGCCTGGTCGGTCATGGCGTGGAAGTCGGCGAAGTACGCCGGCCTGCCCGTCGACCCGACGGTCGCCGCGGCGGTGATGGCGAACTGGAACGCGCGGGCGCTGACCTCGAAGCGCGCGCCGCTGGAAGTCATCACGCGAGTGCTTCTCGGGAGCGACCCCGCCACGGACGCCCGGATCCGCGCCGCGGCGGATCTCTGCCTGCAGTCTCTTCCGAACCCGAAGGCCGTCGATCGAATCCACTGGCACTTCGCCACGCTCGGACTGTTCCAGGTCGGAGGGCGGCACTGGAAGGCGTGGAACTCCGCCATGAAGGAGGCGATCCTGGGGACGCAGGATCGCGAGGGTTGGTGGCAGGCCGTCGGCAAGCCCGAGGAGACCTACGGCAAGGTCGGCGAGACGGCGCTGATGACGCTTTGTCTCCAGGTGTACTACCGCTACGACCGGGTCTTCGGTCTCAGCGGGGGCGCGGGGGGCGGCGCACGAGGCGCCCGGGGAGGTCGCGTGATGCGGGTGGTCCTGCGCAGTCGCCGTTCGAGCAACTCGGAGTCGTATGACCGCATCGACGAAAACCCGTTCCGCGCGGTCGCCGACCACGACACCTCGACCTTCTCCGTCGACGTCGACACGGCGTCGTACGCGAACGTCCGCCGGCACCTCCTCAAGGAGTTCACGCTCCCGCCCAAGGATGCGGTGCGCGTCGAGGAGTTGATCAACTACTTCCCGTACGCGTACGAGGGGCCGGCGACCGACTCGAAGCACCCGTTCCGGGCGAAGGTCACCGTGACCGATTGCCCGTGGAAGCGCGAGCACCGGCTGGCGCGCATCGCCGTGCAGGCGCGCCCGATGGATCTCGGCCAGCGCCCCGCCACGAATCTCACGTTCCTGCTCGACGTGTCCGGATCCATGAGCTCCGCCGACAAGCTGCCGCTACTCCAGCGCGCGATGGCGCTGCTGGTGAACACGCTCTCCCGCCGCGACCGCGTGTCCGTGGTCGTGTACGCGGGCGCGGCGGGGCTTGTCCTGCCCCCGACCTCGTGCGAGGAGAAAGAGGTGATCCTCGAGGCGATCGGTCGCCTGCAAGCGGGCGGATCCACGGCGGGCGGCGAAGGCATCGAGCTCGCGTATCGCGTCGCGGCCGGGAGCTTCATCGAGAACGGCATCAACCGCGTGGTTCTCTGCACCGACGGCGACTTCAACGTCGGCATCACCGATCGCGGCTCGCTCACGCGCCTGATCGAACAGAAGGCGAAGAGCGGCGTGTTCCTGAGTGTGCTCGGTTTCGGTCGCGGCAACCTGAAGGACGCCCGGATGAAGGACCTGGCGAAGCGGGGGAACGGCAACTACGCCTACATCGACTCCATCTCCGAAGCGCGCAAGGTGCTGGTGAAGGAGATGAACGGGACGCTCGCGACGGTGGCCAAGGACGTCAAGATCCAGGTCTTCTTCAACCCGGCGAAGGTCGCCGGCTACCGACTCATCGGATACGAGAACCGCCTGCTCGCGAAAGAGGACTTCGACGACGACAAGAAGGACGCCGGCGAGATCGGCGCGGGACACGCGGTCACCGCGCTCTACGAGATCGTGCCCGCCGGAACGCCCGTGCCGGACCGGAAGCGCAACGAGGAAAACCCGTTCATCGCGCGCGTCGTGCCGGCGGAGAAGAGCGAAGCGATGTTCCGGCTGCGCCTGCGCTACAAGCCGCCCGCCGGAGGCGCGTCGGTGCTGCTGGAGCAGGACGTGAAGGACACCGATGCGGCGTTCGACAAGGCGGATCCCGACCTGCGATGGGCGGCGGCGGTGTCGCAATTCGGCATGCTGCTCACCGGTTCGAAGCACAAGGGCAACGCGACGTGGGACGCGCTGATCGAACTCGCCGAGTCGGCGAAGGGCGAGGATCCCCACGGCTACCGCGCGGGATTCATCAAGATGGCGAAGGCGGCGAAGCGGCTTTCCGCGGTCCAGTAGGGCCTGTCTGAGAAAACGCCTGGCTTCGACGGGCTGCGGCTGCGCGTCGCTTCGCCCCGCCTTCATTGCGGTATCGACTGGGATACAGCGGCGTCGGCGGCGCTCGCGACGCTTGCAGAGTTCACTCTGGGCACCGTCTCGGGCCGACGGCGTTTTCTCAGACAGGCCCTAGCCGGGCGACACGCTGGAACGGACGAAGTCGTCATCTCGGCCTCGACCCTCCTCCTCGCCGGCAAAATTCCCCGAAACTGCTGGCATTTCCTAAATTTCAGAATATACTGAAATACGTGAAGCTAAGCCCGGCAGCTGAGAAGTTCATTCTCCACTGGGGCGACATGGGCCCGCGCTGGGGCGTGAGCCGATCCGTGGCGCAGGTCCACGCGCTGCTCTACCTCTCGCCCAAGCCGCTCACGGCGGACGAGATCGTCGACGCCCTCGGCATCGCCCGCTCGAACGTCAGCATGAGCCTCAAGGAGTTGTCCAGCTGGCGCATCATCCGCAGCGAGCGCGTGCTGGGCGACCGGCGCGACCACTTCTCCAGCCTGCACGACGTCTGGGAGATGTTCCGGATCGTCATGGACGAGCGGAAGAAGCGCGAGGTCGACCCGACGCTGGCGAGCCTGCGCGACTGCCTCGAACTCCGCGGCGACCCCGTCGAGAAGAAGCGCATCAAGGCGATGCTCTCCTTCTTCGAGACGATGTCCAACTGGTACCACCAGGTGCGCGGCATGCCGCTGGCCGCGGTGAAGAACTTTGCCCGCATGGGCTCGAAGATCCGCAGCCTGTTGGGGAAGGGAGCCTGATCGATGACCACGACGAAGACCGCATCCGCACGCCCGCAAATTTCAAGAATTCCTGAAATTTCAGAAGGATGCATTCTCTACGACGGTCGCTGCCCGCTCTGCCGAGGCGGCGCGCGGCGCCTCGGACGCATCGCGATGCGGCGGGGCTTCCGGCTCGTGCCGCTCCAGCGCCGCTGGGTGCGCGACGAGATCGCGCGCCGCGCCGACCCCGTCGCCGACGAGATGCTGCTGCTGCTGCCCGACGGCCGTCTGCTCGGCGGCGTCGATGCGTACATCTACCTCTCCTGGCGCGTCTGGTGGGCCATGCCGCTGGCGGTGCTCGCCTCGTTGCCCGGACTCTACTACCTGACCAGGAAGCTCTACGCCTGGATCGCGGCCAACCGCTTCCGCATCTGTGGAGAAGAGGGATGCCGGGTTGGTTCGTGATGTGGGCGATGGCGTTCGCCGCCATCGGACTCGGCAAGCTCGCCATGCTGCGCCTGCACGAGGGCACCTCGTGGGCGTGGCTGCTGGGATGGCCCGGCATGGACCCCGTGCGCTTCCATCGCGCGCCCGCGCTGAGGCCCGACATCCACGAGGCGAACGGCGCGTGGATGCGGGTGGCCGCCGGCGCGCTGCTCATCTGGGGCGTCGGGGGCCCTTGGGCCGGCCTGCTCGGCCTCGGCCTGCTGCTCCACTTCGGCATCGTGCACCTCCTGTCGATTCACTGGCGCCTGCGCGGCTACGACGCCCGTCCGCTCTTCGAAGGGGTCTTGTCGGCGCGCTCATTGGGCGAGTTCTGGGGGCGGCGCTGGAACCGCGCGTTCGCGGACTTCACCGGTCGCTGGATCTATCGGCCGCTGGCGCCGCGCATCGGCGCGCGCGCCGCGGTGGTGACGGTCTTCCTCGCGTCCGGCGTCGGCCACGACCTGCTGCTCTCGGTACCCGCGCGCGGCGGCTACGGACTCTGCACGCTCTACTTCCTGATCCAGGCGGCGGGCGTGCTGATCGAGCGCCGCAGGCGCAGCCGCCTTCGTACGGCCTGCGTCGTCATCGCACCGCTACCCCTGCTCTTCCACACGCCCTTCATCGAAAACGTCCTCGTTCCGTTCCTGGAGGTGATCTCGTGAGCCATCTGATCTTCGTCGCCGGGCTGTTGCACTTCGGCGTGCTCATCGCGTCGGCGCTCATTCCGCAGGTGCTCGACTGGCGCCGTGACCTACAGCGCGTGCAACCGCTCACGCGCCGGCTGGTCTGGGTCTATGGCGGCTACATCGTCGGCAACATCGTCTTCTTCGGCATCGTGGCGACGCTCCTGCCCGGCACGCTCGCCTCGGGCGAACCGCTCGCGCGCGCGCTGTGCGCCTTCATCGCCGTCTTCTGGACCGTCCGGCTGACGCTCCAGTACCGCGTCCTGTACGCGCGTGAGCTGGTGCGCGGGGTCGTGTTGACGACCGGCTACCACGGGCTCACCCTGGTCTTCGCGTTCTTCGCGTTCGTGTTCGGAAGGGCGGCCCTGTGAGTCATCTCGTGAACGACCTGCTGTACTTTTTCGCCGTCGCGCAGATCGGCATCGGATGCCTGATGTTCGCGCTGCCGCGCCTGCTGGACTGGCGTCCCGCGCTCGAGGCGATGCCCACGCTACTGCGCGAGGTCTACTACGTGCACGCCTTCTTCCTGTCGTTCACGCTCTGGATCTTCGGCGGGCTCACGCTCGCCTACGGCGATGCCATCGGCCCGCTGGGGATCGGCATCGGTCTCTTCTGGGCGGCGCGGGTGGTCGTCCAGCTCTTCTACTACGACTCCTCGCACTGGCGCGGCAAACGACGGGAGACGGTCATCCACTTCATCCTTCTCGGGCTCTACGGCGCCATGAGCGTGACCTATCTGATGACCTGATGCCGGGCACCGTGGGTGCCTCTGCAACAGGTTTCGGCCGGAGGCCGCCCCGCCTCTTCGACGCGCCGCGCCCCACGATGACGAACCTCACGCCGGGCGATCCGAGGCGCGACGATCCATGCACCAGCCGGTGGCGTATCCGATCAACGCAGCGAGGGGCATCGCCCCCGCCGCGAGGATCGGGAAGAAGGCCTCGCCCAGGTAGAAGCGGTAGCCGTGACCGGCGACCGGCACCGACGACCAGAGGGCGATCGCGAAGGTCGCCACGACCGCCGTCCAAAGCGATGCACGGGCGGGCCGCGACTTCGCGAACCGCTCCGCGATCGCGAGCACCGCGAACGGCGCCAGGAACCAGAGCCAGCCGACCACGAAGTCGCGCGGGCGGCTGGACATCCAGCGGCCCCAGTCCTCCATCCAGCGGCCGAACTCGCCCTGCACGGCGCGGGTCAGGAAGGGCGCCGAAACGCCGAGCAGCAGGATTCGCATGACACCGGAAGCATCGCTCGCGGGACCGACCGGGCCAGGCGGAAGGTTCGATCCAATCGCAAACCCTGACTTATCGATCTTGGCGGCATGGTTCGCGCCTGTTTGCGTAGAATGCGGCGGTCATGATTCAGCTCAACCGGCTCGAGGGCTTCTACTGGGTGGCGAAGGAGGGCGGGTACGCCAAGGCGGCGCGCGCCTTCCCCTACCCCATCACGCAGCCCGCCGTGCACCAGCAGGTGAAGAAGCTGGAGGGGGAGGTCGGCGTGGCTCTCTTCGAGCGTGTCGGCAAGGACCGCATCGTGCTCACGCCGGCAGGCCGCGAGCTCTACGACTTCGTGGCGCCCTTCTACACCGGCATGCCGGGCGTGCTGCGCCGGCTGCAGTCCGGGGAGGAGGAGGGCGAGGTGCGCATCGAAAGCGCCCCGCTCTTCGTGCGCCACCTGCTGCCGAGCTGGCTGCGCAAACTGCAGCGCAAACATCCGGGCATCGAGGTCGAGCTCTCCGAGATCACCGACATGCGTTGTCCGCGCCTGGTCGCGGGCGAGACCGACCTCGTGGTCGGCTACATCCCCAAGATCCCGCCCGGCATCGCCACCCAGCGGGTCGGCACGATTCACTCCTTCATCGTGCATCCGGCCAGCCATCGTCTGGCGAAACGAAAGCGGGTGACGATGAAGGACTTCGACGGCGAGACGTTTATCGGGTACGCGAAGGGATCGGTCATGCGCAAGCTGCAGGAGATCGAGCTCAAGCGCGCGGGCGTGACGCCCTCGAATTTCCTGACGACCGACTCGGTGGACGTGATTCTGGGGTTCGTGGCGAGCGGCCTCGGGCTCTCGCTCGTCCCGTCGCTGAGCCCCGACGGCCCCAAGGTCTCCGGGCTGGTCGGGCGCGCCGTCGGAGGCAAGCGCAACCGGTATCCCGTCGTCGCCGCGTGGCGCAAGAGCGCCCACGAGAACCCCCTGGTGCACGCCGTCCTCTCCCTCGCACCGGAAGCCGATGACGATTAGGGTCGCCGGCCTCGAGGGCCATCCGATGCTCGCGTGGCTCGAACTGCCGAGCGGCGTCGAGCTGGTCGAAGGCGACGCGGAGCTTCTGGTGCGCGGCGTGGCGGAGGAGGCCGAGCTCGACGAGCGGCCGTCGCTGCGCGCCGTGATCATCCCCTGGGCCGGCGTGCCGGCGCGCACGCGCGAACGGGTGGCGGCGAGGCCGCCGATGGCGTTGCACAACCTGCACCACAACGCCGCCCCGACCGCCGAAACGGCGATGGCGCTGCTGCTCGCGGCCGCGAAGCGCGTGGTGCCGTTCGATCGCACGCTGCGCGGCGGAGACTGGTCGATGCGCTACGAAACGTCGACCGACCCGCTGCTGGAGGGCGGTCGCGCACTCATCCTCGGCTACGGCGCGATCGGCGAGCGACTGGCGCGCGCCTGTCTCGGCTTCGGCATGCAGGTGCGCGCCATTCGGCACGCGCCGCGCGGCGACGAGGCGGTCCCGTGCACGACCATGGACCGCCTCGACGAGGAACTCGACGGACTGACCGCGCTGCTCGTCGCGCTGCCGTGGACGCCGGAGACCGAAGGTCTGCTCGATGCCGATCGACTGGCGCGGCTGCCCGATGGCTGCTGCGTCGTCAACGTCGGTCGCGGCCCCATCATCGACGAGCGCGCGCTCTACGAGGAGCTCGCGAGCGGTCGCCTGCGGGCGGGGCTCGACGTCTGGTACCACTATCCGATGTCGGAGGAGGAGCGCGGCGACAAGCCGCCGTCGAAATTCGACTTCGGCGCGCTTGACACGGTGGTCATGAGCCCGCATCGCGCCGGGCACTGTCGCGACATCGACGCGCTGCGCGCGCGCGACCTGCAGGAGCTGCTCGCGGCGGCGGCGGAGGGCCGGCCGATGCCGGGCCGCGTGAGCCTGGAGCGGGGCTACTGATGGAGCTGCCGGCGGATCTGCGAACGCGGCTCGAAGGCCTGCGCAGCCTCGGCGTGATCACCGGCGCCGGGATCTCCGCGGAGTCCGGCATTCCCACCTATCGCGGCATCGGCGGCATCTACGCCGATCGCGCGCGCGGGGCGGAGATCGTGGAGTCGCTCTCCGGACCGACGCTGCAGACCGACCCGGAGCGGACCTGGAGGGCGATCGCCGACCTCGCGCAGCACGCCGGCCCGGCGCAGCCGAATGCCGGCCATCGCGCGCTGGTGGAGATCGAGTCGAAGCTCGATCGCTTCGTACTCCTCACGCAGAACGTGGACGGGCTGCACGGCGCGGCCGGCAGCGAAAACGTGATTCCGGTGCATGGCTCGATCCACGTCGCGCGCTGCGATCACTGCGGGCACGAAGCGACGATCGATCCCGCCACGACGACGGCATCGCCGGCGTGCATGCGCTGCGGCGCGCCGATGCGCCCGGGCGTCGTTCTGTTCGGGGAGATGCTTCCGCACGACGTGGTCCGCCGCATGGACCGCGAGTTCGCGGTCAACCCGCCGGAAGCGCTACTGGTCGTCGGCACAAGCGCGCTGTTCCCCTACATCGCGGGTCCGGTCCTGGAGGCGCGCCGCCACGGCCGGCTGACCATCGAGGTCAATCCCGGCCGCACCGACCTGTCCGACGTCGTCGAATACCACCTCGAGGGCGGCGCGGGTACCTACCTGCCGCTCATCGCGCAGGCGTTGCGATGACCTGCCACGCGTGGTCGAACCAGCCGGCGGCGCGCACGCCGGCATCGCCCTTGGCGAGCACGTCGGCGCCGAAGAGCGTGTAGTCGGGCAGGCCCACGCCCGCGGAGAAGTAGGAGACGGCGGTCGTCGCGCGGCCGCCGGCCAGTCCGGTCCAGCCCACGACGCCGACCAGCGCGTCGGTTTCACCACGACGCGGATAGACGAAGAAGCAGCCGAGATCGTCGCCCTGCATCACGCGCGCACCGAGCTTCGCTTCGCCCTGCCGCAGTTGGATCGGACAGGCGTCCGGCACGACGGCGGACCAGGCGCGGTTCGACTCGGCGTTGCCGTACAGGATCACGTTGCGGCCGCGATAGTCGCCCTGCGCGAACTCCCGGTCGGAGAGCACCGCGCAGTCGCCGTTGCCGTAGTACCACCAGCGTTGCGCGTCGAGCAGCGCACGGGCGCGGCCGAACCTGTCGCTGTCGCCATAGACGAGGACGAACCGGCGGTCGAAGGCGCGCTTGAAGGGGCCGCAGCGGTCGGGCCGCTTCTGCGCGGGTGCCGGCGTCGCGACACTCCAGCCGGACGGCGAGCGCACGAACTCCGCCGGGCTCTCGGTCACGAGCTTCGTGCCGTCGATGTCGAGCTGGCCGAAGACGTCCGTGCGGAACCGACGCACGTTGCGCGTCTCGATCCTGGCGCCACCCGAGCGGCGGTCGCCCTTCATCCAGCCCAACTCGCCGTAGTTCGCAGGCTGCAGGTAGGTGAGCCAGAAGTGGTCGGCGTCGATGCCCGGATCGGCGCTCAGGAACTCGATCGAATCCGGATCGCCGCGCGCACCGCTCTCCGCGAACATCGAGAAGATGCCGGGCCAATCGACGCAGTCGACACCCTTCGAGGCGGAGCCGTTGTACCAGTGGCCTTTGCCCGGCTCGAGGTGCATGCGCGGGTTGCCGCCCGCCTTGCGGATGAGCTCCTCCATGCGCCGCGCCTCGGTCACCGGCACGGTGCGATCATCCTCGCCGTGCAGGATGAACACGTCCTGCTGCGCGAGGTTGGGGATCAGCGTGCGCGTCTCGCCGGCGAGGTCGGCGCCACGCCAGATCTTCTCCCACGCGCCGTCCCGCGCGCCGCGCCCGTAGGTATCGAAGCTTTCCCATGCGGCGCAGGGAGCAACGCCGGACCAGCGGTCGGGGTCGTTGGCGCCGAGATGCCACGCGCCGTGTCCGCCCATGCTGTGGCCGGTGAGATGGACGCGGCCGTCGACCGACGCGAACGTGCGCTGCGCATGCGCGAGCACCTCGTAGGCGTCGGTGCGCCCCCAGTCCTGCCAGTCGAACCCGAACGGGCGGCGATTGGTCGGCGCGACGATCCAGAGGCCGTCCCGGTTGGCGTAGCAGTTCGCCTGGCCGCGTCCCTGCACGCCGGCGCCGTGGAGCGTGAGCACGACACCGGGACCGGCGTCGCCCGTCGGCTCACGCAGGCCGTAGCGCTGCACGGAGCCGTCCATCGCCGAGAGGAACGTGACCCAGCGTGCCGCCTTGGGCTCGCGCGCATCGATGCGAAAGGTGCCGCGCAGACCGAGCGACGGTTCGAGTTCGATCGTGCGCCGGCCCTTCGCATCGACGGCGGGATGGCGGACCCGGACCGGCAGGCGCCGCACGCCCATCGAGGGCACGCCGTGCAGCGTGCGCGCACCGGTGTTGGCGACGACGACGGACGCCTCCGCGTCGAGCGCGCGGCCGACGACGAGGTCGGGCATCGTCGCGTCGCGCGTGGAGAGGTGCGCGCCGGGGGCGAGCTCGGTGATGTCGAGCTTCGCCCCACCGCGCGCGCCACGCACGAAGACATGGTTGATGCCCTTGCGCAGGCGCACCGGCACACCGTCGACGCCGTAGCGATAGACGTCGCCGACGTGAAGCGCGCCGTTGACCACGAGCAGGGCGCTGCCGCGCGCCGCGACCAGCGCGACCTGGTCGCGATCGCTCTTCACGATGGTGTAGGCCCACGCGAAGCGGCCGCGCAGGACGCCCTTCTCGTCGACCTTCAGCCAGCGCCAGGCGCGCTTGCCGCGCGAGCCTTCGACCGTCTCCCCGACCTTGGGCGTGCGACCCGGCGTGAGGACGTAGGTGCGGAAGACCGCATCGGCGTTGAAGGGTCGGCGCCCGCGACGATCGGTCGGCGAGAGCACCAGCCATTCGGCCGGCACGGTGACCTCGGCGGCGGCGACGGAGGCGAGCAGAACAAGCGGCAGGAGGAAGCGCATGGGCGGCCTAATCTAAACCATCGTGCGCCACGTTTAGACTGGCATGGTGCGCGCGCTGCTGTCCCTCCTGCTCCTCGTCGGATCGGCCTCCGCGAACACGCCCGATCTCGCGGCGCTCGTCGACGCGCCCACGCCGAAACACCGCGAGAAAAGGGCGAAATCGATGTCTCACTTCCCACTCGCCCGGGTGCTGGAAGCGGCGCGAGAATTCCGGCCGGGGGAGCCGCTGGCGAAGGGTTCGCACCAGGCCGACCTGATGGTGAACGGCAGGGAGGTGCGCACGTCGATCTACGTCTGGTACGGACCGCGACACGACCACGAGACGCCGGCGCCCGCGATTTTTTACCACCACGGAGCGGGGGGGCGGCCCGAAGAGGCGTTCCATCTCTGGCAGGAGCATGCCCGAGTCGTCGGTGCGATTCTCGTCGCGCCAACGAGCCGGGCAGGCGGAGAGCATGGATACAGCTTCGCGGCGTGGGAGCGCGCGGACATCCTCGCCGCGCTTCGCTGGGCGCGCCGCCGGTTCAACATCGACGAGAATCGCATCCACCTGACCGGCGTCAGCCGGGGCGGCCATCTCGTCTGGGACGTCGGGGGGAGGCACCCGGATCGGTGGGCCTCTCTCTCTCCCATGATCGGGGGGCCGCGCTGGCTCCCGCAGGGCGGCACCCAGAACCTGCGCTACCTCGAAAACATCGCCCATCTGCCCATTCGCGATCTTCAGGGCGGGAAAGACCAGCCGGCGCTGCTCGTCAACCTTCGCTACGCGTTCTGGAAACTGGATTCTTTCAAGGCTCCCGACGCGAAGTTCATCACCTTTCCCGATCTCGGCCATAGCTACCGCATGGAGGCGGTCGACTGGCCCGTGTTCCTGCGGGGGGCGAAGCGTGACGCGACGCCCCTGCGCGTGGTGCGATGCAGCGCCAGCCTTGAGGCCCAGCAGGGTCGCTCCTACTGGGTCGAGATCCTGGCGGTCAAGAACAAGGCGAAGGAAGCGTTTCAGCCGCGCGTCGAGGCGAGAGTGTGGGGATCTCTGGACGCGATCGCCCAGCGCGCACACATGGGCGCGCTCGTAGAGGAACGCACCGCGCGCCTCGAAGCCGTGCGCAAGGGCAAAGGAGCCATCGAGGTCCGGACCCGCCACGTCAAGCGGTTCCGACTACTCTTGAGCGAAGAAATGTTCGAGCCGGGCAAGCCGATTGCCGTCACCTGGAACGGGCGCGCGCGCAAGGTCACGCCGAAGCGGCGTTCGTCCGTCCTGCTCAAGGAATTTGCGGAGCGCTTCGATCGGACGTTCCTGCCCGTCGCCGAGATCAGAGTCCCCAACTAGAACCGGCGCATCACCGCGTCGTGAACAAGGCCGTTGGTCGAGATGCCGGAGCGGCCGTGGTGCGTGGCGCGGCCGTCGCGATCGGTGAAGCGGCCGCCCGCCTCCTCGATGCAGACCTGCAGGGGCGCGGCATCCCAGATCTCCAGGATCGGATCGATCGCCGCCTCCGCACGGCCGGTCGCCACCAGCAGATGGGCGTAGCAGTCGCCCCAGCCACGCATCTGCCGGAACGCGGAACTGAACTCGAGGAAGAGCGCCGGACGCTCGATGCGCGCGAACCCGCCCGCCGACGTCATGCAAACCAGGCCGGCCTCGGGCGTGGCGACCGTCGAGACGCGCGCCGGGCGCGCACGTTCCGCGTCGGTGCCGATTCCGGTTACCCAGGTTGCACCGTCGCCCCGCCGCGCGTGCACCTCCTCGCCGAGCGCCGGCATGTGGATGACACCCACGTCGACGACGCCATTCACCTCGAAGCCGACGAGCACGCCGTACAGCGGGACGCCCCTCTCGAACGACTTCGTCCCGTCCACGGGATCGAGAATCCAGCGGCGGCCATTCGTCGATTCCTTGACGCCGTACTCTTCACCCACGACGCCGTCTTCCGGGTAGCGCTCCTCGATGCGCGCGCGCAGCAGCTTCTCCGCGGCGCGATCGGCCGCGGTGACCGGCGTCTCGTTCTCCTTCTGTTCCACCTGCAGGTCATCACGACCGAAGTATTCGAGGGTGCAGCGACCCGCGGCACGGGCGATCTCGACGGCGAAGGCGCGCTCTTCCGACATGCCCTCATCATGGATCAGCGGGCACGTAGTTCGAAGCGAAGATGCGGGGTGGCGGCCACCATTTGTGCCTCCTTCACGAAGTCGAGCGGCCGGGTCCGACCGCTCTTGACGTGCACGAGCTCGCCCCGCACGTGAAATCCGTGCCAGCCGAATCGCAGGCCGCGCACGATGACCTTCCGCGCACGCGCATGGCCGTGATGCAGTCGCTCGATCGGGGGGCGGGTGCGCACGCGACCGGTCCCGCGCCAAAGCCGGAACACAGCGACCGAGCCAGTGAAGAGGTGGCCGGGCGGCGCGTCGATACGCATGGTGGCGGGAAACCAGTCTCCCCGCGGTACGACCCCCGCGGCGCGCGGCACGTGTGCCAGTCCGTAGACCGGATGCCAAACGGTGAGGAAGGAGGACGGGGCCAGCACCAGCGGCACGTTCGCCTCGACGCGCGTCACCGCGCCGGGATGCGTCAGGCGAAGGTCAAGCAGCGCGCCCACGCTGGTCCGGTCGAGCCGCCCGGGGAGCACCACACTCCCCTCCGGCGCCGGGCGATCGCCAAGAACCGGCACGCCGGCGAGTGCGACGGGCGGCGCCACGCGCGAGAGATCGATCTGCCTCGCCCCGGCCGGCACGCGACGCAGAATCGTGCGCCCATCCCAGGTCGCGACGACAAAGCAGGACGCGGGCGGGGCGATCGGGAGAGGAACGCCATGGGCGATGCGCTCCGGTTTGCTCCAACCGGGACGACTCGCATCCCAGCGCCAGACATCGACGCGCTCCGGCGGACCCGGCGGTGTTGCACCGAAGTCGGGGAGCAGGTCGAAGGTTCGGTGCGGGAGATGCCGATTCGGCCTGTCGAGGAGAAGGACGGGGCGCCAGGGCTGCTCGCGATGGAACGTCGCGCGCTCCTGCGTTGTGGAAAGCACGAGTGCGCGCGGCCAGATCGTGTGACCTTCCGCCCGCACGGTGCAGTCGATCCTCAGGCCGCGGGGGAGCGTGACCTCGGCGCGCGCCCCCCGCAGGTCGAGCTGGAGGTGGTCTCCCAGCACATGTCGGCGCTCCGCCTTCTCCGCGCTTTCGAGGTAGATCTCCAGACGGGAGTGGAAGTCCTCCTCTTCCACCCCCTGGAGAACGATCGTGACTTTTCTGGAAGCGGGGCGAAGGGTCACGTCGACCGACTTCTGCCCCTCCGTGCAGGTCACCCGCGCGACGTCGTAGCCGCGCCGGTAGACGAGCAACCGGTCGCCGGCCCGAACCCGCAGCGCGCCTTTGGGGCGCGGGGCGGTGAAGCGGGCGGCGACGGAGCCGTCGGCGGCGCGGAGCAGCACGCAGCGCGCGTCCCGGAGGAGCCCACCCTCGTCCGAAGCAGAGACCGTCACCGTGAAGGGAGATGTAACCCGCTCCGGGGGTATGGCATGGGCAACGGCCGCGAACCCGCAGACAAGCAGGCACGCGCAAAGAACGAAAACGGGGAGAGGCGACAACGGATGACTGCACATGACTTGAAATGGACGCGGGGGATCAGGGCTCCCGGCGGATGCGATAGGTGTGATGGGACGCGGGCTCGACGTCTTCCTCGAGTCGCTCGTCGATCTCGAAGCTCATCGAAGCGGCTCGCTCGCCTCCGAGTTCGAAGGGGATCTCGACGACCGGCGGGAGGTCGGGACTGTCATCGAGTTCGAGCCGCAGCGTGGACGTACCCGCGCCGGTCGCCCGTAATACACCGGCGAGCGGGGCCGGAACCGTGGCGGAGGCGAACACGACGCCCCGCGGGGCGTCGATGCGAACCACGCCGCGCGTGCCGACCGGGAGCGCGGTGAGACGAACCGAGTCGCCGACGATGCGGATGCGCGCGGGCACGACCTGGACCGGCACGAGCAGGTCCGGCAGCCCTTCCGTTGCGACGCGCACCGTCGTGGATCCGAGCGCGTGCCCACGGACGGGAAGGCCCCACAGCAGAGTGCCCGCGGCGACGCGCGCCGTGCCGCCGCAACCGATCGTCGCAGCGGACACGCCCGACTGCGGATCGGGCAAGCAGGTCACTTCGACGTCGCGATCGCCCCGCTCGGGCCAGAGAAGTTCGAACGCGATCGGCGCCTCGGCGCCCAGCGGCACGCGGATGGGCAGCGGCGCACGCCACGCCTGCGTGCGACCCACGACATCGACGACGACCTGCTCGTCGCCCGACGTGAGTCGTAGCCTCGCGCCGGCTTCGACATCGCCCAACGGCATCGGGATGGCGACGAACTCCTCCCCCGCCGGAATGACGATCTCACGCGGGGGATCGATCAGGAGGCCGCCCGGATCCTCGACCGCGACCGCGATGACGGTGGGTTCCGTCTCGAATCCGTCGAAGCCGGTGCGCCCCACGATGAGGTCGGGAGCGCGGCGGCCGCGGAGACCGAAGATGGTTGCGCCCGCGCCGGGCAGCGACGGCTCACCGTCCGCGGAGACGCGAAGACGCGGCGCCGTCGATTCCGCCGTGGAGGTGATCGGCGCGCGCACCGAGCCTTCGCGACCGGTGAGCTCGCCCGCTGCGTCGAGCAGGTGCACCGTCACGACCAGCTCCTCCCCGGACTCGGCGATCAGCGAGCCGCCCGCCACCTGCTCGCCCTCGCGAAACGTCAGCACGGAGTCGAACGGGTGGCGCACCGCCCCTTCCGGCTCGATGCGAAGGGCGAAGTCGAGATCGCGCGGCGCCGGCTCGGTGAGCGCGAGGACGAGCGTGCCATCGACGGCACCCGGTTCCCCGCGACGCCCGTACGGCGGGGTGAGCTCGATCTCGATACCGAGCTTCCGGAGCTCCGCATCGGTGTCGATCAACACGTAGCCGCGCTTGCGCGGCGTACCGGACACCGGTCCCTTGCGCTTGCCCTCCTTGGCCTTCTTCTTCTCCGCTTCGGGGTCCCCGTCGCCGACATCCTCCGCGCCGCCATCCTCGCCGGGCGTATCCGGCCCGCGCGGCTTATCGGACGGCGTGGTCGGTCCGCCCGGATCGTCGTCGTCACCGCCGCCGGGATCCCCGACCTCGGCGCGCTTCCAGACGCGCAGGATGTTCTCGACCAGGAACTTGTCGAGGGTCACGATGGTCAATCCGCTCGAATCCGAGTCGGCGTCGCCTCGCGCCGTGAGGACGACCGAGCCGGCCGAGCTGACCTGGTACTCGGCCGAGAGCGGTGTCTTGCCGGAGACCGTGTCGGTGACCGCCGGCGCGGTCTCGCTGTCGGCGAAGCTGCCCGCCTCGGCCAACCGTCGCGTGCGCGTGTAGGCGACCTTGTGCTCGGATTCGGAAGCCACCGTTCCCTCGACCTCCGAGGCCGTGCCGGCCTCCCGGGTCGACACGCTCGCCGCCGTACGACCGCGAATCGTCACGCTCCCGCGCCGGATCTCTTCGAATCCTTCGGACTCCGAGGTCGACTCCGCGCGCGTGTCGGCGACGGCGAATCGATGCGACCCGCCCTTCATGTCCACGCAGGTGCCCGTCAGCATGACGGTCGCCTCGAGGATGCGACCGCCCGACACCGTATAGGCGCACTCGAAGCCGATTCGATTCTCCGCATCGATCGTGCCGCGCTTGCCCTCCGCCTCCGTGATCTCGACTTCCACCTCGTTCCCGCCCCACGCCTTGCTCGCGACGCGGGTCGTGTGCTTGGGATTGCCATCGTGGCAACGCCCCTTGGCGCGCAACGTGGCGCCCGCGGTGATCCAGTGGATGTAATCGGTCTTCGCCCACTTGAGGCGGTCGCACTGCTCGTTGCCATGCGTCAGCTCGTAGTGGTTCGTGCCGTTGAAGGCGATCGGCTGGTTGTCGGGGGCCGTCTCGGTGTCGTCGAGGAACTCCTCCGAGGGGTCGTCGTTGACCACCGGGTGGCGCGTGGCCGCGCGGGCCGTGCCGCGCACGCGCTCTCCTCTCGAGTTGGTGGCGGCGCCGGACTCCGCATCGGCGGGCTTCGCCCCCACCGCGATGGATACGGCAGCCAGAACCGGCAGGGCCGCGAGCCGGGCGACGCGAACAGCGCGTCGTGTGAGTAGTCGGATGTGTCGATGCAATGGGTACTCCTTTCGGAACAGGTAGATGCGAGAGGGCCTCGCCGACTCAACCGGCACTCGATACGACCACGCGCACGAGTCGTGCCAGCAACTCCGGATCGTCGATCCGTGCCGCGCGTAGCCGACGCTCGACCTCGCCGCGGACTTCCGCGTGCGCGGCGCGCGCATCGGTCGACTCGTGCCGCAGACGCCGGGCCGCATCGCCCAGCGCGGCGCAGCAGTGCGCCAGGGCGTCGTAGATCGCCTCGCGCTGCGCGCGGTCGAGTTCCGGCGGCGCCGGCATGTGCGCGAAGTACTTCACGAGCCGTCGCTGCGAAACCGGCTCGCCGGCCGCGGGCGTCCCGGCACGGGAGGCGCCGTGAAGCTCCTGCCCAATCGCGCCATCGGTGGCGCGCAAGACGACCGGGCGCGGCGCAGGAAGCGGCGCAGGAAGCGGCGCAGGCAGCGCCGCCGGCAGCATGGCGGTACGCGCGGTCGCCCGCAGCACGCGCTCTCCGGAGTGCGCGCTCGCGCCCACCATCACGAGGTGCACGATCAGGATCAACAGGTTGAGCATCAGTGTGGTCTTCGTCGGCATGAAACCTCCTCGCCGCGGCGGGCGCGGACCGTCCGCAAAACCACGCCGCACCTATACCGACGGAAGGCGGTTGCAAAAAATGGTTGGCGCGATGGCACAATGGGCCGAGATGCGGGCGTGCATGCTGCTTTTGCTGGCCGGATCCGCCTTCGCGGAACCGCTTTCCAACGCGAAGTTCGCGCTCGTGCCGTGGCGTTGGCCGGGCGCGAAGAACGAGCTCTACGTCCTGCGCACGCAAACGCCGCCGCGGCAGCTGAGCGAAGCGCTGGTGAAAGCCGGCATCGACGAACGCGCGATGGCGCTGCTGCTGGCAACCCCGGAGGGTCCGCGCCTCGCCGCGCGCTACACGCACCGCTTGCCGACGGCGCTGCGCGATGTCGACGCGCGCCAGAAAGCGCTGCTGACGATGCTCGCGGCGAGTGTCGACGGCGCACAGCTCACGCTCCACCATGCGCGCGCCGCCGCGGACACCGAACAGCGTCGCAAGATCGACCAGCGCATCCTCGAACTCGAGCGCCGCTTCTGGCTGCTCGTCACCCACACGCTCCGCCCGGCGCAGCGCGCGGCGCTCAAGCTGCTGCTGCCGGAAACGCACGTCCATCCGCCCAACGGCATCGGCCATCTCTTCCTGCTCCCGGGGCTGACCGCCAGCCAGGCAACGCGCTCGATCGCGTTGCTCACGGAGTTCGAATCGGACACGGCGCCCGACGTGGCCGCGGCGCAGCGACACCGCAAGAAGGGTGAGCACGGGCAGGCGCTGCCGTACGACCGGCGCGTGCAGGATCGCTACCGGTTGCTCTTCGACGACTTCCGCGAGGTACTGACGGAGGCGCAGTGGATCGAGGTACGCGGCCTCATGCCGTTCGTCACGCCCGAGGCACGCAAGCAGGGACTACCCGGCATCGCGAGTATGCCCGGCGTGCGTGCGGAGCAGCGCCGCCGTCTCGAAACGATGCGCAAGGAGCTGGAGGCGCTGGCGCGCAAGCACAACGCCGAAGCGCACGCCCAGCGCCAGAAACTGGAGAAGGACGTCGGCCCCGACTCCGCCATGGCGATGATGACGACGATGACCCAGCCCGCCGCCGACGCCAAGACCACCGCCGCCCTCGCCCAGGCCGCCCACGAAGCCATCGTGGAGATCCTGGACCCGGAGCAAGTCGTGCTCTGGCTCCTGCGCCCGTAGCCCCCGGCCCCCGGCCCCCGGCCCCCGGCCCCATTTACCCCGTCGTTACGGCACGCACGCCGCGCTCTCGTACACAAGAGGTATGAGACCGCTCGCGCTCGTCCTCCTCCTCGTGGCTCCGGCGTTCGCCCAGGAGCACCGGCAGCCCACTCACTTCATCGTTCCGCAGTCGCGCTCGTTCCGCTGGCAGCCCACGACCGGCCAGGTGAAGGTCACGCGCGTCGACGCCACGGTGCGCATTCTCGAAGGCACCGCCACGACGCGCCTGCTCATCACGCTCGACAACCCGGGTCGCGCGCAGGCCGAGGCGGTGCTGCTGCTGCCGGTGCCGGACGGCGCCGCCGTGCACTCCTTCGACTTTCTCGGCAAGGCGTCCGAGCCGACGGCCCAGCTGCTCTCCAAGGAGGAGGCGCGCCGCATCTACGACTCCATCGTGCGCCGTTCGCGCGACCCGGCGCTGCTCGAGTTCGCCGGCTACAACGTCGTGCGCACGAGCGTCTTCCCGGTTCCGGCCGGCGGCCGCCAGCAGGTCACGCTGACCTACAACCACATCCTCCCGACCGACCTGCACCGGCTCGACTACGTCCTGCCGCGCAGCGAATCGATCGATGTCCACACCCCGTGGCACATCACCGTCGACATCCAGTCGAAGGATCCGATCGCGACGGTCTACTCTCCCAGCCACGACCTGCGCATCCAGCGCCGCAAGCCGACCCACGTAACCGTCCACGTGACCGAGCAGGCGCGCCTGCAGCCGGGCGCGTTCCGGCTTTCCACGCTGCTGCAGCGCAACGGCGTCGCGGCCTCGCTCTTCGCCTATCCCGACCCGTCCATCGGCGGCGGCTACTTCCTGCTGCTCGCCGGCGTGCCCACGCGCATCTCGCAGGACGCCAACCGACTCAAGCGCGAGATCACGCTGGTCATCGATCGCTCCGGCTCGATGGCGGGCGGCGCGCTCGACCAGGTCAAGGCGGCGGCCAAGCAGGTCATCGAGGGCCTCGAGCCGGGCGAGACGTTCAACATCATCGACTACTCGACGGTCGTCGCGTCGTTCTCGCCGCAGCCGGTGCCCGCGAACCAGGAGCAGCGACTCAAGGCGCGCGCCTATCTCGACGGCCTCGCGCCGGTCGGCGGCACCAACATCCACGACGCACTTGTCGAGGCGCTACGGCAGCCGCCCAGCGCCGGCCGCCTGCCGATCGTCCTGTTTTTGACCGATGGCCTGCCCACGATCGGCCGCACGTCCGAACTCGCCATCCGCGAACTCGTCGAAAAGGCCAACCCCCACCGACGCCGCGTCTTCACGGTCGGCGTCGGCAACGACGTGAACGTGCCCTTGCTGGACCGCATTGCCGAACTCTCCCGCGCCCTGCCGACCTACATCCCGCCGGGCGCCAGCGTCGAGCTGAAGATCGCGCAGGTCTTCCGCCGGCTCTACGGCCCGGTGCTCGCCGGTCCGCGCCTCGCCACGTTCGACGCGAGCGGCCAGCCGACCGTGCGCCGCATCCGCGAACAGATCCCGCAGCAGCTCGGCGACCTCTTCGAGGGCGACCAGCTCGTGGTGCTCGGCCAGTACAAGGGCGAAGAGCCGCTGCGGTTCTTACTCTCGGGGCAGTACCTCAACCAGCCGAAGGACTTCCGCTTCGAGTTTTCACTCGGCAAGGCGACGACGCGCAACGCGTTCGTGCCGCGCCTCTGGGCGACGCGCCGCATTGCCTACCTGGTCGACTCCATTCGCCAAGCCGCCGCGGCCGCCGACGGACGCCCGGCGCAGGTCGGGCAGAACATCTTCCACGACCCGCGCTACAAGGAAGTCGCCGACGAGATCCTGCGGCTCTCCGCGCGCTTCGGCGTGCTCAGCGAGTACACCGCGTTCCTCGCCCGCGAAGGGACCGACCTGCAGAGCTGGGACCGGCTCTACGTCGCCTGCACCGACTCCATCAATGGCCGCGCCGTCAAGACACGCTGGGGCGCCGGCGCCGTGGCGCAGGGCAAGAACTTCGAGTCGATGAAGAAGCAGCAGCGGCTCAACTACCGCAACGGCTTCCTCAACGACCGCCTGCAGCGCGTCGAGGTCACCGGCGTCCAGCAGGTCGCCTCGCTCTGCCTCTTCCAGCGCGGCAACGTCTGGATCGACGGCCGTCTGGTCGCCGGCAAGAAGAAGCAGGAACCGTCGCGCCGCATCGCGTACGGCACCGCCGACTATCACGCCCTGCTCACCAAGCTCGTCGCGAACGGGCAGCAGGGCCTCATCGCCCGCAAGGGCGAGATCATTCTCGAATACGACGGCCAGACCGTGCTGGTCGACAACAACATCTCGGAAGGGAAGACCGATGAAGACAAGTAGCCTCCTCCTCGCGGCCCTGCTGTTCTTTTCCGCGCGCGCCGACGCGTGCGGCGACTACGCCAACCTCGAGCAGCGCAAGACGATCGACGTCGCCATCTGCCTCGACGTGTCGGGCAGCATGTCCGGCCTGATCAACTCCGCCCGCGCCAAGCTCTGGGCGATCGTCAACGACCTCGCGCTCGCCAAGCCGACCCCGCGCCTGCGGGTTGCGCTGCTCACCTTCGGCCACTCCAGCTACCGCGCCGAGGACGGCTGGGTGCGTGTCGACGTCGACCTGACCGAAGACCTCGACCTGATCTCGCAGAAGCTCTTTGCGCTGACGACCAACGGCGGGACGGAGCTGGTCGGCCGCGTCATGCAGGCGTCGCTCGACAAGCTGTCGTGGACCAAGTCCAAGAGCACGCTCAAGCTCATCATCGTGGCGGGCAACGAGTCGGCCGACCAGGACAAGACGGTCGACTACCGTCTCATGAGCAAGCGCGCGATCGAAAGCGGCATCATGGTCAACGCGATCTACTGCGGCAACCCGGCCGATGACATCGCGCCGGGCTGGAAGGACGTTTCGCTGCGCGCGGACGGACACTTCGCCTGCATCGACCAGAACCGCGGCACCGTCACCATCGCGACCCCGTTCGACAAGCGCATCGCCGAGCTCTCGACCGCGATGAACGCCACCTACATCCCGCTCGGCTCGGCCGGCAAGAAGGGCGCTGCGAACCAGAAGGTCCAGGACCGTAACGCGGCGGAGCTGGGCATGGCCATCGAGGCGGCGCGCGCGCAGTCGAAGAGCACCGCGCTCTACCGCTGCACCTGGTGCCTGGTCGATTCCTACCTCGACAAGAGCGTCGACCTGACCAAGATCAAGCAGGAGGATCTTCCCGAGGCGCTGCGCGGCAAGAGCATCGAGGAACTTCGCACGCACATCGAGCAGACGCACAAGGAGCGGCAGGCGTACCGCAAGCAGATCGCCGAGCTGAACAGCAAGCGCGCCGCGTTCGTCGCCGCCGAGGCGAAGAAGAAGAACCTGAGCGACGACCAGGCGTTCGACAAGGCGGTCCGCGCAGCCATTCGCGCGCAGGCGGCGCAGAAGGGGTACGCTTTCCAGGAGGCCGCCAAGTGACCCGACGCACCGTACTCGTGATCGAGGATGACCCCGCCATCCGGCGCGGCATCCTCGACACGCTGTCGGCGGGCGGCTACCTCACCCTGGAGGAGACCGACGGCGAGGCGGGCCTGCAGACCGCGCTCGCGGCCGAGTACGACCTGCTGCTGCTCGACATCATGCTGCCGCGGCGCGACGGCTACGAACTGCTCGAGACGCTGCGCCGCAGCCGGCCCGGCGTGCCGGTCATCATGCTCACCGCGCGCGGCGATGAGAACGACCGCGTGCGCGGGCTGAAGGCCGGCGCGGACGACTACGTCGTGAAGCCGTTCTCGGCGCTCGAACTGCTCGCGCGGGTCGAAGCGGTGCTGCGCCGCAGCGCCGAACGCTGCGACGTGCACGGCGCGATCCAGATCGAGGGGCGCACGGTCGATCTGGAGCAGCAGCGCATCACCTTCGCGAACGGCGAGAGCTGCGACATCTCCCGCAAGGAGACGGAGCTGCTGCAATACCTCGCCGGAAGCCGCGACCGGCCGGTCGGCCGCGACGAGCTGCTCCAGCACGTCTGGGGCCTCGACCCGCGCGGCGTCGAAACGCGCACCATCGACATGCACATCGCGCGGCTGCGCGAGAAGCTGGGCGACGCCACGCTGATTCGCACCGTGCGCGGGAAGGGCTATCAACTCGCGTGATCTGGCGCGCCGTCTTCGCCGTGACCGTCGTCGTCCTCGCCTGGGTGACGCACGCGCTCGTGACCGCGCAGCAGCAGGCGCGCCTCGCGTCCGACACGCGGCTCGCGCACTTCCGCATGAACAGCCGCGTCGCGCTGCTGCTCAACGCGGAGCGCAAGCGCGCACCCGAGGAGTACGAGGCGTTTCCGACGGTGAAGCAGCAGGCCTACGCCAAGAAGAGCCTGCAGAAGATCCAGACCGACGAGGTCATCGTGCGGTCGCGCCTGATCACCGAGAAGCCGGAATACATCCAGCTTCACTTCCTGGTGGGTCGCGACGGCGAAATCCGCTCGCCGCAGGTGCCGCTCGGCATCTACCAGGAGCTGACGGTGCCCGAGACGCTTTCGCAGGCGCAGTTCGAGGCCAACTGCCGCGTGCTGCAGACGGTGCAGCAGGAGATCGATCCGCGCCAGCTCGGCCTCGACCTGGAGAAGGCGCAGATGCGCTCGCGCCGGCCGCAGCAGGGCTGGATCGCCGACGAGCCGCGGCGCGGTTCGCTCGAGCCGCTCTGGGTCGGCGAACGTCTCTACTTCGTGCGCCGTTCGGCCGACCGGCTGGAGGGCTTCCTCGTCGATTGGGACCGCTTGCACGACAGCCTCCTCGAGGAGGTCGACGATCTCTTTCCCGAAGCGGCGCTGACCCCGTCGCGCGGGGAAGCGGACGAGAACGACCTCTATGCGATTCCCGCGCGCTTCACGCCCGGCGCGATGGCGCACGGGTTCCGATTCGACATGAAGTACGTCGGCATCGGGCTCATGTGGCTGCTCGTCTTCAGCACGTTGGGACTGCACCTGCGCACGCTGCGCAAGGCGGAACGTCAGCGCCAGTTCGCCAGCCACGTGACGCACGAGCTGCGCAGCCCGCTCACGACGTTCAGCCTCTATACCGATCTGCTCGCCGAGGACATGGTGCCCGACGAGGCGAAGCGCCGCGCGCACGTCGAAACGCTGCGCGAGGAGTCGAAGCGCATGGGCAAGATGATCGAGAACGTCATCGCCCAGTCGGAGCTGGAGAAGGGGCGCGCGCGCATCGAGATGCGGCCGGTGCGCGTCGGCGAGCTGCTCGAAGAGCTGCGGCCGAGTCTCGAGAAGCTGTGCGACCCGTACGACGTGCAGCTCGCCGTCGAGCCCGGCGGCGCCGCGGACGCGACGATCACCGTCGACCCCGCCGCGGTCCACCGCATCCTCACCAACCTCGTCGAGAACGCGTGCAAGTACGGCGCCTCGCCGGTCTCCATCACCGCGGAGCGCGAGGCGGGCCACGTCCACATCCGCGTGCGCGACGAGGGTCCGGGCGTCCCGCGCCCGCAGGCAAAGGCGATCTTCCGCGCCTACGACCGGGGCGGCCGCAACGAGACGGACACCGCGCGCGGCATCGGCCTCGGCCTGCCGCTGAGCCGCGAACTCGCCCGCTGCATGCACGGCGACCTCGTCCTCGAGTCCCCGACCGTCTTCCGCCTCACTTTCTGATGCACCTCTTCCATCAGGAGAGCGCCGTAAGCCCATCAGGGATAGGCAGTTGCGACGACCGAGGTGCGGAATCAATCCCGCACGAGGCGCTGTGTGGAGAGTCCAGCTGGCTTCGGCCGGCTGCGGGGGAGCTCCTTCGTCGCGCCCCCGCGGGGGCGACGGTATTTCTGCCGTCGATGCTGACGCATCGACGGATGCCCAGCTGCGTCGCGGCTCCTTGAAGTGAAAACGGGCCACATCGGCGGAGCCGCGACTTCGCTGGGCTTTGCCAGACTCAATTCTGGGCTCGGCCTCGGGCCGACGGTGAACTCCACAATCCGAGTCTTACTCCGGTAACGATCCCGCAGGAACCGGAACGTTGTTGATCCGGAATTGCCGCGGTACCGCCGTGCCGGCCACATAGGTGAAGTCGGTCTCGAGTGCGTGCGGGCCGACGACCGCTCGCACGGTGAGGTTGCCGCCCAGCTGACCCTCGTCGCGCACGGGATCGCTTTCGGGGATGTCGAACGAGCCGACGCAGTTGGGTCGCCCGAGCGTGCCCTCGCCTGTTGCGCGCGAGCCGCCGGCGTTCGGGATCGCGATCGCGAAGAAGCGCGCGCTGTTGCCGAACACGCTCTCCTCGCCACTCATCGCGCCGTTGAGGCGCCAGCTCCAGCGCGAGGTGACCTCGAGGTTCACGCGCGTCGTCCGCACGCTGCCGGTGATCGTGCCGGCGGTGAAGAGCGTGCCGAGCCGGGTCAGGTCGATCGAGTAGGTCGCGTTGGAACCGGAGACCGGCGTCACCGTCACCCCGGGAATCGTGGGCAGCGCCTCGACGTCCCCGTTGACGGACGCGATTTGCTGCGACAGGGCGAGCAGGATGCCGAACAGATCGTCGTACAGCGCGAAGACGCGCGTCCCGCAGTCGACGAGCCCGCGCACCTGCACCGCGTCGGGGAAGAGCTCGATCACGGTGCGGAAGTCCTCGCCGTCGATGTTGCCGTCGACGAGCATCGCCTGCGTGTCGCCGTCCAGCTCGAGGGTTCCGTTGAAGGTGTCCTCGCGCGGCGTGGTGACCGTGGCGTCGATCGGCCCGGAGAGGACCAGGCCGAGCGCCTCGACCGTCGGCGCCGGACCCGCGATCGCGGTCGTGAACGTCACGCGCTGCGGCAGCGACTCGAGCAGCAGCAGGCTCGCGGCGCAGCCTCCCTCGTTGCGCAGCGAGCCGCCGCCCCGCAGCTGGGCGCGACTCGGGTTCTCGAAGGTCAGGCGCAGCGTGCCGCTGCCTTCCAGCGGCGTCGCCGTCGCGATCGGGTCGAGGCGGAACGTGATCGGGATCTCCTCGCCCGTCGGAATCCCGGTCGCCGGATCCTGCGGGAAGGTCGCGGTCCCGCTCACCGTGGTGTCGGGCACGCCGTCCGCGTCGGCGTCCATCGTGATCGTGTAGTCGCCGTTCGGCTGGAGCGCGACGCCGTCCGAAGGGCCGCCGGTCGCGGCGACGAGCAGACGCTCCATCTCGCCGAGAATGCGCGTCCAGTCGAGGACGACGATGCGCGCGCAGTCGAGCACGGCGATCTGCGGGGCGGTCAGCGCCGGCTCGCCGCCGCCGCTGCTGCATCCGAGGACGCACGCCAGAAGAAGAGCCGCGCGCCTCATGCCGGTTCGGAAAGGAAGCCGTGCAGGAAGACCTTGCTCACCTGGCGCGCGATGTCGTCGGGTTCGCCGTCGCGGGTGCGGTCGTACCAGGTGTACATCCAGTTCATCATGCCGAAGAGCAGGAAGACCGCCGTGCCGATCGGCACGTCCCGCTTCTTCTTCTCCTCCGCGATCTCGTCCATCACGCCGCGCACGAGCCGCACGTAGCGGCGGCGCAGTTCGCCGACGTCCTCGTCGAGCTTGCCTTCGAGCTGCTCCGCCTCGCGCGACATCACCTTCATTTCGTGCAGGTGCGACGCGAAGAAGCGGCAGTGCCCCATGATGATGCGGTCGAGTTTCTCGATCGGCTCGGTCACGCCCGCGAGCGCCTCGGCGTGCTGCTCCAAAAGGGTCTGGAAGGCCTCGTACTGGATGTCGAAGAGGATCTCCTCCTTGCCCTTGAAGTAGTAGTAAAGCCCCGCGAGACTCATCTCCGACGCCTTGGCGACGTCGCGAATCGACGCGCGGTCGTAGCCCTTGTCCGCGAAGACCTCCGCCGCGCTCGTGCGAATGGTCTGTTTCCGTTCCGGTCCCGCCATAAGCAGCGAATTGTAAGGGCTTATGGTCCTCTTCCTTACAATGCCCGCCATGCGACTCGGTGCCCATGTCACGACCGCCGGCGGGATGCCGAATGCGGTCCTGCAGGGCGAGGAGCTGGAGTGCGAGGCGATTCAGGTCTTCACGCGCAACCAGCGCCAGTGGGAGCCCAAGCCGCTCGACCCGGAAAAGGTTGCCGAGTTCCGGCGCGGCGCGAAGAAGGCGGGCTATCTGGCCGACGCCGTCTCGCACGCTTCCTACCTGATCAACCTCTGCGCAACGGACGAGGCGATCCTCGCCAAGTCGCGCCGCGCCTTCGAGGACGAGATTCGTCGCTGTGGCGAGCTCGGCATCCCCTACCTCTGCATCCATCCCGGCAGCCATCTCGGCGAGGGAGAGGAGGCGGGCCTCGCCGCCATCACCGAATCCCTCGCGCTCGCGCTGCAGGCGACCAAGGGTGTGCGCGTGAAGATCCTGCTGGAGAACACCGCGGGCCAGGGCACCAACCTCGGCTGGCGGCTGGAGCATCTCGCCGAGCTGCTGCGGCAGGGCAAGAGCAAGCGGCTGGGCGTCTGTATCGATACCTGCCACCTGTTCGCGGCGGGCTACGACCTGCGGACGAAGAAGAGCTACGAGGCGACCATGCAGGAGCTCGACGACCTCGTCGGGTTCGACCGCGTGTTCGCCTTTCATCTGAACGACTCGAAGTTCGAGCTGGGCCAGAAGAAGGACCGGCACGAACACATCGGCGAAGGCGCCATCGGCAAGGCCGGCTTCAAGCTGCTGGTGAACGACGAACGCGTGGCTGGTCGGCCCGGCCTGCTCGAGACGCCCGGTGGCCCCGAGGGCTACGCGAAGAACCTCCAAACCCTACGAAGGATGCGCAGCGCATGACCGTGGAACGCGACGTACTCGAACTCGACTGCCTGATCGTCGGTGCCGGCCCCGCCGGACTCGCCGCGGCCATTCGCATGAAGGACCTGGCGGAGCAGCAGGGCAAAGGCGACTTCGAAATCGCCGTGGTGGAGAAGGGCTCGATGCCCGGGATCCACTCGCTCTCCGGCGCCGTGGTCGATCCGCGCGGACTCGACGACCTTCTGCCCAACTGGCGCGAGCTCGATCCGCCCATCGAGGCGGAGGTGCACAAGGAGGCGTTCTACGCGCTCTCCGAACGGCGGGCCTACCGGATCCCGACGCCGCCGCCGATGAACAACCACGGCAACTTCGTCTGCAGCCTGCAGAAGCTGGTCGAGTGGCTGGCGGGCGTTGCGGAGAGCAAGGGCGTCGAGGTCTACCCCGAGTTCCCGGGTCGCCACCTCATCATCGAGGACGGCGTGGTGAAGGGCGTGCAGCTGGTCGATTCGGGCGTATCGAAGACGGGCGAGCAGAAGCCGTCGTACGCGCCGGGCGCCGAGCTGCGCGCGAAGGTGACGATCCTCTGCGACGGCGTGCGCGGCAACCTGACCAAGGAGCTGATGGCGGCGTTCCCCGAGGTGCTCGAGGGGCGCAACGCGCAGGACTACGAGACCGGTATCAAGGAGCTGTGGAAGGTCAGGCCGGGGTCGTTCCCGGCCGGCAAGGTCGTGCACACGATGGGGTTCCCGCTGCCGGGCAACATCTACGGCGGCAGCTGGATCTACGGCATGGCGGACGATCGCGTCTCGCTCGGCCTCGTGATGGCGCTCGACTACGAGGATCCGACCTGGGACCTGCACCGCGAGTTCCAGCGCTTCAAGACGCACCCGTTCATCGCGAAGATCCTCGAGGGCGGCGAGGTGCTGCGCTACGGCGCGAAGGCGCTGCCGGGCGGCGGCCTCTACTCCATGCCGCGGCTCTACGGCGACGGCTGGCTGCTCGCCGGCGACGCGGCGGGCACCGTCAACATGGCGCGTCTCAAGGGCATCCACACCGCGTTCAAGAGCGGCGCGCTGGCGGGCGAAGCGGCCTTCGAGGCGCTCGTCGCCGAAGACGCCAGCGCGACGCAGCTGCAGTCGTACGAGACGTCGTTCCAGGCGTCGTGGCTCCACGACGAGCTCTACAAGACGCGCAACTTCCGCACGGCGTTCAAGAACTTCTCGCGTCCGCGCGCCATGCTCGAGGTGGGCATCCAGATGGCGCTCGGGGGCCGGGGCCTCTTCTACGACCGCCTCCATCACAAGGAGGCGCCGTACCAGGAGACCGGTGCCGCGCGCAAGGCGCCGGCGCCGCCCGCCTTCGACAACAAGCTCACGTTCGACAAGCTCACCGACGTCTACCACTCGGGCACCAGCCACGAGGAGGACCAGCCGTCGCATCTCGTCGTCCGCGATACGAACATCTGCATCACGAAGTGCACCGAGGAGTACGGCAACCCGTGCCAGTACTTCTGCCCGGCGGCGGTCTACGAGTTCGAGGATGAACTCAAGCTCAACCCGTCGAACTGCGTGCACTGCAAGACGTGCGACATCAAGGATCCCTACGGCATCATCGACTGGGTGACGCCGGAGGGTGGCGGCGGCCCGAACTACACCGATCTCTGATGCGCACCTGCGCGCTGCTCTCGGAGGGTGAGCCCGCGGCGCTCATCGAGGCGGCGCGCGCCGGTGCGGAAGAGGCGGGGGGACGGCTCCGTTCCTGGGATGAAGTCGATCCGCTCGATGCGGATGCGTTTCTCGTCGCCGCGCCGGCGAAGCTCTTCGCGCTTCCGGGCACGCTCAAGGCGCGGCTCGACGCGTGGCTGGAGCTGCTGCCGCAGGGTCGGCTGATTCCGCGCACGGCGGACAAGCCGGCGGGCTATCTCTGCAGCTACACCCCCGACGACGACGCGATCGGCGCCGCGGTGGAAACGCAGCTGCGCGGCATGTTCGGGTTCCTCGGCATGGTCTTCCGCGGCTGTGCGAGCGGCTACGTGCCGGCGGGGGGCGCGCCGTCCGCGGAGCTGTGCGCGGTCGCGCGCCGGCTGGGCGCGGTGCTGGTGAGCAACGCCGGATTCGCGGGATTCCCGTCGGAATACATGCGCGGCGTGGAGCTGTTCAACGAGGAGGAGTTCTGGGAGGCACATGAGGTGTGGGAGGACCTCTGGGTGCGCGAGGAGACGGAGATCAAGCTCTACTACCAGGGACTCATCCAGGTCGCGAGCGGGTTTCACCACTTCGGGCACGGCAACTGGAGCGGCATGGACCAGCTCATGCGCGAGGGCGTGGCGAAGCTGGTTCCCTACCGTCCGTTCGCACAGGGGCTCGATCTGGACGGCTTTCTGGACGACTTGGGGCCGTGGCTCGATCTCGCCGCTGCGCGCACCGGAAACGCGCCTCCGGTCACCCGCATTCCCGATTCTCCGCCGCGTATCTCGTTACAGGGGTGATGGCCGGGTTCGATGCAGGGATAATGCACTCGTCATGACCGAGCTCGACGCCATTCGCGAACGGTTCCCGGAACACGTGCCGGTCTTTCCGCTGCCGGGCACCGTGCTTTTCCCCGGCGCGATCCTTCCGCTGCACGTGTTCGAGCCGCGCTATCGCTCCATGGTGGAGGATGCGCTGGCGGGGCCGCGGCTCATCGCCATGGGCCTGCTCGCGCAGTGCACGCAGGAGGAGTACAAGGACCATCCTCCGTTCCACGACACCGTCTGCGTCGGCACGCTCATTCAGCACGAGTCGATGTCCGACGGTCGCTCGAACATCCTGCTGCTCGGCGTCGCCGCCGCGCAGGCGAAACCGGTCGATCTCGGCAAGCCTTACCAGACCGCCACGATCGAGGCGCTGCCCGACCTGCAGGATCTCGGTCCCGAAGAGGACGATCTGATGGAGCGCGCCTTCGCGTACGCCGCTCCCGGTTCCGACAGCGTCGATTCCCTGCGCCGCGACCTCGGCGGCCTGATGGAGCCGCACAACGTCGGCTCCGGCGTCGTGAGCGCCTGCGCGATCACCGCCGCCATCCCGCCGCTCTCCAAGCTCGCCCTCCTGGAGGAGCGCAGCGTCCGCCGCCGCCTCGAACAGCTCGTCACCTACCTCGAGCGCCCCTGGCAGTGGAATTAGCCCCTCCCTGACCAACCACTCTTGGCCGAGGCGGCCGGAAGTGGCGCATGGGTCGGGAGTTGCGGCGGCGCGGTGCGGCACCGGTGCCGCAGAGGGGATCGTCGTGGTCCCGGGGGTCTGGGACAATCAACGCCGTGCCGCCCTTCGAAAACCGCTTCTCCTGGAGTTTCTCCCGCAGCCGGACCTTCGCGGACTGCCCGCGCAAGTACTGGTTCCACTACTACGGTTCGTGGGGCGGCTGGGGGTACGACGCGCCGGATCGCGCGCGCGAGCTCTACCAGCTCAAGAACATCACCGGCCTGCACCTCATCGCGGGGGACGTCGTGCACCGCGCGATCGAGCGCGCGCTGCAGGACTGGGCGCGCGGGCAGGAGCCCGACGCCGAATCGGTCGTGCAGTGGTGCAAGGCGGAGATGCAGAAGGGGTTCAAGGAGTCGCAGGACGAACTCTGGCGCGAACAGCCCAAGAAGTACACGCGCCTCTTCGAGCACCATTACGGCCCGCCGCCGACGCGCGAACTCCTGCAGAAGATCGCGAACAAGGTCGGCACGAGCGTGCGCAACTTCTTCGAGTCGCGCAGCTACGCGATTATCCGCGAGATCGATCCGGACAAGTGGCTGCCGATGGAGACGCTCGACAGCTTTGACTTCGAGGGCACGCAGGTCTACGCCGTGCCGGACTTTGCCGCTGAGCACGACGGCGCGGTGCTCATCTTCGACTGGAAGACGGGGCGACCCGACGCGAAGAACAACGATCAGATCGTGCTCTACGCGCTCTTCGCCGCGGCCAAGTGGGGCGCCGATCCCGACAAGGTCGAGGGGGCACCGGTCTATCTGCTGACCGGCGGTGACTTCCAGCCCCAGCACGCGGCGGCGGCCGACCGCGACCGCGTCGCGAAGTTCATGCGCGAGTCGATCGCCACGATGAAGTCGTCGCTCGACGACCCCGAAAAGAACGAGGCGAGCGAAGAGAAGTTCCCCGCGACGCCCGGCTTCGCCTGCCGCTCCTGTAACTACCGCGGCGTCTGCCCCGACGCGAAATGAGAAGCGCGCTCGCCGTTCTCCTGCTCGCCGCCACGCTCGCCGCGCAGGGCGGCCGGGGCGACAGCGGCAAGGACACGCCGCTGATCCTCTTCACCCGCTCCGCGAGCACGAGCGAGAGCAAGGAGATCTACGACTTCGCGTGGAAGGCGCTCGAACCCTACTTCGGCCGCCTGGCCCGCGAACGCCTCTACACGTTCGGCGGCGATCCCGGTCGGGCGTCCGCCTTCTTCGCCCGGCACCGCACGCCGCGCACCGTCGTCTGTTTCGACGAGGAGGCGCGAAAGTGGGCGCCCGATCCGAAGAAGACGCTGCTCGTGCAGCCGCGCGCCGACCGCCGCGAGGTCGCGGTCACGCTGCGCCTCTTCCGTCCGCTGGCGCGCACGGTCATGGTGCTGGGCGACCCCAAGGAGAAGCTCCCGGGCTTCGAGGTCGTCGGCCGCGACAAGCCAGCCGACGTGGCGTGGGTCACCGAGGACTTCCGCGGCGACGTGCCGGCGCTCACGATCCCGCTCCTGTCCACGTCGCCGCGCCACGATGCGGGCGTGACCGTCCGTCCGGACCCGCGCGGCGTCGGCCTGCAGCTCGCCGCGCGCATCCTGCATCCCGATCGCCCCGACCAGGTCGTGTCCCGTCACCGCGTCGTCGTCGACATCGGCCGGACGAAGGTGCGCGTGCCGCTGCGGCTGCTCGCCCGCGCGGACGTGGTGCGGAGGCCGCGGTGAGCCTGCTGGCCCGCATCGCGGCCGTCGGCGGTGTGTTGCTGCTCGTCGCCATTTCCGTTGCGATCTTCGTCTGGCAGCCCGCCAGCCGCGCGGCGTTCGTGGAGCGCACCGGCGGCCTGCTCGAGTCCACCCAGGAGAGCTACACCCGGGTGACGACCTCGCTTGTCGAGGAGACGATGAACTTCGCGGCCGACACCACGATGGCCGCGGACCGGCAGCGCGCCCTTTCGATCAAGGACCTGCCGCTCGACCTCTACGAGAACGAGGACAAGCTGCGCGAGGCGATGGTCAAGGCGGTTGCCGATCCGGAGGCGTCGACGGCGATCAAGCTCGGCGCCGTGCGTGGCGAACTCATGGAGCGGACGCGCGGCGAGGTCGAGAAGAGTGTGGACGGCCTGCGCGCCGAACAGCAGAAGGCGGCGGAGCGCCACGGCTCCGAGGTCGGCTTTCGCACCGTCGCCGCCTGGTCCGGTCTGCTGCTGCTGCTCATCGGCGCCTTCGGGCTCGTGCTCGACCGCATCGCGCTCAAGCCGCTGCACGACGCCACGAAAGCGGTCGAGCGTTTCGGCGCCGGCGAACGGGGCGTGCGCCTCGATCCGTCGGGCGCGCGGGAGATCGCGACGCTGGCGCGCGTCTTCAACGAGACCGCGGGCGCCAACGAGCAGCTGCGCGACTCGCTGGAGGAGAAGGTGCGCGAGCGGACGGCGGCGCTGGTGCGGGCGGCGCGCGCGTCCACCGCGGGCACCATGGCCGGCGGCGTCGCGCACGAGTTCAACAACCTGCTGGGCGGCATTCTCGGCTGCGCCGACGAGGCGCTCGACGAGGATCTGAGCGACGACGCGCGCGCGCTGCTGGCGATGATCCGCAAGACGGCGCAGCGCGGCGTCGGCATGACGCAGACGATGCTCGGCGCCACGCGGGCCGACCCGCACTTCGAGATGGTGGAGCCGGACGCGCTGATCGACGAGGCGCTGGCGGAGGTCCGTCCGCCCGACGGCATCGAGGTCCGGCACGTCCGCGACCCCGCGATTCAGGTGCCGGCCGACGCGACCATGCTGCGCCAGGTGCTCGCCAACCTGATCCGCAACGCCGTCACCGCCAGGGGAGAAGACGGTCGGCTCGAACTCGCCGTCGCGCGCGAGGGCGAGCAGGTGACGATCCTCGTGGGGGACGACGGCCCCGGCATCGATTCCTCGATTCGGGATGTGCTGTTCGAGCCCTTTGTCACCACGCGACGCGGCGGGCGCGAGGGCGCGGGACTCGGCCTGTTCCTCGTCGAGCGGCTGGTGTCGGCGCACGACGGCACCGTCGAAGTCGAATCCGGAGACGGCACCCGCTTCACGGTTCGCTTGCCTTCGGCACGCGATTCGTAATGCCGGGGGTGTGACGGAAACGACTCCCTTGCGTGTCCTCGTCGTCGACGACGAGGAGAGCGTGCGCTTCTTTCTCCGCCGCGGCCTGACCAAGACCGGCTATCACGTGGACGAAGCGTCGAGCGGCCAGGAGGCGATCGAGAAACTCGGCGCCTTGCCGTACGACGTGGTCCTCACCGATCTCGTGATGCCGGAAGTGGGCGGGCTCGACGTGATGGCGGCCGTGCAGGAGATGGACGCCAGCGCCGTCGTGATCCTGATGACCGCGCACGGCAGCGTGGACAACGCGATCGACGCGCT
This sequence comes from Planctomycetota bacterium, assembly GCA_039182715.1. Taxonomy (GTDB): domain Bacteria; phylum Planctomycetota; class PLA2; order PLA2; family PLA2; genus JBCDBY01. Next base: position 42,465 of record JBCDBY010000001.1, read on the forward strand.
GCGTTTGGGCGCGACGGACTATCTGGCGAAGCCGTTCGAGCTCAAGGAGCTGCTCGTCACGGTCGAACGCGGCCTCGAGCGACGCACCATGGAGCGCGAGAACCGCAAGCTGCGCTTCCTCGTGAACAAGGCCGACGAGAAGCCGGAGGAGGAGGCCGAAGGCCTCGCCGCCGCGCGTCGCGACTGGGAGAAGCGCTACATCGCCGATCTGCTGCGGCAAACGCGCGGCAACGTCACCAAGGCAGCGGAGCTGGCGCGCATCAGCCGCCCGAACCTGCACAAGAAGATGAAACAACTGGGTCTTGCGGCCGCGGACTTCAAGCGCGGCTGATCCGTCCACAGCGATCCCCCGAATCGCGTATCAAAAGGGCAACACACATGACACGACCGCGTAACACCTGTGCGTGGCTTCTCACACTCCTGTTGACGTTCCCGGTCGCCGCCGAAGAGGTGGTGCACGTCTACGTCTCGCTCGACCAGGAGCATTCCGAATCGGTGCTCGCGGAGTTCGAGAAGGAGACCGGGATCAAGGTCGAGGCGACCTACGACACCGAGGCGAACAAGACCGTCGGTCTCATGCGCCGGCTGATCCAGGAGAAGGACGATCCGGTCGCCGACGTCTGGTGGAACAACGAGATCGCGACGACGGTCAAGCTCAAGAACCACGGCGTGCTGCAGCCGTACGACGTGCCGTCGGCGAAGGACATCCCCGCGGAGTTCCGCGACCCGGAGGGCTACTGGATCGGCTTCGCCGCCCGCGCCCGCGTGCTCATCGTCAACACGGATCTCGTGAAGCGGGAGGACTGGCCGCGCTCCATGTGGGATCTCACCGATCCGAAGTGGCGCGGCCAGACCGTCATGGCGCGTCCGGAGACCGGCACGACCGCCGCGCACAATGCCGCGCTGTATGTCGCCGACGAGGCGAAGGCCAACGAGTACTTCGACAAGCTCATCGCGAACGACGTCGTCTGGCTGACCGGCAACGCGCACGTCATGAAGCAGGTCTCGGCGGGCCGCTACGCATTCGGCTGGACGGACACCGACGACTTCAACGTGGCGCGCATCCAGGGGCAGCCGGTCAAGATGATCTACCCCGATTCGGGCGACGGCGAGGTGGGCGTGCTCTACATCCCGAACACGCTCGTGCTCGTCAAGGACGCGCCGCGCCCCGAGGCGGGCAAGAAGCTCATCGACTGGCTGCTGCGCCGCGAGATCGAGGAGAAGCTCGCTTTCTCCGCCACGGCGCAGATCCCCGTGCGCCGCGGCGTGAAGGTGCCGGAGCACGTCAAGCGTCCCGACCAGATCGGCGCGATCATGCCGGTCGACTGGGAGCGCGTGGGCCGCGAATGGGACCGCTGGGTCGACCATACCCGCGCGAAACTCGACGCGGCGGGCGCGGACGAGGCGGAGTCGACGCTGAGCTGGCTGCTGGTCGGCGTGGGGGTGGTGATCCTAATTGGGGTGGTGCTCTTGAAAAGAGCCACCGGAGAGCCGACGTAGTAATATGCGTCGCCTCGCTGACCCCTTCGTCTAGCTGGCCTAGGACACGGCCCTTTCAAGGCCGCGACACGGGTTCGAATCCCGTAGGGGTCGCCACTCAAGCCCGCCGGAAGTCGCATCCGGCGGGCTTTTTTCGTCGTCCAATGGAATGATGCACGCCATGCGCTGGGCCGCTCTCGCCATTCTTGCGGTCGCCGCGCTGCTGGTCTGGATCGGACGCGATTTCGGTGATCGCGCCGGCCGGCGGGACGAGGTTGCGGAGCGCGAAACGCCCCAGCGGGCGGAGGCCACCGAGGCGAACAAGCCGGAGCCGCCGCCTCCGCCGGTCGCCCCGGACGCGCCCAACGAGCAGGAAGCCACGCGGCCGGCCGTCGAAGGACTGCTCCGGGGCCTCGACGTCGGTTCCGTCGCCGCCGTGCCGTGGGAGAAGTGGATCGAGGCGTCGCAAGGCGGCCGCGTGCCGTCCCACGAGGAGTTGAAGCGTTGGGCGGTGGACGTCGTCACCGCGTCCCCGGCGTTTCGCATCGAGCTGGAGCAGGGGCGCGCATTCGCGCTCTTCTACGCCGGCCCCACGCCATGGGAGACCCGCGACCCGCCCCGCGTGCGTGCCGGCGATCGCGGCGTGGTGGTTCCGGTGGCGCCGCCGCGCGGCAAGTGGTGGGAAGTCCTCGACATCGAATCCGGCAAGCCGATTCCCACCGTCACCGCGCGTCTGGTGGGGCGCGCCGGCGTACCGACGCAGAGCGGCCCGGGCGCGGGTCTGCGCATCGAGTTCGACTGGCCGGGCAAGGCGGAGGGAAAGAAGGCCGCGCTGCAGCTCTCTGCGCCCGGCTACCTGTCGTTGCAAACGACGATCGACAAGCGTCCGGGCAAGGCGCGCGTTCATCTGCTGCGGTCCGACGCACTGCAGCTCGCGATCGTCGTGCGGAGCGCGAGTGCGGCCACGTTCGGCGTGCACGCGCAGCTCTTCCTGTCGCGCGTTTCGCCCGAACCCTCGCCGAACTTCCGGGCGCCGATCCTCGAACGGGCGGACGGGCGCGTCGTCGTGGCCGTCCCCGAAGGACGTTGGTCGCTGGAGCCGTTCGGGTACGTCGACTACTCCGTTTCCCAGCAGGTCCTGACGTTCTCGTTCGCGCGCGCCGGCACGCGCACGCTGACGCTCGATCTTCCCGCGCTGGCCACGATCCAATGGCGCGCCGACGACGTGCGCTATCCCTACCTGGGGCTGCGTCACGCGCCGCTCATCTGGTCGCGACTGGGCGCCGACCACTTCGCCCTGCGGCCGGCGAAGGACCAGGAGCCCCGCGGCAACATGCTGCCGCTCACGCCGCAGCGCCGCACTCGCATTTTCGCGCTCCCGGGGCAGGTCGAGTGGCAGCGCATGGACGACGCCGAAAAACGCATCCGCAAGATCGAGCCGAAACCCGGCGACACGATCGAGATCGATCTGAAGTAGTCGACACCGTTCGCCGTCCGGGGCGATGATGGGGCGATGCGTTGGGTGTTTCTCGCCCTCGTCGCCGTGGTGGGGCTCTTGCTCTGGATCGCCCTCGATCCGGGCGCGCGTGCCGACCGGCGCGATCGCCTGCCGGAGCAGACGGCCTCGGTATGGGAATCCGAACCGCCGACGCCGAAGCCGGTGGAAATCGAGCCGGTGACCCGCGAAGGCGCCACCATCCTCGAAGGGGTCGTCCGCGGCCCCACCGGTCCGATCGCGCGCGCGACCGTGCGTGTGTATGCGCGGGGCCAGCGCGTCGCGTTCGACGAAACGGCGACGGACGACGCGGGGCGCTACCGCTTCGACCTCGCGCTCGACGGCGCGTCCGAGGAGCTCGACGTCGAGGCCATTCCCGCGTTCCAGCCCGGACTCGTCGCCCAGCGACTGGCGAACCGTCAAGTTCGCGCGCGTCGGACGCAGTCCCTCGACATCACGCTCGAGGAGGGGCCCGGCATCCGCGGGCGACTCGAAAACCTCGGCGAGAGCATGGTCGGCGCGGTCGCCTGGGAACGCTGGCTCAACGCGACGCGGGGGGGCCGGATGCCGAGCCCCAAGGAGCTGCGCAATCTCGCGACGGCCGAGGCGAGGGCGCGACCGGAGTTTCGGTTCGGAGCCCTGCCCGACTGGAGCTACGCGATCGTCTACATCGGCGACGGGGACTACGTCACGCGCGACCCCCCGCGCGTGCGACCGGGGGACGCCGACGTGCGCGTCACCGTCGAGCGGCCGTCGGGGCACTGGATCGAAGCGCGCGACGTCGAGACCGAACGGCCGCTGTCGGTCGTGACAATCCGGCTGCACGATGCCGGCGCCGGGGCCGAGCAGACGGGACCGGGTTCCGGCTTCGGGTCGCCGGCGCTCTGGGAATGGACGAAGCGGAGGGGTATCGCGACGGTCCGGGTCAGCGCGCCCGGCTACTTCCCCGCGATCGTCCGCGTGCCCCGCGCGCAACGCAACGTTACGACGCGACTGCTGCGCGAGGACGCGTCCCTGCTGCGCGTGCAGGCATCCGGGGACGGCGCCCAGCGCTTCAAGGAGGCCGGCGAGCTCACGCTGCAGCCGCTGGCACGGGTGACGATCCACAGTACGCCGCCGTTCGCCGCTCCCATCCTCGAGCGGGGCGACGACCTCGTCGTGTTCGCCGTGCCGGAGGGCCTGTGGGCCGTGGAGGTCGCCGGCCTATCGAGCTACCGCGCGACCCGCGACATGCTGCAGCTCAGCTCTCCGCGCACGGGCAGTCGGGATCTCCGACTCGAGCTGCCGGGCTTGGCCCGTCTCGACCTCGAGGGCGCACCCGCACGCGGAAGCTTCGTGACGGTGAGTCAGGTTCCGTACGGCTGGGTCACGTTGTCCGAGCGAAGCCACGCGCTCCGTCCCCGCCCGAATGCGAAACCCCGCTTGCACTTCGTGCCGGGCCGGGGCCATGTGGACATGCTGGCCGCCCCCGCCCTGGTCGAGTGGATGTACATCAAGGAGAAGAAGGAGCGACGGGCGCGGGAGATCGACCCCAAGCCGGGCGACACGATCAAGTTGTCGTTCGAATAGCGGACGGCACGGCGCGCCCGGCCTGGTCGTCCGCGGCGCTTGCCTCTTCGTGGTACTCGGCGTCGGTGTTGACCTTCCACGGGTCGCGGTCGTCGGTGCCGAGCAGGTTACGGGCGCTCAGCAGCGCCGCCATCATCGAGTGGTCCTGGTTGTTGTACTTGTGCATGCCGTTGCGGCCGGCCGGCGCGACGTTGGGCACCTCGGCGCGCAGCCAGTCGCGGATCGTCGCCACCGCGTCGCGATAGCCGTCGTCGTAGATCGGATACGCCTTCGGCATGCGCACGACGGTGCCGTCGCCGATCTCGGCCGCGTCGACGAGGCCGAGCTGCGCCAGCTCGCGCTTGCCGCGCGCGATCAGGTCGGCGTCGTCGGCGTCCCAGAGCTCGTCGCCCTCGAAGCAGAAGTACTCCAGCCCGAGCACGCTCGTCTCCGGATCGGCGACCATCGCCTCCGACCAGTTGCGGAAGTTCTGGATGCGGCCCATCTTCACGCCGGGGTCGTGGATGTAGATCCAGTTGTCCGGGAAGCAGTCCTTGCGGTTCACGTGCACGGCGACCAGCAGGTAGTCGCGATAGCGCAGCGAGCGCGCGGCGGCGAGCACCGCGTCGGGCGGCGCGGGGTCCATCGCCTCGACCAGCTCGCGCAGCGGCATGGAGCTGATCACCTCGCGGCAGGGGTAGACGTGCTCGGCGCCGTCGCCGTCGCGGCAGATGACGCGCTCGGCGCCTTCGCCGCGCTCGATGCGCACCACTCTTCGATCCATGTCGACCGTCGAGCCCATGCCGCGCACGCGCTCCGTGCAGGTCTCCCACATCTGCCCCGGCCCGAGTCGCGGATAGCGGAAGCGGTCGATGAGCGTCTTGATCGAGTCGCCGCTCGGCTTGAACATCGCGAGCGCCGCCTTCATCAGGCTCAAGCCCTTGATGCGCTGCGCCGCCCAGTCCGCCGAGATCTCGTCGCAGCGCATGCCCCAGACCTTCTCGGTGTAGGTCTCGAAAAACGTCGCGAAGAGCCGGTCGCCGAACCGGTTAGTGACCCAGTCCTTGAACGACACCTCCGGCCGGATGGGGCGCATGCGGCGGTAGAGGTAGCTCATCCCGCACAGGAAGCTGCGGCCCAGTCCGAGATTGCGGAGCGCGTTCCTCGGCTTGAGCGGGTAGTCGTAGAACTTGCCTTCGTAGTAGATGCGCGACAGCCGCGGCACTTCGAGCACGTCCTCCGGCAGGATCTCCCGCCAGAGCGCTTCGATCTCACCGTTCTTGGAGAAGAACCGATGCCCGCCGATGTCGAACCGGTTGCCGCGCCACTGCACGGTGCGCGAGATGCCGCCGACGTACGCCGGGTCGCTCTCGACCACGGTGCAGGTGCGGCCCGCCTTGCCGAGTTCGTAGGCGGCCGTGAGTCCGGCGGGGCCCGCTCCGAGTATGACCGTCGACATGGCGCGTCAGCTTAGCCACTTGAGCAACCGAATCACGCCCATCTTCGCGGCCTGCCGATGGGCCGAGACGTTCCGGCGGGCGTGGATCTCGTCGTAGTGCGCGTCGTAGTAGTCGTACGCCCGCCCGAGGATCTCCGCGTTGTTCAACGTCGGCCGCCAGCCCATCGCCTGTTCGATGCGGTTCGTGTCGAAGACGAAGCTGCTCGTGATCATGCGGTTCTGGTAGGGCCCGAGCGGCGAGAGCCCGAGCCGGTACGCCGCGCCCATGCCCCAACGCGTCAGTTTCTCCGGCAGGTTCGCCACGCGCGCGTCGGTGCCGGCGCGGTCGATGACCGACTGGTAGACCTCGCGCAGCGTGGGCACGTCGCGCGAGCCGACGTTGAACAGGCCGGAGCCGTCGTGGCGTGCGGCGCGTTCGCACGCGTCGGCGAGATCGTGCGCGTAGACGAACTGGTAGCGGTTGTCGCCCTTGCCGACCACCCAAACCTTGCGGCCCTCCCGGATGAAGTCGAAGAGGATGGTCAGGAGGCCGAGCCGTCCCTCGTCGATGATCGTCGGCGTGCGCAGCGACACGACGTGCATGTCGCCTTCGAAGTCGCGCAGCAGCTCCTCCGCCGCCAGCTTGGAGCGACCGTAGATCTCGATCGGCCCGGTCGGCTCCTCCTCGGTGACCGGGTGATCGTAGCTGCGGGCGTAGACGCAGTTGCTCGAAGTGAAGACGAAGCGCGGGACGCCGCGCGCCCGCGCCGCTTCCGCGAGATGGCGCGTTCCGTCGACGTTCGACTCCCAGAGGAACCCCTTGTCCTTGACCGCATGCGCGAGCATCGCCGCGCAGTGGAAGACCGCGTCGAAGGAATGCGCGGCGAACACCGCATCGACCGCCTCGCGATCGCGCAGGTCCTGTCCGTCCTGCAGATCGAACCCGATGACCTCGTCGCCCGCGTCGCGCAGCCGCGTTGCAAGCAGTCCGCCGAAAAAACCGGCGCTGCCGGTCACCAGCACGGTGCGGCTCATCGCTCCTCCTTCGGGCCGTAGAGCAGGAGGACCGTCGGATGCCGGCAGTCCGCCCACGTCGTCTCTTCCCGGTCGAGCAGGACCGCCTTCTCGCGCAGGACGGCGGCCAGCGCCGCATGTTCCGTCCGACGCTGCATCGACAGCGGTCGTTCGTGCTCGGGCCCGGCGTCGAGCGCGTCGGGCGGCGCCGCGTAGCCCCGGCGTCGCGCGACGTACAGCCAGATCCGGCCCCCGGCGCGAAGCTGCGCGCGCAACTCGTCCGGGGTCCGTCGATCGACGTCGAGCGCGCCGCGGTAGACCTCGCCGAAGGTCCAGCGCAGATAGCCCGGGCTCGGCACGAAGAGGTCGTCGGGCCGCTCCCGCGACTCCATCGATCGCGCGAACCGCGAGTGCAGCACCACCGGCTTGCGTCGGTCGCCGCGCGCGTCATACCAGAGCGAGAAGGCGAGTAGCCCGACCCCGGCGTAGCCGAGCGCGGCCGGTTTCCAGGCGCGCTGCTCCAGCAACCGGGCGAGGAAATGGCAGGCGGGCGGCAACAGGACGAGCGCCAGTCCGATCACGTAACGAGGCGAGTTCGGGAAGAAGCGCATCTGGCCCAGCCAGAAGAGCGTGCCGGCACCGAGGGCCGCGAGCGTGATCGTGTGATACGCGAAGGGCTCGCGCGGTGAGCGGGCGTGCCGGCGCACCAGCCAGGCGCCCGCGAGGAGGCTCACCCAGAGCACCGCACGCGCGGTGCGCTCCGCGACCTGCTGCATCGGTCCGAGGATCAGCATCGGGTCGTAGCTCGCCGCGCCGAAGATGCCGTGCGTGTCGGTGGGGCGCTGCCAGAGAAACGGCAGCCAGAGGGCGACCAGTCCGCCACCCAGGAGGCCTGCCCCCACGATTCTCGACCACGCCCGATCGCGCAGCGCCAGCACGCCGGTGCTGACCACGATGAGAGCGCCGAGCGCGTGCGTCAGCACGAGCAGGCCGGACAGCACGCCCCACGCGACCGTCCATCCCCACGTGCGCCGCAC
>JBCDBY010000002.1:0-47680 GCA_039182715.1 Planctomycetota bacterium
GCCGCTTCCGCGAGGACCTCCTGGCGCGCATCAACCTCTGGACGTTCCGGCTGCCGGGGCTGGCCGAGCGGCGCGAGGACATCGAGCCGAACTTCGACTACGAGCTGGAACGGGCTGCCGCCCGAATCGGGCAGCGGGTCACGTGTAATCGCGCCGCCCGCGAGGCTTTTCTGCGATTCGCGGGATCGCCCGAAGCGAGCTGGCGGTCGAACTTCCGCGATCTCAACGCCGCGGTCCTCCGCATGGCCACGCTCTGCGAAGGCGGGCGGATCGGCCGGGGGGACGTGGCCGAGGAGATCGCCCGGCTGCAGGCGGGCTGGGGCGGGGCGCGGCCGGAAAGCGCGCCCGGAGCGCTGGTTTCCGAGGTGCTGGGGCGCGAAATTGATCAGTTCGAGGCGGTTCAGCTCGAGGAGGTCATTCGGGTCTGCCGCGCCTCTTCCTCCCTGGCCGAGGCGGGCCGGCGGCTGTTTGCGGTCTCCCGCGCCCAGCGCAGCAGCCGCAACGACTCCGACCGGCTGCGCAAGTACCTGCTCCGGTTCGGGCTCGATTGGCGAATGGTCACGAAGGAAGCGCGCGAAACGGCCGATACATAGGAGAGCGCTGGTATGCTGCGGGCCGTGGAAATGGCTCAACTGCCGGTCGTGTGACACCGGTGCCAGGAATCGACCCTGCTGCTTCCATCGTGTTTTACGTGTTTCGTTGTTCTGCCTGTCTTGTCCTTGCCGTCGATTGAAAAGGGTAGCCATGCGGAAGACTGAGAGGGATTCCCGCCATGGGAACTAGGCTGTTTGTCGGTAACCTGAATTTCGTTACGACGGAGATGGATCTGCGCTCGCACTTCGAGCAGGCAGGATTCACGGTGAACCAGGTCACGATCGTGACCGATCGCGAGACCGGCCGCCCGCGCGGCTTCGGTTTCGTGGAAGTGGAGAGCAACGACTCGGCGCGTAGCGCCATCGACTCGCTCGACGGGCAGGAGCTCGACGGGCGTCCGCTTCGCATCAACGAGGCGCGCGAGCGCGAACGTGGTGGGGGCGGAAACCGCGGTGGTGGTGGCGGCGGACGTCGCCGCGACTACTAGGAACCGATTTCGATTGCAACGAGTGCGGTCCCGTTTCGGCGGGACCGCACGACTCCTTCGCGACGATCGGACGATCGATCGCGGGAGGGACATTCTTGTCTCAGCGAAAACTCAACTGGCTGAACACCAGCTTCCTCGCGTTCTCGCACCTGTTGGCGTTGAGCGCGATTCTCTACATGGTCTTCGTCCACTTCTCATGGTGGTCGCTGGGCCTCGCACTCTTCTGGGGCGTCTGTTGCGGGCTCGCCGTGACGGGCGGCTATCACCGGCTCTTCGCGCATCCGACCTATCGGGCGGCGTGGCCGGTCAAGCTCTTCTACCTGCTGTTCGGCGCCGCGTCGGTGCAGAACTCGGCGCTCAAGTGGTCGGCTGATCACCGCGAGCACCACGCCGAGACCGATCACGAGTCGGATCCGTACAACGCGCAGAAGGGTTTCTGGTGGTCGCATATCGGCTGGGTGCTCTACGAGAGCAACGAGCACGATCTCGGCATGAGCCGCGTCAAGGACCTGCTGGCCGACAAGATGGTCGTGTTCCAGGACCGGCACTACGTGGCGCTCGCCATCCTGATGGCCGGCGTCGTGCCGCTTGCGCTCGGCTTCCTCTGGGGCGACCCGATCGGCGCGCTGCTGTGCGCCGGATTTCTGCGGCTCGTGGTGCAGTGGCATGCGACGTTCTGCGTGAACTCGCTTGCGCACCAGATGGGCTCGCAGCCCTACTCGACTTCGACCTCGGCGCGCGACAGCTGGGTCACCGCGCTGGTCACGTTCGGCGAGGGGTATCACAACTACCACCACCGCTTCCAGGGCGACTATCGCAACGGCGTGCGCTGGTACCACTTCGACCCGACCAAGTGGTTCGTCTGGTCCCTCTCGAAGATCGGGCTCACATGGGATCTCCGCAAAATCTCCTGGTCCGCGATCGATCGTGCTCGCGCCGCGACCAAGGAAGAGAAGAAGCAGGGCATCAATCGCCTCGAGATCGATCTCGCCAAGCGCGCCGAAGCGCAGCGCAAGCAGTCGTCCTCGTAGCGCTTCTTTTCGCTTCGCCGGTTCTCGTTTCGCCGGCTGCCGCGGCCGAATGGCCGTTCGGCCGCGGCGACGGATTTCGTCGGCTCGACCGATACAACCTCGGCCTGCTCGGCGTGAAGGCGGCGGCGAGCAGCGCGCCGCTTCCGTCGAACGAACCGCCGCGCCAGGGCGGACGGCGATCGGGCGGTCGCGCGCCGGCGGGCGCGGACGACGGCCCGACGCAGTTGCGCATCGACCTGCTTTACCCGGAAGGCCCGGCCGCGAAGGCGGGGCTCGTCGTCGGCGACTGGATCGTCGGCGTCGGGAGCCGCAAGTTCAAGGAAGGGTCGCTTGCGCCGCTGGCCAAGGCGCTCGTGAGGGCGGAGTCCTCGAAGGGCGTCGTCACGCTGCTCGTGCAGCGCGGCGGGAAGGGCAAGGCGGAAAAGGTCGACGTGACGATTCCCGTCGGCGGCGCCGCGGCGAAGAAGCCGCTGGCCGGGCCGGGGCGTGCCGCGCTCTGGAAGCAGTCGCTGACGTGGCTGGCGCAGCGCCAGCAGGAGGACGGCGGCTTCGTCGAAACGCTCTCCGGCAAGAACGGCGCCGTGATTCAGGCTGCGATGGCGGGCCTCGCGTGGCTCGGGGGCGGCAGCGATCTGAAGAACGGCGCCCACAAGGACAACGTGCGTCGCGCGGCGGACTTCGTCATCGCGAACGTGTCGCAGCTGGGCGCGATGGGCGGGGGGCGGCCGGGCGGTGCCAACTGGAACCAGGCCAACTGGGGCTACGCGCACGCCGCGATGTTCCTCGGTGAGCTGCACGCGCGTACGCCGGACGAAGGCGTGCGGGCGTCCCTGCACTTCTGCGCGAAGCGGCTCGTGGAAACGCAGGAGACGTCGGGCGGCTGGGCGCACGGACCCGGCGGCAAGAACGCGCTCAACTACCTCGAACTGAACATCGTCACCGGCCTCGCCCTTTGCGGCCTCGGTGCCGCGCAGCAGAGCGGCTTCGAGGTGCCGGAGTCGACGATCGAGAAGGCGGAGGCGTACCTCATCGCGAGCGGTGGCGGCGACGGCGGCATCGGTTACTCGACGAGCCCCGGCCAGAAGGGCTCGGGCAACATCGGGCGCACCGCCGCCGCGTGGATCGGCTACCTCGCGCTCGGCAAGCGCAAGAGCGCGTGGGCGAAGAAGATGGCCGGCTACGTGAAGCGCAACGCCGACGAGGTGATGGGCGGGCACGCCAGCCTCATGCAGCACATCCTGCTCGCCGGCGTCGCCGCGCAGGCGCACGGCAAGGGCACCGCGAAGACCTACTGGAAGACGATGGAGCGCGACCTCGTCCTGGCGCGCGCGCCGGACGGCTCCTTCCAGCCGCGCCCGTGGCACGAGAGCCTGTCGATGGGCAGCAACTCCGACGTGACGTTCGGCGAAGTCTGGACCACCGCCGCCTGGACCATGGTCCTCGTCGCCACGCCGTCCAAGGAAGGCGCCGTCGGCTACCCCGCCCTCACCGCCACCCGCTGACCCCCTTCGGATGCACCTCTTCCATCAGGGATGGGGCGTAAACCCCTAACGGACAATGGTTTGCGAGCGGCGAGGTGCGGAATGAACTCCGCACCTCGAGCCTCGTCGCTAGCGGCGGCGGCGGTTGTTCTGGTTGTTGCCGGCCGGCTTCGGCTCCGGCATCCGGCGCTCGAAGTGCACGCGCACGGCGCGACGCATGGTCGTCAGCCGCTTCACGCCCGCGCTGGTCACGTTGGTGTCCCAGGCGAACACCTCGGCCAACGCCGGGAGCGTCACGAGCGTGTCGAGCCCCGCGTCGCTGACGTCGGTGCCGTAGAGGTTGATGCGTCGCAGCTGCGGCTGCTTGCCCTGGCCGAGCGCGCGCAGGCCCTTGTCGGTGATCTCGGTGCGCGGCAGGTCGAGTCGCACGAGGTTCGGCATCTTCACCACTTCCGCCATGACGGCGTCGGTGATCGACGTGCGCCCGAGCGACAGGATGGCGATGTGCTTGCGTAGCGGCGCCAGCGCCGCGACCGTCTTGTCGTCGATCGAGCCCGGGTTGTCCACGAACTCGACGCGCAGCAGCTTGCCGTTCGGCAGCACCGGCGCGATGCGCGCGCCCGCTTCCTGCGCCTGCTTGAGCGCGCCGCCCGGTGCCTTCGATGCCTTCGCGTCGAGCACCTGGTAGATGCGCAGGCGACCGCGCGTCTTCGAGGCGTCGACCTTCGTCGTCTTGATCGCGTGCTTCGCCTCGCCGCCCTTGCCGGTCCAGCCGCCGAAGTGCGCGCCCTCCTTGATCCAGGTGCGCAGCAGCGTCACCTGCGCCTTGGGCAGCACGTCGCCGGACGGGGGCATGACGTCGTCGTGGTCCTCCGGGAGCACGCAGCGCGTATAGAGCGGGCTGCGATCGGGACGCCCCGGCACGATCGACGGGCCGGACACGCCGCCCGCGAGGAGGAAGGACTTCGAGTCGACGCGCAGGCGGCCCTTGGGCTTGCGCTTCGCGTCGGAGTGACACTCGAAGCAGCGGTCCTGCAGGATGGGCAGGATATCGGTCTTGAAGTCGACGGTGCCCTTGGGCGACCTGTCGTCACCCATTCCCATCTCGTCGCCCATATCCCCGCCCATGTCCCCGCCCATCTCCTCGCCGTCTTCGGCGAAGAGCGCGAGGCTGAACAGCAGGACCGCAAAGAGCGCGTAGCGCACTAGAAGAGCGCCTTTACCGGCTTGCCGTTGTGCGCCACGGTGAACGGGCGTCCGGACGGCGAGTAGAGCTTGAATTCGAGCGGCAGGCCCAGCGCGTACGCGATCGTCGCGTTGAAGTCCTCGACGCGGACGAGGTTCTCGATGACCTTGCGGCCCTCCTCGTCGGTCTTGCCGTACTTCTGGCCGCCCTGGATGCCGCCGCCCGCCATGAGCGCGCTGAACGCCTGCGGGTAGTGGTCGCGACCGTTGGCGCGGTCCTGGTTGATGTCCGGCGTGCGGCCGAATTCGGTCGTCAGCACGACCAGCGTCTCGTCCAGCATGCCGCGCGCCTCGAGGTCGCCCAGCAGCGCGCTGAGCGCGCGGTCGACCGGCGGGCAGAGCTCGTCCATGCGCTCGAAGTTCTCGGAGTGCGTGTCCCAGCCGCCGTGTACGACCTCGACGAAGCGCACGCCGCGCTCCACCAGCCGGCGGGCGAGCAACACGCCCTGGCCGAAGCGGTCGGTGCCGTAGGCGTTGCGGACGTCCTCGCTCTCCTTGGTCACGTCGAACGCCTCGAGGTCCTTCGAGTCCATGAGGCGGATCGCCTCCTCGAAGACCTTCGCGTAGTCCTGGACCGCGCGCGCGTCGTACTTCTCGCGGAACGCCTTGTTCATCCGCTCCAGCTTGTGGATGCGGTGCTCGAAGCGCTCCTCGCTCACGTGCTGCACGCGCGCCGAGTTGGTCAGTCCGGCGGTCGGGTCGCCGATCGGCAGCGGCGTGAGCGACGCGTCGAAGAAGCCGTTCGTCGCCATCTCGCCGCCGCCGCCCACGATTACGTGGCCCGGCAGCGTGCCGTTCACGCGCCCGCGCATCTTCTCCAGCCAGGCGCCCATGCTCGGGTGCTTGATCGTCCCGCGCAGCTGGTAGCCGGTGTGCATGAAGTATCGGCCCTGCGCATGCGCGCCCTGGTTCGAGTTCATCGAGTTGATGACCGCGACCTTGTCCATGTGCTTGGCGAGCAGCGGGAAGTACTGCGAGATGCGCACGCCGTCGGCGCTGGTGTTCAGCGCCTCGACGGGGCCCTGCGTGGACGCGCCCGGCTTCACGTCGAACGTGTCGAGGTGCGTCATGCCGCCGGCCATGTAGAGGTAGATGACGTTGCGCGCGGTCGCCGCCTCGCGGGGGATCGCCACCGACTCGCCGGCCTTCGCGAGGCTGGTCATGAGCGGGGCGGTGGAGAGGCCGAGCAGGCCCTTGGCGGCGCCGCCGACGAACTGGCGGCGGGTCGGGTTGTCGAACCGGTCGAAGTATCGCTTGAGTCGCATGGTGCTGCCCCTACTGGATGAAGAGGAATTCGTGGGTGTTGACGAGCGTCCAGACGAGATCCTGGGTGGCGCGCTCGCCGCCCTTGGCGATGTCGCGCTCCCACATGCGGCGCTCTTCCGAGGTCGGCTTGCGGCCGAGCACGCCGAGGAAGGCGGCATCGATCTTGCCCTTGTTGCCGCGCGCCTCCTGGATGTCGCGCATGACCTCGGCGGAGCGGTTGGTCAGCACGCGCTGCTCGAGGAAGGCGTTGAGCAGGGCGAGGATCTGCGGGACGGTCGGGTCGCTGTGGCCCTCCTGGATGAGCTCGCGCGGCGACTGGCCGAGTTCGCGCAGCAGGTGGCCGTTGGGCGCCGGCGACGGCAGGTCGCTGGCGCGCTGCAGGTCGCGCACGGCGCGGCCGGCGCGGCGTCCGCGGTTCTCGCCCGGGATCGGCAGGCCGCGCTCCTCGAGCTCCGCCTTGATCTCGTCCATGCGCTTCGTGTTCTTGCGGCGCTCGGCGAGGCGGTAGTCGCGGTAGAGCTTCTGCATCTGCTTCTGCGCCTGGCGTCGCTTCGCCTGCTGTTCCTGCCGCTTCTCGCGCTGGCGCTTCTGGAACGCCGCGCGGTCGGTGTAGCGCAGGACGAAGTCGGCCGTCTCGGCCATGATCTCCTCGTCGCTGGCGTCGAGCAGCTTGTCGAATCGGCTGTAGATCGCCTCCGTCCGCGGGTTGAGCGGCGGGAGCAGGCGGCCGTCGAGGTTGGGCACGACGAGCGTCAGCAGCGAGTCCCAGGCCTGCTCCGCGCTCATGCGGCGCAGCGCGGGGCCGCGCAGGTCGGCGACCTCGGCCTCGCCCGTCGACGGGCTGATCGCCTCGCGGCGCCACATCTTGGTGTAGAGCAGGATGCGCTGGAACTCGCGCAGGTCGTAGTCGAGCTCGACGACCAGGGCGGTCAGGTGGTCGAGAAGCTCCTTCGAGCTGTGCGTCGAGTCGTCCTTGAAGTCGTCTTCCGGCTCGACGATCGCGCGGCCCATGAGCTTCTTCCAGACGCGGTTGGCGATCGTCCGGGCGAAGGCGTCGTTGCGCGGCGAGGTCATCCAGTCGGCGAAGAGCTTGCGGGAATCGACCTCGGGCAGGCGCGGCGCGCGGTTGCGCCGGCGGTTGTTGTTGTTGCGGGAGGACTGGCGCGCACGATCCGGAATGTGGACGTCCACGAAGACCGGCGGGTCGAAGAGCGGCGATGCCTCGAGGAGATCGTGCGGCTTGTGGTCGTCGTACTGGTAGTCCTGCGGCAGCTGCGAGGCGCCGGTGCCGTTGCCGTAGATGCCGATGAAGGTCGGTTGCAGGATGCGGAAGACCGCGCGCTGGCCGTTGCGACCCCAGCGCTTGCGCGCCTCCTGCACCAGGCGCTGCATGCGCGGATCGCCACGCGGCGACTTCTGGTACTGGATGCCGCCGGTGAAGGCGACCATCTCGAAGTACTGCTTCTGCGTCCACTTGTCGAACGGGTGGTTGTGGCACTGGGCGCACTCCACGCGCGATCCGAGGAAAACCCGGATCGTGTTCGACATGTTGTCTTCCTGCATGTTGCGGTCGCGCATGAAGTAGCCGGTGGCGCCGTTGTCGCGGGCGTGCACCGGGCCGCTCGCCGTCAGCAGCTCGCGGACCATCGTGTCGTACGCCTTGTTGTCCGCGATCGACTGCTTGAGCCAGTGCATGTAGGGCTCGCCCGACGTGCGCTGCGCCAGCCGCGTGCGCGTGCGCAGCAGGTCGGCCCACCAGTTGAACTGGTGGCTCTCGTAGCCCTTGCTGGCGAGCAGCTCGTCGACGAGGTCGTAGCTCTTGTCGGTCGAACTCTTGCGCTTGTAGGCGCGCATCTCGATGGCGTTCGGGATCCGTCCCGCAACACCGAGATAGGTGCGCCGCGCGTAGGTCGCCTCGTCGGCCAGCCCCGCCGGCTTCAGCCCGGCGGCGCGCAGCTCCTTGTCGACGATGGCGTCGATGCGCGCGGCCATGCGCTTGGCGGCGCCCTGTCTGAGGCCGGTCTGGTCCGCCGTGGCGGGCTCACTCGGCCAGATCAGGTAGGTGAAGAGGAGCGCGGGAAGCGCTCCGACGATCAGTCTGCATCCCATGGCTTGTTCCATTCTCGGCGCCGCCCCGGGGTGGGACAACCGCTTCCTCTCTCGAAACCCCGGTTCCGGGGCGAGGTTTCGCTACTCTGTCGCGACCGCCCCGGAAAGACCCATGCGACCGTTCGGATTCTTCGTCGTTCTCCTCTATTTATCGGCCTGTGGCGGCGAGCTGCCCGCTTCGGGGCCTCCGGTCGTGGGCGTCTCGCTGCCCGATCTGGCGAACCGGTTCTTCAAGGATCTGGAAGCGGGGCTGCGGGCCGAGGCGGAGGCGCGCGGCATGCGGCTCCAGGTGCGCTCGGCCGAGAACGACCCCACGATCGAGGCGCGCCACCTGCGCCGATTCGTCGAGGAGGGCGTTGCCGCGATCGTCCTCGCGCCCTGCCGCACCGAGGTCGAGCCGTTCGACCCGGCCGGGATTCCCGTCTTCTCCTGCGACATTGCAATCGAGGGGGTCGCGGTCATCGCACACGTGGCGAGCGAAAACCGTCGCGGCGGCGAGCTGGCGGCGGCCGCGCTGCAGGAGCGCGTCCCGGACGGCAAGTTCCTGCTGCTCGACAACACCGCCGTCTCTTCGGTGCGCGCACGCAGCGCGGGTTTCCGGGCGGTGGTGGGGGCCGAGCGGCTCGCGGGCACGCCCGACTGCGGCGGCGATCGCGCGCGCGCCGAGGCGATCACTCGCGACTACCTCGATCGCCACGCCGAGCTCCGGGGCATCTTCGGTACGAACGACCTCGCGGCGCTCGGCGCCCTGCGCGCGGTCGAGGCGGCGCGCCGCGACGACGTCGTCATCGTCGGCTTCGATTTCACGCCGGACGCACGGCAGGCGATGCTGCGCGGCAGCGCGTTGCGTGCCGACGTGCGACAGGACCCCGCGCGAATCGGGCGCACGACCATCGAAACGATCGCGCGTCACCGCGCGGGGGAGACGGTCGAAAGGAACATCCTGATCCCGGTCGAGCTGGTGACCGCGGAGTCGCTCAGGTGAAACGCGGCAGCGTCAGCTCGTACAGGTAGGTCTCGCCGAAGGCGCCGGGCAGCGAACCGGTGCGGCGGAACCCGACCTTTTCCAACACGCGGATGGAGGCCGCATTCGGGGCGTCCACGGCGGAGACGATGCGCGTCCATCTCTGGCGTCGGGCCACGTCGACCAGCCACCGTGCGGCCTGGGTCGCGAGGCCGCGGCCGGTCACCCTCTCGAGGAAGGCGTAGAGGAGCTGCGGCTCCGGACCGAGGTCTTCGAAGACGCGGTAGCCGATGAATCCGACCGGCTCGCCCCGCAGTTCCACGAGCCACAACCCCACTCCCTGCTCGTGGAGCTGCTCGCTGCGCTCGATCTCCGCCCGGCACCAGGCCACGTCCACGATCTCGCCGTCGAGAAGGTAACGTCGGATGTGCTCGTCGGTGGCGAGGCGGTGAAACGTTTTCTCGTCCCCGATCTCCATCAAGCGGTACTGCATTCGCACTAGTATGGGGCGGGTGCAGATCTTCGGTGTGGACGCCTTCGCCTCGGGCCCGTTTCGTGGCAACCCTGCCGCCGTCTGCCTGCTCGACGCGCCGCGCGACGACGCGTGGCTGCAGCAGGTCGCCGCCGAGATGAACCTCTCCGAGACGGCGTTCCTGCTGCGGACCGCCGCGGGCTGGCGCCTGCGCTGGTTCAGGCCGGTCTGCGTGGTGGAGCTGTGCGGCCACGCGCCGCACGCGTCGGCGCACACGCTCTTCGAGCAGGAGGCGGCGGACGGTTCGGTCGAGTTCCACACGCTGAGCGGGACACTGACCTGCGTGCAGGTGGGGGACCGCATCGAGATGGACTTTCCCGCGACGCCGGCGCACGAGGCGTGCGATCCGCCCGACGTCGGGTTCGATGTGCTCGAGGCGGCGCGCAACGACTACGACATGCTGCTGGTGCTGCCGGGCGAGCGGGCGGTGCGCGACTGCAAGCCGGACTTCGCGCGGCTCGCGCAGATCGATGCGCGCGGGCTCATCGTCACGGCGCGCGGTTCGGACTACGATTTCGTTTCGCGCTTTTTCGGACCGCGCGTCGGCGTCGACGAGGACCCGGTGACCGGCTCCGCGCACTGCACGCTGGCGCCCTACTGGGCGGCGCAGCTCGGCAAGACGAGCATGCGCGCCTATCAGGCCTCCGGGCGCGGCGGCGAGGTGTCCGTGAAGCTGCAGGAGAATCGCGTGGTCCTGGGCGGTACCGCGCACACCGTCTGGAGGGGGGAGCTGGCGATATGAGCAAGGTGGGAACGGTCGGCTGGTTCGACCTCACGGTGCCCGAAGCCGGGAAGGTGCGGGACTTCTACTGCGCGGTCGCGGGTTGGACGGCGCAGGAACACGACATGGGCGCGTACGCCGACTACGAGATGTTCACGCCCGACGGTGAGCGCGTCGCCGGCGTCTGCCATCGCCGCGGACCCAACAAGGACGTTCCGCCGCAGTGGTTGATCTACATCGCCGTCGCCGACGTGAACGCCAGCCTCGACGCGTGTATCGCGAACGGTGGCCAGGTCCTTTCGCCGGCGAAGGAGATGGGCAGCTACGGCCGCATCGCGATCGTGAAGGACCCGGCGGGCGCGGTGGCTGCCCTGTGGGAACAGGCGGGGGCGTAGGGCTGCATGCCGCGCGCCACACGCCGGCCCAGGATCAGCTGCCAGGATCAGCTGCCCGGCGTGCAACATGCAGCGTGAAGCGCCCAGCGCCCAGCGCTACTCGTGCTCCCACGCCTCCAGTCGGCTCTCCGACGGAAACATGCTCCCCATGAAGATCACCATCGCGAGCGCGACGCCCGCGCCGACGACGGTCGTCTTGCCTTCCATCAGGTAGGCGACGCAGCCGAGCAGCGCGGGGAACTCCGCGGAGGCGAGCCGCATGATGACCACGATCCGGAAGGAGACGAGCGTGTTCTCCTCACGGAACCGGATCACCTTGGGAATCAGCGGGTAGAGCCCGAACGACATGAGAGCCGTCGCGAGAGCAACGTAGGAGATCAGCGAGCCCGTTTCGGACTGGCCCAGCGTGGTGTCCGGCTGGTTGATCAGGAACAGGCACGCTCCGAGAAAGATCGCGGGAACGGTCGTAATCGCGATCGCGATGATGCGGACGGCCTGAAGGGTCTGGACGCGCTCGTCGGACATGGGGATACGGTAACCGGGTCTTCCGGGCGTGGTGGATTCGCCGTGGGCCGGGAGCCGGGGGGCGCTATCCGCAGTCGGGGCAAGTGCCGTAGAGGATGATCTCGTGTTCCTCGACCTGAAAGCCGCGCGGTGCGAGGTCATCAAGCGAGCCGGGGCAGCCGGGGAGGTCGTAGACGCGGTCGCAGCTTCGACAGTGGAAGTGGTGGTGGTGCTCCTTGTCGGCCAGCTCGTATCGGCTCGCCTCGCCCGGCAGTTCCACCTCGGTCAGCCAACCCTCTTCCAGCAGCGAACGGATCGCCCGGTAGACCGTCGCTTCACCGAGGCTCGGGACGGTCGCCTGCGCGGCCTCGAGGATCTCGGCCGGGCTGAGCGGGCGGCCGGCTTCGCGCAGGGCCGCCTGGATCGCGTCGCGCTGTCGCGTGCGTCGTTGCATCACTTTCCTCCCGTCATGCGCTCGACGAGCGGGCTCGTGCGCTGGCCCTCGTGAGGATGCATCGCATCGATCGCGAACGCGAACGCCAGACCCACCAGAAGGGCAACCGTGAGCTTGAGCCGATCGTGATCGTGGAACTGGATTTCCGGAAGCAGGTCGGCGAGCGCGATGCAAAGGAACAACCCCGCCGCGAAGCAGAGCGCCGCACCGACGGTTGCATCGCCGGCATCGCGCATCCCGAACGCGAAGAGCGTCGCGCCGATCGGGACGGTCACCGCGTAGAGCAGATTGACGAGCGCGCGGGTCCGGACGGACCAGCCGCCGGCCGCCATCACCGAGGAGATCGAAAGGCTGTCGAGCGGCTTGTGGGCCAGTACCGCGATGAAGGTCGCGATGCCGAAGAACATCGAGGAGTCGGCGAAGCGCGCGTCCGCGGTGACCGCCGCCGCCAGCGCGATGCCGTCGAGTAGCGAGTGGATCGTGAGGCCGGCGAGGACGCCGAACCCGCTCGCCCTGTGGCCGTGGCCGTGCGGCGCACCGTCGCAGTCGGTGCCCGCCTCCCCGTGCGAGTGCACGTGGAAGACGCGAATCAGCAGGAACATCCCGAGAATGCCGCCCGCCATCCAGTAGCCGCCGTCGTGGAAAGAGCGCAACTTGGCGGAGCCGTGCGGGAGCATGTGGAAGAGCGCCACGCCTAGCATGAGCCCCGAAACGAAGCTCATGATCACCTGCATGCGCGTGTGCGTCAGCTTCCAGCGCGACGGCAGCCATCCACCCGTGAGGGAGGCGCCCGCGATGATCAGGCAATAGAGTGCAAGCGTGCCGGCGGGCGTCATTCTTACTGAGTTCCCGGTCTCAGGAGCCCCTCAATATACCGACCGGGCCAGGGGTTCGGAGGTGTCGCTGTGCTGAATTGCCACGGAGGCACGGAGCCCCCGCGCGAAGGCTCGTGGAGTCCGGACGCTGCCTCTCCGTGTTTCCGTGCCTCCGCGGCCAACGACGACTCTAGTTCGCCGGAAACAACTCCGGCAGCACGATCGGGAACTGCCGCGCCCACGACGCCTCGTCGTGCGTCAGGTTGGCGAACTCGCGGTAGCGCCAGTGCGGGTGGTGCGCGCGGCGCAGCGCATCCCGAATCGCCCGCGCACCCTCCCTCATCAGCCCGCCGCCCTCCGTCTTGCCGACCAGCACGCGGAAGTTGATGTGTCGCATGTGCGGCAGCGCCTGCTCGAAGCGGCGCACGAAATCCTCGCCGCCGTACCAGACCGACGGCGAAAAGGCGGCGCAGCGTCCGAAGGCGTCCGGCTGATCGATGCAGATCTGGAGCGCCGCGAAGCCCCCCAGCGACGATCCGCCGATGCCGGTGTGTTCCGCATCCGTTTCGGTCCGATAGTGCCCGTCGACGTAGGGCTTCAGCTCTTCGACGATGAATCGCCCGTACGTGTCGTTCGGCCCGTACTCCTGCTGGCGCTGCGGCGTGTTCTCGATGCCGACGATGATCAGCGGCTCGACCTCGCCCTCGCCGATCAGCCTGTCGGCCGTCTTGCCGGCCTCCCACTCCACGCCGAACGCCGCCTTGGCCGGGTCGAAGAGGTTCTGGCCATCCTGCATGTAGAGCACCGGATAGCGCGCGTCGCCGTCGGCGTAGCCCGGCGGCAGGTAGACGTGCACCGTGCGCCGGTTGTCGAGGATCGCGGAGGGGAAGTCGGGGTGGGCCTCGATCACGGAAGGCGAATGAGGATAATCGGTCCCGGGCTGCGTTCGAGTCCATGGAGGTACCATGAAGCGAATCTTTGCACTCTGCCTGCTCATGCCGCTCGTCATCCACGCGCAGGAGGAGGAGGCGGACCCGCTCGGCTGGCCGCGGCTCATCGAGAAGGACGGCCTCGAGCTGGTCGCCTACCAGCCGCAGATCGAGGAGTGGAAGGACAACAAGCGCGTCGTCATGCAGATGGCGCTGGAGGTCACGCCCAAGGGCAAGGAGCAGTCCCATGTGGCGGCGGTCCGCCTGCGTGCCCGCACCAAGGTCGACTTCTCCTCCCGCACCGTCGAGATCTCCAAGGCGACCATCGCCTCGCTCGAGTTCCCCGACGCCGATCCGCAGCAGACCGCGAAGTTCCGCAAGTTCGTCCGCGGGCTGCTCGACAAGCGCACCTGGAACACCTCGCTCGACCGCATGCTGGCCAACGCCAAGCGCGCGGGGCAGACGCAGCGGGAGGTGCGCGTCAACACCGAGCCGCCGCCGATCTACTACAGCGAGAAGCACGCGATCCTCATCCAGTACCTGGGCGAGGTCGACTTCCAGCCCATCCCCGGCACCAAGCTGCGCTTCGTGACCAACACCAACTGGGACATCGTGCGCCCCGACGGATCGACCGAGGCGTTCCTGCAGTACGACGAGGGCTGGCTCAAGACGAACAACCCGATGGCGGGACCGTGGCAGCCGGCCGGCGAGCTGCCGCCCGACCTGCGGATGCTGCCCAACGACGACAGCTGGGCGGCGTTGCGCTCGCACGTGCCCGGCAAGCCGATCCAGGAGGTGCCGCAGGTGTTCGTCTCGCTGCGCCCGGCCGAGATGATCCTCGTCGACGGCGAGCGCATGATGGAGTCGATCGAGGGCACGCAGCTCTCCTACGTCGCCAACACCGACGCCGACCTCTTTCACCACAAGGGCACGGACCGGTGGTACTTCCTCGTCGCCGGCCGCTGGTTCGAATCGCGCGAACTCAAGAATCGCGGCAGCTGGGCGTGGGCCGACAAGCTGCCGGAGGACTTCGCGAAGATCCCCGAGGACCACGAGATGGCCGACGTGCGGGCTTCGGTCCCCGACACGCCGGAATCGGATGAAGCGGTCCTGCAGGCGTCGATTCCCCGCATGGCGACGGTGCAGCGAGAGGGCACGACGATCGAGGTCGTCTACGATGGCGACCCGGCGTTCGAGGAGATCGAGGGCACCGGCGGCGTCTTCTTCGCCATCAACACGCCGAGCGACGTCTTCCGGTTCGACAACCAGTACTACTGCTGCGCGAACGGCGTCTGGTTCATCGCCACGTCGCCCAACGGCCCGTGGGTCGTCTGCATCAAGGTGCCGGAGCAGGTCTACTCGATTCCCGGCGACCACCCGAAGCACAACGTCACCTACGTGAACGTCTACGAGAGCAACGACGACGAGGTGGTCTACGGATACACCGGCGGCTACTACGGCTGCTACTACTGGCGCCGCCGCGTCTGGTTCGGCTACGGCCACTGGTGGGGCTTCCGCCGCGGTGTTCGTTTCGCGCGCTGGATGCACTACCGGTACCGCCCGGTGCACTACGCGTACGGGATGGGCGCCCGCTACAACGCCTACAAGGGCACCTTCCTGCGCAACGCGCGCGCCTACGGGCCGTACGGCGGCGTCGGGCGCGGCGCCGCGTGGAATCCGCGGACCAAGCAGTACGTGCGGGGCAAGGCCGCGTACGGCGCGCGCCAGGGTCGCATCGCGACGACCGCATACTCGCCCGCCGCGCGCAACTACGTGCGGAACCGGAAGGCGACCAGCATCTACGGATCGTGGGGAAAGAAGGTCACCGCGCGCGACAACCAGTGGGCCGCCGCCGAGCGCACGCAGGCGCAGGCGCGCGCCGCGCAGCGCCGGCAGGCGCAGGCGGCCGCGCAGGCGCAGCAGCGCGCGCGGATGCAGCCCGCCGCGAAGCGGACCAACAACATGTACGTCGGTCGCGATGGCCGGGTCTATCGGCACGGCCAGAACGGCTGGCAGGTCAAGGGCAAGGGCGGCTGGCAGAAGTTCGACCACACCCGGAAGCAGGCGCGGTCCCAAAAAAAGGTCACCGGGCAGGACGTGCACCGCGACCTGAGGCGGCAGCAGTATTCCCGTTCCCGGGCACAAACGCGCTCGCGCCACTACAGCCGCGGTCGCGCCAGCTCGGGCCGCCGCAGTTCGGGCTACCGCCGCGGCGGAGGGGGGCGTCGAGGAGGTGGCGGTCGTCGCTGACTGCGCCTAAACTCTCGCCCTTCGAGACTTCATTCAGGGGCGCGACGTTCCTGATTCCAGGAACCGATGCGTCTTCTGCTTCTCTCGCTTCTCGCGCTCGCGGCGTGCAACGGTGGTGTGCACCGCGAAGGCGACCGCATGTTCGTCGCGCGCGGCCTGTTCACCGCGCATCCGATCAAGGGCAATGCCATCGCCTGGAACGGCGAGCGCGACAACGAGTACTTCGGCGCCGGCGTCGGCAACTACTGGTTCGTCCGCGATCGCGTCGCGCTCGGCGTGCTCGCGTCGGTGTTCAACGTCCAGTACGGCGGCGACAACATCCTCGTCGGCCAGGTCGAGCTCGCGCACCGCTGGTACCTGTTCGAGCACGAGAAGTTCGCCTACTTCTGGGACTCGCACGCGGGGTTCCTCTATGGCGAGGACAACTTCCCCGAGGGCGCGACGCGTCACGAGGCGACGTTCGCCTTCGGTCCCGGCATGGAGATTCCGCTCAGCGAGCGCAACCGGCTGTTGGCGGGCATCCAGTTCCACCACGCGTCCAATGCGCGGGGCCGTGCGGCCGACGACAACCCGAGTCAGAACGATCTGCGGATCTGGCTGGCTTGGGGCTTCAAGTGGTAGGCGCGCGCAGGCTGGCGAGGCCCGCCGCGACGACGGCCGCGAAGAGGGACCACGCGCCCGCCTGAACCCACGCCTCCACGTGCTGCGACATGCCCCACGCCAGCGCGGGGACTCCGGCAGTCCAGAGCACGAAGCAGGTGATCTGCAGCGCCCGCACCGGCCCCGTGGACGGCGACGCCGGCATCTCCTCGTGGTCGCCGTCGGCCCCGTCGCGCAACCAGCCGTACATCGGCAACAGGCGCATCGACACCCCGAGAATCGCCTGCCCGAGGAAGCCGAGCAGCACGATCACGCCGTAGGCCAGCATGCGGTCGGTGAGCAGGGTCTCGGTAAACACGAGCGAGAGGCCGATGCCGATCGCCACCGCCAGGTAGAGCAGCGCCTGCATGGCGTGCAGCATGCCGATGTCGGGGCGTCGCCGCGCGGGCGGCGCCGGCAGCCGGTTGCGCAGCATGCCGATGACGACTCCGAGGAAGTAGAGCAGGCCGAAGGCGATCGGAATCGACGCCCAACGCGCCAGGGAGGGCGCGAAGAGCCACGCGAGCACGGCGCCGATCACGCCGACCTGGATCGGGATGAGGATCCGGAAGGCGTGCCGTTCGTCCGGTGGCCGCGCGGGCAGGGCGATCGGCAGCATGCGCAGACCGACGCCGATCAGCATGAGCGACGCGAACCCGACCAGCCCGAGGTGCGCGTGGCCGAAGACGCTCTGGTAGTGCGTCCCCGGCAGAATCGGATAGGTCTTGTTGATCGCCAGCAGCAGCCCGAGGAACGCGGTCCCGGTCAGGTTGCTCCACGCGATGGTGATGATCGCCTTGGTGCCGCGCTCGATGGGTGACTCCTTGAGCGCGCGTCGGACACGCCGCAGCAGCCACTCGAAGCAGAGCAGCAGCATGACGCCGGCGTAGGCGATGCCGGAGTACTCCTCGATCCAGAAGTGCGCCGCCACGCCGCTTGCGCCGATCGCGACAAAGGCGCAGACCCACGCGTCGCCGCGTCCGGCCGGGAATTCCATGCGCAGCGCGAGCGGGGCCGCGAGGTAGAACGCCCCGATGATCGAGTGCACGATCCAGCCGAGCGTGACCAGATGCACCGCGAAAACCGTGTACGGCGTCAGGAAAAAGCCGCTCGCCTTCCCGGGCTCCAGCGCCACCGCCGCGAGCGCGAGCAGCAGCGCCGCGTAGGCCAGTCCGAAGTAGACCAGCGGCAGGCGGCGGGGAGGCGGACGTCGGCCGGCGGGCACGGCTCGTCATTCTCGGCGCAGGAGGTCCCCAATCCCAGGGATCCGGTGTTGCGAAATCTCACCATCCGACCGCCTCAGAACCGGCCGGTGGGAAGGGTTCCGGCGCGGATCTCCCTCGCGAACTCCTACACTGCCGGGACTTTCCGTGACGGGCAACGGGAACAGCTACCACTCCATTTTCATCCCTTCCGACTTCAGCGACGCGAGCGAGCGCGCGCTGGCGCACGCGTTGGCCATGGCGGTGGTCTGGCAGTCGGAGCTCTGCCTGCTGCATGCCGGCGGCGACGCGTTCTCGGACGAGGAGTGGGAGAACGCGCCCTCGGTGCGCGGCATGCTCGCCGAATGGGGGTTCCTCGAGCGCAACGCGACGCGCCAGGCGATCTTCGACGAGCTGCGGGTGCGCGTGCGCAAGGTCGAGTCGCGCGGCCGTCCGCCGCTGGACGCGACCCTCGAATTCCTGCGCCGTTCGCCGACCGAACTGATCGTCCTGGCGACCGGCGCGCGTCGCGGGCTGCTCCGCATGATGCACCGATCCGTCGCCGAGGCAATCGGGCGACAGGTGGCGGTGCCGGTTCTCTACGTGCCGGCGTCGTCCCGGGGATTCATCGCGACGCAGGCCGGGACCAGTTCCCTGCGTCGCGTCACGGTCGCCGTGCAACCGGGGGACGACGTCGACGAAGCGTGGGCGGCCGTGGCGCGGCTGCAGCCGCTGACCGCGGGTGCACGACTGGAGGCGGAGTGGCTGCGACTCGGCGATGATGCGCCGGAACTCCGTGCGCCCCAATTCGAGCGGATCGCGTGGACTGCGCGGCGCGCGTGCGAAAGGCGCCCGCTGCGGGCGATCCTCGAGTCGTCCCCCGACCTGGTCGTCATCACCGCGCACCCCGCGCCCGGAACCGACGCGAGCACCGCCGAAGATTTGATTCGACGCGGCGCTTGCCCCGTCCTTTCCTTGCCTGCGCCCCGCCAATAGGGGACCATTTTGGTCCTCGAAAAGCCGCCCACCGGGCGGATTTTCCGGCGACGAGAAAGTGGACGGTCCCCCTCGCGCCGGAGTACAACCAGACCGATCGCATAGGAGAAATGAACGTGCTTCGAATTGCTCTCTGTCTCGCCCTGTCCTGCTTCGTGATCGCCTGCGGCGGTTCCGAAGAGCCGAAGAAGACCGCCCCCGCGCCCGCCGCGGACGACGGTGGTTCCGAGGAGGAGTCGTTCGGTCGTCAGACCTACTCCGCCGACAAGGGCAGCGCCACCGTGTCCGGCACCGTGAAGTGGAGCGGCAAGGCGCCCAACCGTCGCCCGCTCGACATGGGCTCCGACAAGTTCTGCGAGAAGTGCTACGAGGGCCAGGAGGCCCCGCGCTCGATGTCCGCCGTCGTTGGTGCCAACGGCGAGTTCGCGAACATCTTCGTCTATGTCAAGAACAGCGGCGACATGAAGAACTGGAAGTTCCCGAAGGGTTCGTCCACGCGCGTGATCGACCAGGTCAAGTGCATGTACACGCCGTACCTGATCGGCGTGCAGACCGGCGACACGCTCGAGATCCGCAACAGCGACCAGACGCTGCACAACATCCACGCCACGAAGGATGGCAACGACTGGTTCAACAAGGCGCAGCCGGCCGGCTCCGACGCCTACACGACGACCGTCACCGAGGCGGGCATGTTCACGCTCAAGTGCGACGTGCACAGCTGGATGAAGTCGTTCATCTGCGTCGTCGACAACCCCTTCTTCGCCGTGACCGGCGAGGACGGCAAGTTCTCCATCCCGAGCCTGCCCGCCGGCAGCTACACGCTCGTCGCCTGGGACAGCCGCAAGGGCAAGGAGATGACCAAGGACTTCACCGTCTCCGACGGTGGCTCCGCCACGGTCGATTTCGAGTTCAGCAAATAGGAGCCTGATGGAACCGCGAAGCCGCCCCCGCATCATCCTCGGTCTGGTCGCCTTCTTCGGCCTGATCACCCTCTTCACCGTCGGGCTGTTCATGCTGCCCTGGCGGTCCGAGGTCGCCTCCGATGAGGGGGGCGGCATCGACGCGGTCATCACCTATCTGCTCGTGGCGACGGGCGCCCTCGTGGTGCTCGGGCACTACGTGCTCATCCGCTTCCTCTGGAACGGCAACGGCGAGAAGGGGTACACCCGGCCGACGCCCAAGGTGGAGTGGATGTGGGGCATCATCCCCGTCGTCATCATGATGATCCTCTCCGAGGCGGGCGTGCTGGTCGTCGGCGCGCCCACCTGGAAGAAGCTCTACGTCGATCGCGCCGAGAACCCGGTGCAGATCGAGGTCGTCGGCAAGCAGTTCCAGTGGTACGTGCGCTACCCCGGCAAGGACGGCGTGTACGGCGACTACGACTTCGAGGAGATCGACGGCGCCGACAATCCGCTCGGCCTGCTCGACGACAGCGACGCCGCGGTCGACGACATCGTCACCTCCAAGCTGCGGCTGCCGCTGGGTCGACCGGTGCAGATCCGCATGCGCACGCACGACGTCATCCACAGCTTCTTCGTGCCGGACTTCCGCGTGAAGCAGGATCTCATTCCGGGCTTCCCGACCGAGATCCGTTTCACGCCGACGAAGCTGGGCGAGTACGAACTCGCCTGCTCCGAGCTGTGCGGCCTGGCGCACTACCGCATGAAGGCTCCCGTGCTGGTGATGGAGCCCGAGGCGTTCGACAAGTGGTTGGCCGCGCAGCGCGGTTACTTCGAGTAGGAAGGCAACGGCATGCACGAACCCATGCACGAGGCGCCGCACGCGGCCCCGACCACCTTCATCGGCAAGTACATCTTCAGCTTCGACCACAAGGTCATCGGCATTCAGTACCTCCTCACGGCGATCCTCATGGCCGTCGTGGGCGGGCTGTTGTCGCTGATGATCCGCCTGCAGCTCCAGCACCCCGAGATGCAGCTGCTCGGCCCGCCCGAGGCCTACCTCGCCTGGGTCACCATGCACGGGACCATCATGGTCTTCTTCGTGGTGTCGCTGGCGATCAGCGGGTTCGCGAACTTCCTGATCCCACTGCAGCTCGGCGCGCGCGACATGGCCTACCCGATGCTCAACATGTTGAGCTACTGGACCATCGTTCCGTCGGTGCTGCTGATGCTCGCCTCGTTCTTCGTGCCGGGCGGCGCGGCGGCCGCGGGCTGGACCATGTATCCGCCGCTTTCGGCGGTCCCCGAGGCGGTGCCCGGCTCCGGCCTCGGCACGACGTTCTGGCTGCTCGGCATGGCGCTCTTCATCGCGTCGTTCACGATGGGCGGCCTCAACTTCCTGACCACGATCGTCAACTGCCGCACCAAGGGCATGACGATGTGGCGCATGCCCATCGCGGTCTGGGGCTTCTTCATCGCGACGGTGCTCGGCCTGCTGGCGTTCCCGCCGCTGACGGCCGCCGCGCTGATGCTGCTCTTCGATCGCCACGGCGGCACGAGCTTCTTCGTCACCGAGATGGTGGTCAACGACCAGGTGCTCCTGCCGGGCGCCGAGGGCACGCCGCTGCTCTTCCAGCACCTCTTCTGGTTCCTCGGCCACCCCGAGGTCTACGTGCTGGTGCTGCCGTGCGTGCTGATGACCATGGAGATCATCCCGGTCTTCACGCGCCGCCCGATGTTCGGCTACCGCCCGAGCGTCTGGGCGCTCTTCGTGATCGGGTTCCTGAGCATGATCGTGTGGGGTCACCACATGTTCGTGACCGGCATGAACCCGTACATCGGCGAGTACTTCTCGATCGCGACGGTGATCATCACGGCGCCCTTCGCGATCCTCGGCGTGAACCTGCTCGCCAGCCTCTGGCGCGCGAAGATCAAGCCCGCGGTGCCGATGCTCTTCGCGCTCGCGGTCATCTCCGCGGTCGGCTTCGGCGGCTTCGGCGGCCTGTTCCTGGGAACGGTGGTCTCCGATATCTACTTCCACGAGACCTACTTCGTGGTCGGCCACTTCCACCTCATGATCGGCACGGTCACGTTGCTGAGCCTCTTCGGCGCCCTCTACTTCTGGTACCCGAAGATGTTCGGCCGCCGCATGAGCGAGAAGCTCGGCCGGATCCACTTCTGGTTCACCGCGGTGCCGATGATCACGATCTTCATCCTGATGCACATGCAGGGTCTCGGCGGCATGCTGCGCCGCACCTACGACCCCGGCGCCTACGACTACAACGCCGGCGCCAACATGATGCTGCGCTTCCCGATCACGGCGATGGCGTTCATCCTCTTCCTGGCGCAGTTCGTCTTCTTCTGGAACTTCTTCCGCAGCCTCAAGAACGGGGAAGAGGTCGGCGAGAACCCGTGGGACGCGACCACGCTGGAGTGGACGACGCCCTCGCCCGCCGGCCACGGCAACTGGCCGGGCGCGCTGCCCGTCGTCGAGCACGACCCGTACGAGTACGACGGCGACGACTTCACGCCGCAGGGCAGGGTGGTCGAGACGGCTTCGGAGGAGGGCGGCAACGCGTGAGCCTCTCCGTCCAGCAGCGGGCCGCGTGCAACCGCACGCTCACCATGGCGGTCATCGTGACGGTCGTCATGCTCTTCACGGGGTTCGCCGCGGCGTACCTCGAACGTTCGCATACCACGGACGTGTGGCAGCGCATCGAGCTGCCGTCCGTTCTCGTCTGGAACACCGGCGTGCTGGTGCTCAGCAGCGTCGTGCTCGAGTGGGCGCGGCGTCGCGGTCGCACCGACGGCATCGCCTGGGCGACCGGACTGGGCGTGCTGTTCCTCGCGGGCCAGATCTGGTCCTGGGTCGAGCTGCGCGAGCAGGGGGTGATGGTCGCCTCCCACGCCCACGCGTCCTTCTTCTACATGTTGAGCGGCGTCCATGCGCTGCACCTGATCGGAGGGCTTTGCGCCCTCTGGGCCGCGCGCCGGAAGCGCCGCATCCTTCCGTTCGCCGCGGGTTTCTGGCACGTGATGGCCGGCGTCTGGATCTACGTCCTCGTCGTGCTGACCGTTCTTTGATGATCTTCTCGGGGAGAGCCGCATGAGTCTGACCGCACAGACGTCGTTCACGCCGGAGCGCTGGCAGGGAGGCCTCAGCCCCTACAACCAGACCTGGCAGAAGCTGATGATGTGGATGTTCATCGTCGGCGATGCGCTGCTCTTCGGCGGCTTTCTCGCGGCCTACGGCTTCACCCGCCACGGCGCGGGCGACGCGTGGCCGGTGGTGCTGGGCGAAGGCGGCCTCTTCAGCACCGGCCTGCTCACGACGATGACCTTCGTGCTCATCACGAGCAGCGCCTTCATGGCGTGCGCGGTGTCCGCCGCGAAGGCAAACAACCGCGCCGAGACGGTGAAA
Organism: Planctomycetota bacterium; assembly: GCA_039182715.1. Taxonomy (GTDB): domain Bacteria; phylum Planctomycetota; class PLA2; order PLA2; family PLA2; genus JBCDBY01. The sequence goes on from JBCDBY010000002.1 coordinate 22,935, forward strand.
TGGACCTTCCTCACGCTGGCCGGCGGCGTGGTCTTCCTCGGCATGCAGGTCTACGAGTGGAGCCACTTCATCGGGCAGGGCGCGCGCCCGTGGTTCACGCCGGGCGGCGCGGATCCGGGGTTCGCCGCCTACTTCTTCCTGATCACCGGCTTCCACGGCACGCACGTGCTCATCGGGCTCATCGTGCTGCTGGTCACCGCGCTCAACGCGAAGCGCCGTCCGGAGCTCAATCCGAACGGCGTCGAGGTCGCGGGCCTCTACTGGCACTTCGTCGACCTCGTCTGGGTCTTCATCTTCGGCTGCTTCTACCTGCTCTAACCATGGACGCCACGATGGACGCCACCGCAACCGCTTCCGCCCCGAACTACAAGAAGATCTGGAAGGCGTGGGCCGCGCTGCTGGTCATCACGGTCGCCATGGTCTTCCTGCCGCACAACCTCTGGACGATCATGATCGGCATCCTGTTCAAGGTCGTGATCATCGCCGGCATCTTCATGGACCTGAAGGACGAGACGCTTGACTTCGTGATGATCGTCGGGTTCAACGTGCTCTTCTTCGCCATCCTGCTCTACGCGCTGATGGTGCCCGACGGGCTGGTGATGTGATGATGCGCTGGTTGCTGACGCTACTCGTGCTGCTCGCGATGGTCACCATCGCGCGCGGCCAGGGGTGATGACCCGACGTCGGGGATGTCCCCGAGAATGCCCGTCGGGTCGACGGGATCCTGAAAGCCGCTGCCCTTCTGACGACGACCGCCCTGGTCGTGGGTAGCGCCGTGGTCTACGTGCTGCGGAACCAGGTCAAGGACGAGTAAGGCGAGGGCGCCTCGACATGGCGGTTGAGAGCGCCCCAAGAAGAGACCCCGAAAGGGGGACTCCAAAAGGGACCCCAAATGGGACCAGGGCCGGCACGATCAGGAAGCCGCCGCCCACCCCGACGATTCCCGTCAACATGCCGACGCCCAGTCCCGCGAGCGCCCGCGTCCAGCCAGGCTGAACGCCGGCGCCATGATTCTCCATATGCGTGCGACGCAACGCGCGCTGCCTGCAGGGACGGCGCGCGTCACGCGTGCTTCCAGCCAGTTCCAGCGCTGGCTTCGATTCCCTCGAATCTCGTATGGCGGGAGAATTGAACCCGGCTCGGTCATCCCGCTAACTTGAGGCGAATGGCGACGCGACGACGAATCATCGGTGTCCTGGGGGGCATGGGAGACGACGAACGGGCGCGCGCGGTGGGGGGCGCGATCGCCGAGGCGGGCTGCCTGCTCGCGTGCGGAGGTGGGCTCGGCGTGATGGAGTCGGCGGCCCGCGGGGCTCGGGAGGCGGGCGGCGACGTCATCGGCATTCTGCCGGGCACCGATCCGGAGTGGGCGAACGAGTACGTCAACATCCCCATCGCGACCGGCCTCGGCGAAGCGCGCAACTGCGTGCTCGCGACCTGCTCCGACGCGGTCGTCTGTCTCGGCTCGGGGCCGGGCACGCTCAGCGAGGTTGCGTTCGCGCTCAAGCTGGGGCGGCCGGTCTACGCGATCCGCTCGGGGTGGGATGGGATTCCGGGGGTCGTGGTGCTGGCGGATGTCGGGGCGTTGCGGGGGGTGCTGTCGGCGACGAGAGGGGGAGGGGGCGGAGGCGCGGAGTGATGGCGCGCGGGGGCGCGGAGGCATCGCGGAGGCGCGGAGATGAGAAGCAGGGTCTACAGGACGACTTTGACTGCCTCGTCCGCCTTGAGCTTGCGGAAGAGGTCGTCGCGGTGGGCCTGGTCGTCGACGGTTACGCGCAGGTGCAGCGAGACGTAGCGGCCGGTGGCGCTTTCGTTCGACGGCGCGAGCGTGTACGCGCGTTCGCCCAGCAGGTCCTCGACCAGTTGCCGGATCAGCTTTTCGTGGGTGCCGATGATGCGGTAGCCCCACTCCGTCGGATAGGTGATCTCGAGTTCCGGCACGACCGCATCGTACGACGCGTCCTCTGCCCCCGGTAGAGGTTCTGCGGCGCTCGACCGGCCTCGCACTCACGGCCGGTCGGGAAGCGTCTCCGTCAGGCCCAGCTCCGCGCGCACCAGCTCGCGCGCGGTCGACCGTGCGCTCATGATCGGCTCCGCGGCGGCGCGCTCGCCCCAGAGGATCTCGAGGCTCGCCGCCCAGGATCGGTGCCGCGCCGTTTCCAGGCCGCGAGCGACCATCGCGCGCCGCCCCTCCTCGTCGCGATAGATCCTCTCCATGGCGTCCGCGAACGCCTCGGCGCCGGACCGATCCACCACGATGCCCGACTCGCGCTCCTGGACGATGCCGCGCGGCCCGCCGGAGCCGGTCACCACGGCGGGGAGCCCGCAGGCGTGCGCCTCGATGATCACGTTGCCCAACGTGTCCGTGCGCGACGGGAAGACGAACAGATCCGACGAAGCGTACGCTTCGGCCAGCTCGAAGCCGCGCAGGTAGCCGGTGAAGTGCAGGCCGGGCGTCTTGTACTGCCTCGCCCACGCGGCGCGGCTCGGTCCGTCGCCGACGATCGCCAGGTTCGCCTTCACGCCGCGCTGGTGCAGCAGCTCGAATGCGTCGAGCAGGACCGGCAGCCCCTTCTCGCGGCTCACGCGGCCGACATAGAGGAAGGTGAACGGGTCGTCGAGTCCGCGCGAGGACCAGAAGTCCGGGCGGCGGCGGCCGGTGTGGAAGAGCGTCGGGTCGATGCCCGCCGGCAGCACCTTGAGCTTGCGCGCCGCGTAGCCGCGCGTGAGCAGCTGGCGCCGCGAGTGCTCGCTCCGCACGAAGACCGTGTCGAGCTGCTTGTAGAACCAGTCCACGTAGCGCTGTGTCGCGGCGGCGACCGCGGTGTCCTCGGTGAGGCGCGCCACGTAGGCGGGGAAGTCGGTGTGGTAGATGCCGCAGGTCTTGATGCCGGTGGTGTGCGCGGCGGCGAGACCGGTGAGGCCGAGCGGGCCCGGCGTCGAGAGGATCAGCTCCTCGATGTCCTCGCGCTCGACGTACTCCATGATCTCGAGGAAGGGCGGGAAGGCGAGCGTCTGGTCCTCGTACTCCGGCATCGGGAAGGTGCCGACCGGCGGGAAGTTGACCACGCCGTCTTCGCTCGGGTTTTCGGGCAGCGAGGTGATCACGCGCATCGGCAGGCCCGCGTCGCGCGCCTCGTTCGTGAGGCGGCGAATCGTGCGGGCGACGCCGTTGACGTCGGTGAACGTGTCGGTCAGCCACGCCTTGCCGCCCTTGCGTGCGGTCGCGCCGCCGATCGCCGGGTAGCGCTCCTCCAGCTCGCGCAGCAGCGGTTCGTCCTTGTGGTGCGCGTTGAAGGAGGCGAAGTAGGGCGCGATCGAGAGCCCGACCGGCGCCATCGAGGCGATCGTCTGCAGGCTGTCGATCAGACGGCCCTCCGTCGCGTAGCGCTGGAAGCGGCGCATGCTCTCGTAGCCGAGCAGGTGGGTGATGCGGCAGGCGATCTCGAAGGTGCGACGGTCCCCGCGCGCGTCGTGGCCCTTGTCCTCGCCGAACAGGTTCTCGAGCTCGCGCAGCAGGACCTGGTCGGCGCGCCGGCGGCGCAGCATGCGACCGGCCCAGAGCTTCAGGCGCAGTTTCAGCGACGCGGGCCGGGTCGGCGCGCCCGCGAGCCGCGCGAACATGGCGCTCAACACGCCGGAGCCGCCCTGGAAGCGCGCCGCGTAGTAGCTGTAGGCGATCGAGCAGAGGCTGCGCGCGAGCTGCAGGCTGCTGCCGCGCGTGCCCGCCATGGCGTGGCGGCCGGCGCGCAGGTGGTCGAGGAACTCGTCGACCGTCTCGGCCGGCGGGGTGACCGTATGCGCCGAGGCGACGTAGAGGCCGCTGTGGTCGTCGCTGCCGCCGGTGAGCGACTTCTCCCAGGGTCTCTCACCGACCGGGGCGATGCCGTGATCCTCGGCGAGGCGCCCGATGTCCTGCTCGGTGAGCTGGTCGAGCAGCGCCTCGAAGACCGCACCGTTGCGGCGGCCGTGCATGCCGTTGATCCCCTCGAACGTGTTGAAGAGCAGCAGCAGCTTCTCGACGTGGTCGGCCGTGAGCAGATCGTTGACGCGGTAGAGCGGGTGCGCGACCGACGTCGGGATGTCGTTCTCGATGACGTAGCGGCGGAATTCGTAGATGTCCGAGCGCACCTCCTGGATGTCCCGGAACTGCGCCTCGGTAATGCCGTTCACGAGGATGTGCACCTTCGCACCGTCCTCGGGGAAGTAGGTGGTCACCTCGTTGGAAATGAAGGTGTCCGGAAGGTGGGCGATCTCCAGCGCGCCGTCGATGCGGTTGTGGTCGGATATCGTGACGAAGCGCATGCCGCGCTCCTTCGCGGCCCGGTACAGATCCAGCGGCTCGACGAACGACTCCGGCGCCCCGATGCGCCGCAGCCACCACTCGCTGGGACGATCCGAGTACTTGGTGTGGATGTGCAGGTCCGCGCGCGCGGGTCCACCTTCGTTGGGAGAGATCATGCCCTTCATCTCGGTGACAAAGGTGTGGTGAAGAGCAGCCGCGCGTGAATTCCCGGTATAACCGCGTGCTCGTCGCGTCGATGCCCCGCGCCGTGCGGGATTCCACGCGATGACGATCGCGTAAGCGAACGATGAAGAGTGGGCGAAGGCGGACTTGCCATTGGATGCGCTGACGGTTCTCCATCAGGACGACGAGTGCGTCGCCGTCGACAAGCCGCCCGGGCTTCTGGTGCACCGCACGCACCAGGCCCCGGACCGCGTCGTCGTGCTTCAGATGCTCCGCGACCAGATCGGCCGCCACATCTATCCGGTGCATCGGCTCGACCGGCCCGCTTCGGGCGTGCTCGTCTTCGGGCTCTCCCCGGAAGGGGCTCGCCGCGTCCAGGAGCAGCTCGCCGTCGCGAACAAGGAGTACCTCGTCTTCGTGCGCGGCGAGACGCCGGTCGCGTTCGAGAGCGATCGCCCGCTCAAGAGCGAGCGCGGCGTGCCGCAGGAGGCCTACAGCGAGTTTCGGCGACTCGCGGTGGTGCGCGGGTTCTCGCTGCTGCGCGTGCGCATCCGGACGGGCCGCCGCCACCAGATCCGACGCCATCTCTCCCACCTCGGCCACCAGATCGTCGGCGACTCGCAGCACGGCAAGGGCCGCATCAACCGCTGGCTTCGGGACGACTACGGGCTGCCCCGGATGTTTCTCCACGCGCGTCGGCTGACGTTGGGTGAACTCACCCTGCGCGCGAGGTTTCCTGACGACCTGCGGTCGTTTCTGCGACGATTCCGCGCGTGATCGTTCTGCTGCTTGCCCTCTTGCCGATGGCCGAGACGCGCGAGGAGGCGGTCGAAGCGGTCGCGCAGGAGGGCGCGCCCCGGGACTGGGACGTCGGCCTGACGATCTACGGCTGGCTCATCGGGTTCGACGTGGAGGTCGACGGCGAGCGCATCCAGGCCGACTTCGGCGACGTGCTCGAGTACGTGAACGCCGGCGGCATGTTTCGCCTCACCGGTCGCTGGAAGCGCTGGACCGGGTATGTCGACTACCTCTTCGCCGACCTCGGCGACTCCGGCGCGATCGGGCCGGGCAGCGGCCGCATCGACATCGATCAACACAACATCGACTTCCGCATCGGGTACATCGTGTACCGGGACGAAGGGGCGCCGGGCGTCGACGTCATCGTCGAAGCGGGTGGGCGATGGTGGTACACGAAGACCGCGGTGACCATCGAGTTCCCGCCGCTGCTGCCCGGGCGGCCCGGCATCCGCGAGGAGTTCCGCGACACGAGCCAGTGGTTCGACCTGCTCGTCGGCGTGCGCGTGCGATGGCGACTGGCGGAGTGGCTGGTCTTCAGCGCGCACGCCAACGTCGGCGGGTTCGGGCTCGGGGAGTCGTCCGACTACGCCTGGGACGTGGGCTTCGTCTTCAATATCCGGCTGGCCCGGTACCTGTCGCTTCCGATCGGATACCGCGCGCTGCAGTACGAGCGCAACGAGATCAAGAACACCCTGCAGGGCCCGATCATCGGGATCTCGATCGTCTTCTGACTACTTCCGGTCGCGCACCGCGTCCGGCTTCTCCAGCCGCGGATGGTTCCGGTCGAACTCCTCGAGGTGCAGCAGCAGGATTCGCTCGGTCTCCCGCGCCGCGGCGGGCGTGTGCTGCACGCTGTGGCCCGACTTGAAGATCACCTCGGAGGCGGCGCCGGGGACGTGCGAGCTGCGATACGGCACGAAGCCGTCGGTCCCGTCCTTGAGCCCCGGTCCGCGCTGGTCGCCCATGATCGAGTGGAACGTCACGCCCTCGACGATCGGCAGATCCGCCATCGCGATCAGCAGCTTGTTGTCCTCCTGCAGCGCCTGCACGCTGGTGAGCTGCTTGAGCTTGCGGAACTCCGGCTTGGCTTGCCGGCGAATGCGCACTTCCTGGCCGGTCATGCGCGACGGGAGCTTCAGCAGCCCCGACGCCCACTGCGCGATGCCGAGCTTCGCCTGCGGTGATCCGCGGTGCGGCGTCGCATAGAAAATGACGCGGCTTGCGAACGGCACCGGCTCGAACATGAGCGCCGCGCGCAGCTCCTGCTTGTCCTCCTCCGGCAGGTCAAGCTCCTCCAGCGGCTTGTCGAACGCGACGTCGTAGATCTTCGTGCCCGGGTCGACCACCAGCGAACGCGTGAGGATGCCGCCCATGGAGTGGCCACAGATCACCGTGTTGCGGTCGATCTTGTCGTTCTTGTTGGGGTCCAGCAGGTCGTAGGCCTGCGTCAGCGCGTCGCGGAGCTGCGCGGCCGAGTAGAAGACCGGCTGCGCGGTGGGATAGAACCAGAACGCGAACTGGTAGCGCGTCCGGATCGTCTCGTTCTCCATCAGGTCGGTGTAGAGCGGAAGCCACGTGAGCGGGTCCGACGCGAGACCGTGGACCATCAGGATCATGATCTTGTCGGGATCGTAGGGCTGGAACATGTAGAGCCCACCGCGGTCCTGGAACTCATCGCCGCGGAAGAGCGCGCGAATGCCGATGTCCTGCTCCTTGCCGGTCAGGACGGCCGCAATGGGCGTGACGTAGTCGATCTCCAGCGGCACGCGCACGCCCTCGATCTCGACCGCGACCGTCTTCGTCGGGTCGAGGATCTCGATGATCATGTCGGGCTGTTCCTCGTCGAGGACCGAAGTCCCGTCCGGGAAGCGCACGATGGTCGTCGCCGGGAACGCCAGGTCGGGCGGCAGGTAGCGGAACTTGTTCGCGTCCATGCCCTCGAGGGCGGCCTGCCGGTTCCAGGACCGGCGCAGGATGCAGGGCACGCCGAAGCCGCGCCGGTTGTCCGGCGGCGGGAGCCCTTCGACGACGAAGTCGTACGCGACGCTCAGGTCGTCGAACTCGTCGATGCCCCACTGCATCTCGTTGAGCCCGATCTTGAGGCCCGACTCCCCGCCGTACCACTTCACGACCCGGCTGTTGATCTCCCTTTCGCTGTCGACCCTCGAGACGCGCACCAGATCCGCGAGCGCGGTGGTGTAGAGGTCGTTCGCCCAGCGGAACTGGGCGTCGAACGCCTGCGGCCGCGGCTCCAGCTTGGGATCGAACAGATAGGCGTAGCTGTAGCGGATCGTCGTGTTCAGCGCCATGCGCTCGACTTCGGTCCACTTGCGCGATTGCAGATAGGCGAGCTCCGCGATGGCGACCGCGAGACTGCGGTCCCGCGTCTCCTTCATCTCCGCCTCGAGGATCTTCATCGCCCCGATCGGGTCATTCCTGTACGTCTCGAGCAGGGAGCGCCGGCGCAGGATGTTGCGCGTGACCTCGCTGACGTCGGGGGTCGTGAGGATGCTCCGGCGCGATCGCTCCAGCCAGGTTTCCTTGTCCTGCTTGATGACGCCGATCGTCGAGCATCCGGCGAGCAGGACGAGCAGCCAGACGGACGGGAATAGGCGGCGCGCCACGGCGTTCATGGCGCCATGGTACCGACTTACTTCTTCGCCTGCGCAGCGTCGAATGCCGCGATGTGCTCGAGCAGGATGCGGCGCGTTTCGCGGGCCGCCTTCGGCGTGTGTTGCACGCTGTGGCCCGACTGCAGGACCAGTTCGGTCTTCGCGCCGGGGATGTGCGAACTGGAATAGGGCACGATGCCGTCCGTCCCGTCGGTGCGGCCCGCGCCGCGCGTGTCGCCGATGATGGAGTGATAAGTCACCGACGGATCGATCGGGATCGTGTTGATCACCTGCAGCATCGGGTTGTCCTCGCGCAGCGAGTTGACGCTGGTGAGTCGCGGGACGTTGCGAAACTCGGGGCGCAGGGCGGAGCGGACGCGGCGCGCCGTTCCGCTGAATCGCTGCGGGACCTTGGTGAGGCTGTCCATGAACCGGCCGAGCCCCTTGCTCGCGCCCGGGGACCCGCCGTGTGGCGTGGCGTAGAAGATCACACGGCGGATGCCCGGCATGCGCTCGAAGATGAGCGCGTCCCGGACCAGCTGGAGGTCGGCGGGCTTCAGAGGAGACTTCTCGGGGGGGTGATCGAACGCGAGATCCCAAAGCTTCATGCCGGATTCGATCACCAGCATGCGAGCGAGCAGGCCGCCCATAGAGTGGCCGCAGACGACCCCATACTGGTCGGCGGGGTCCGCGTCGTTCGGGTCGACGAGCTCCATCGCACCGCGGATCGCCTCCCGCAACTGCATGGCCGACGCGGGCACCGGCTGTCCGGTGGGATAGAGCCAGAAGGCGAACTGGCAGCGCGTGCGAATCGTCTCGTTGGCCATCAGGTCGGTGTAGAGCGGCAGCCAGGTCAGCGGGTCCGACGCGAGACCGTGCACCATCAGCACCGGAATCTTGCCGCGGACCCACGGCTGGAACATGTAGAGCCCACCCGTCTGTTCGCTCTCGTCCTGCCGCAGCAGGGCGCGCAGGCCGACCTGCTGCTGCTGGTTGGCGAACGTCAGCGCGATCGGCGTTACGTAGTCGAGTTCCAGCGGGACGCGAATCCCCTCGATCGTGACGTGGGTCGTGATCGTCGGGTCGTAGATGTCGATGATCCAGCGCGTCTCTTCCTCGTCGAGCACCGAGGTGCCGTCGGGCAGGCGCGCGACGTAGGTCACGCTGTAGTTCAGATCCTCGAGCAGATAGCGCACCGTCGTGCCCTGGCGTCCCTGCAGCGCCGCCTGCCGGTCCCAGCTGCGACGCAGGATGCAGGGCACGCCGAAGCCGCGCCGGTGATCGGGGCGGGGGAGTCCCTCGACGACGTAGTCGAGCGCGACGTCGAGCTGCGGGAACTGGTCGGGCGCCCAGCGCAGATCGTTCACGCCGGGCTCGATGCGCGCCGTGCCGCCGTACCACGGGAACCTCTGCTTCCGGATGTCCTCCAGGCGTTGCTGCTTGGAGTCGCGGATGAGGTACGCCAGCGAGGTCGTGTAGAGGTCGAGCGCCCACCGGAACTGCGCGTCGAACGGACTCGGCGCCGGCTCGAGCTTCGGATCGAAGAGGTAGGCGTAGCTGTAGCGGACGACCGTCATGACCGCGCGGCGATCGAGCGTCGTCCACTTGCGCGCCTGGAGTGCCGCCACCTCCGCGATGGCCGCAGCGAGGTCGCGCGCCCGCGTCTCGTACATCTCCTCGCGGAGCACGGCGAGGACGCCGACAGGGTCGTCCCGATACCGCTCGTGCAGCCCGCGGCGGCGCAGCATGTTGTAGGTGACGTCGCTGACGTCGACATCGGTGAGGATGCTGCGCTTGGCCTGCTTGATCCACTCTTCCTGATTCTGCTCCGTGACGTCGATGGTCTTGCAGGCGACGAGCAGGAGGACGATCGTGAGGGCGACTCTCATCCGCGCAGCTTGAACCGTTGGATCTTCCCCGTGGCGGTCTTCGGCAGCTCCTCGACGAACTCGACCCAGCGCGGGCGCTTGTAGCTCGCCATCGCATCGGAGCAGTGCGCGATGAGCGCCTTGGCCTGCGTCTCGGATTCCTCGAACGCCTCGTGCAGCTTCACGAACGCGAGCGGCTTGACGAGGCCGTCCTGGTCCTCCTGGCCGACCACGGCGCACTCCATGACCGACTCGTGGCCGAGCAGCGTGCTCTCCACCTCGACCGGCGAGACCCAGATGCCGCCGACCTTGAGCATGTCGTCGCTGCGGCCGCTGTGCCAGTAGTAGCCGTCCTCGTCCATGCGGTACTTGTCGCCGGTCACCAGCCACTCGCCGCGAAACGTCGTGCGCGTCTTGTCGTACTGGTGCAGGTAGCCGAGTGACGCGGTCTCGCTCTTGACCCAGAGGTTGCCGACCTCGCCGGCGGGGACGTCCTGCCCGTCGTCGTCGACGAGGCGCACCTCGTAGCCCTCGAACGGCTTGCCGCTGCTGCCCGGCCGGATGTCGCCGGGCCGGTTGGAGAGGAAGATGTGGTAGTTCTCCGTCGAGCCGATGCCGTCCACGATGTCGAGGCCGGTGCGCTCGCGCCAGTGCTCGAAGATCGGGGCCGGCAGCGACTCGCCCGCGCTGACGCAGATGCGCAGCGAGGAGAGGTCGTACTTCTCCGTCAGGTCCTCGCGCGCCAGCGCCATCGCGTAGCCGGTCGGCGCGTTGTACAGCACGGTCGGCTTGAAGGTGTCGACGGTACCGAAGACGTTGTGCACGTCGCGCGGCGAGCCGGCCAGCAGCACGCAGCTCGCGCCCACGTAGAAGGGGAAGATCAGGTTGCCGCCGGTGCCGAAGGTGAAGAAGAGCTTCGCGCCGGCGAAGGTGCGGTCGTTCTCGGTGAGGCCGAGGACGTTCACACCCCAGAGCTGCGCCGTGAGCGGCAGGTCCTTGTGCGCGTGCGGGATGCCCTTGGGTTCGCCGGTCGTGCCGCTGGAGTAGTTGAGGCAGCAGATGTCCTCGCGATGGGTGGCGACCGTCTCCAGCTCCGTCGATGCCTTGGCGAGCCAGTCGCGGTACTCGTCGGAGCCGATCACGAGTACGTGCTCCAGCTCCGGCAGGTCGTCGCGCAGCGCGGCGACGGTCTCCGCGAACATGTCGTGGCACACGAGCACCTTGGCGCGGCAGTCGGCCAGCATCAACCGGTACTCGTCCGGCGTCAGCATCGTGTTGAGGCTCAGCGCGACGGCGCCGATCTTGATCGTGCCGAAGTACGCGCCGACCCACTCGACCGAATCGAGCGCGAGCAGCGCGACCGTCTCGCCGAACCGGACGCCCAGATCGCGAAACCCGCTGCCGTGGCGATTGATCTCCTCGCTCAGCGCGCCGAAGGTGATCTCCCGCTCGGCGGAGTAGATCGCCGTCTTGTCCGCGCGCGCCGGAAGGTTGCGCTCGACGATGTCGACGGCGTTGTAGTGCAGGGGCAGGTCCGCGGCCTTCATCCCCGACAGATTACGAAGTTCGGGCGATCGGTCACAGGGCGGAGGAGAAGACGAGCAGGTAGCCCTCCGGCGTCTGGACCATGCAGTCTGTCGCCGCGGCGGGCAGCGGCTTCTCGACCGTGCCCCGCTCGTGGAAATCGGCGTAGAGCGCGTGCAGGTCACGCACCAGGAAGAGGGCGTCGAGGCCGAACGGGTCCTGCTTGTGGCGCGGCAGCTGGGCCACATCCGCTTCGGTCGTTTCGATCAGCAGCGGCATCCCGTCGCGTTCGAGCAACACCCCCGGCGGCGGGCCCTCCCGGCGCTTGACGACATGGAAGCCGAGCTTCTCCCGATAGAACGGCAGCGCCTCCTCCAGGTCGCGCACCAGCAGGTTGGGGCACGGGCCCCACGCCGGGTACTCGCCGATCTCGATGCGGTTGCCGAAGGGGTCCTTGAGGAACAGCCGCCGCACCCCGGGGATCTTGGTGTCGATCTCGCCGCCGAGCTTTTCATGCACGGCGTCGAAGTCGACCACGCGCAGGCCCGGGTGCGCCTTGCGCGAGGGCTGGAAATCCTTCTGGACGCCGACGTGGATCTCGGCGCGTCCGCCGCGGAACCAGCAGCCGCCGCTCTTGGCGAGCTCCGCCGGCTTGGCAACCTCGCGGAGGCCGAGCAGCCCCCCGTAGAAGGCGCGCGCTTCGTCCTCGCGTCCGGCCGGCATGGCGATCTGGATGTGGTCGAGCCCGTCGATCATGGCGGCATCATCGCAAGATTTCCCCTGCGGGGTACGCTCCCGGATGCATGGGTTTCAAGTGCGGCATCGTCGGTCTGCCCAACGTCGGGAAGTCGACCATCTTCAACGCGATCACGCGCAGCGGGCAGGCGCAGGCGGAGAACTTCCCCTTCTGCACGATCGAGCCGAATGTGGGCGTGGTGCCGGTGCCGGACGAGCGCGTCGACAAGCTCACCGAGCTGGTCCAGCCCAAGAAGACGATCTTCACCTCCATGAACTTCGTCGACATCGCCGGGCTCGTGCGCGGCGCGTCGAAGGGGGAGGGGCTCGGCAACAAGTTCCTCACCCACATCCGCGAAGTCGACGCGATCGCCCACGTGGTGCGCTGCTTCGAGGACGGCGACGTCGTCCACGTCGACGGCAAGGTCGACCCGATCGCCGACATCGAAACGATCGAGGCGGAGCTCGCGCTCAAGGATCTCGAGTCGGTGCAGAACGCCAAGCACCGCGACGAGAAGAAGGCGCGCGGCAACGACAAGGCGGCCAAGGCGGCGCTACCCATGTACGACGAGCTCATTGCGCTGCTCGACGAGGGCAAGCCGGCGCGCAGCTACGAGCCGGCGGACTCGCTCCGCAAGACCTTCCGCGAACTCTGGCTGCTGACCGCCAAGCCGATTCTCTACGTCGCCAACGTGAGCGAGGACGACCTGCCGGACGGCGGCGAGCTGGTGCAGCGCGTCCGCGAGCACGCGGCGAAGGAGAACGCCCAGGTGGTCGTCATCTCCGGCAAGATCGAGTCGGAGCTGATCGAGATGCCCGACGAGGAGGCGCAGGAGTTCCTCTCCGACCTCGGCTTGGAGGAGCCCGGCCTCAACCAGCTCATCCGCGCCGGGTACACGCTGCTCGGCTTCATCACCTACCTGACCGCGGGCCCCAAGGAGGTGCGCGCCTGGACGATCCCCGAGGGCACCAAGGCCCCCGGCGCGGCCGGCGTGATCCACACCGACTTCGAGAAGGGCTTCATCCGCGCCGAGACGATTTCGTTCGACGACTTCGTCACCTGTGGTTCCGAGCAGGCGGCCAAGGAGGCGGGCAAGATGCGGGTGGAAGGGAAAGAATACGTCGTCGCGGACGGCGACGTCATGCACTTCCTATTCAACGTCTAGGGACTCCCTCTCGCTAAAATCCGTCGCTTGGCCCAGCGCAAGAAGAAGACCTCGGCGAAGAAGCAGCCGTCCCTGTTCGACGACCTCGAGTTCGGCAACGAGGGCACCGTCGCGCTGCACGAGGCGGCCCGCGAGCGTTACCTCAACTACGCGCTGAGCGTCATCACTTCGCGCGCGCTGCCGGACGTGCGCGACGGGCTCAAGCCGGTGCAGCGCCGCATCCTCTACACGATGGGGCAGGCGGGCATCCGGTCGGACGCCAAGCACCGCAAGTGCGCCAAGGTGGTCGGCGACGTGATGGGCTCCTACCACCCGCACGGCGACAGCTCGATCTACGACGCGCTCGTGCGCATGGCGCAGCCCTTCTCGCTGCGCATGCCGCTCATCGACGGCTCGGGCAATTTCGGCTCGCTCGACGGCGATCCCGCGGCGGCCATGCGCTACACCGAGTGCCGCCTCTCGCCGGACGCCGACCGCACGCTCGCCGAGATCGGCCAGCAGACGGTCGATTTCCGGCCCAACTACGACGGCACGAAGAACGAGCCGGTCGTGCTGCCGGCGCAGCAGCCCAACCTGCTCATCAACGGCGCGACCGGCATCGCGGTCGGCATGGCGACCAACATTCCGCCGCACAACCCGGTCGAGGTCTGCAACGCGCTGCTGCGCATGCTCAAGAACCGGCAGTCGCGCGTCACGACGATCCTCGAGCACGACCTGCCCGGCCCCGACTTCCCGACCGGCGGCCAGGTGATCAATTCGCGCGAGGAGCTGATCGAGATCTATCGCAACGGCCACGGGACGGTGCGCATCCGCGGCACCACCAAGCCGGGGCCCAAGCAGCGCGGCGCCAAGGTGTTGGTGATCGACTCGATTCCCTACGGGGTCAACAAGGCGACGCTCGTCGAGCGCATCGCCGACGTCGTCGTGGCGCGCAAGCTGCCGGCGCTCACCGACGTGCGCGACCTCTCGACCGACGACGTCAACATCGAGCTGGTCCTGAAGCGCGACGCGGACGCGACCAAGGTGCTGGCGTACCTCTACAAGAACACGCCGCTGCAGAGCAACTTCGCCGTCAACCTGACCTGCCTGGTGCCGACCGCCAACCCGCAGGTCGGCAAGCCGGAGCGCTGCGGGCTGACGGTGATCCTCAACTACTTCCTCTGGTTCCGGTTCGACGTCGTCACCAACCGCCTGGAGCACGAGCTTGGCCAGCTTGAGAAGCGCCTGCACGTGCTCGACGGCTTCGTGACCGTCTTCGACGCGCTCGATCGCATCCTCAAGATCATTCGCGCCAGCGACGGCAAGGCGGACGCGGCGAAGAAGATCATGAAGGAGTTCCCGCTCGATGAGGACCAGACGGACGCGATCCTGGAGTTGAAGCTCTACCGGCTCGCCAAGCTGGAGATCAACGTCATCCGCGAGGAGCGCGACAAGAAGCGCAAGCGCGCGGCCGAGATCCGCAAGCTGCTGGCCGAGGAGGCGGGCCGCTGGGAGATCGTCACGAAGGAGATGCGCGCGCTGCGCGACCTCTACAAGAAGGACCCCGCCTGCAAGCGCCGCACGACGCTCGAGAGCGTCGGCGACGAGCCGGAGTACTCGGCGGAGGACTTCATCGTCGCAGAGGACGCGGTCGTGCTGGTGACGCGTGACGGCTGGGTGAAGCGGCAGAAGGAGATTCGAGACCTCAAGAAGACCAAGCTGCGCGAGGGCGATGCCGTGCTCGCCGCGGAGCCGGGCTCGACGACCGCGCCGATCGTCTTCTTCTCCAACTACGGCACGGCGTACACCGCGAAGATCGCCGACATCCCGGCGACCACCGGCTACGGCGAGCCGATCCAGAAGCGCTTCAACCTCAAGGACGGCGAGAAGATCGTCGCCGCGTTTTCGCTCGACAAGCGTCGCATGGGCGACATCGGCAAGCCCGACGCCGAAGTCGAGCCGGACATCCACGCGGTGGCCGCGACGAGCGACGGCTACGCGCTGCGCTTCTCCTTTGCGACGTTCGCCGAGACGAGTACGAAGAACGGCCGCAAGTACGCGCGACCCAAGGCGGGCGCCCACGTCGTCGGCGTCCAGCGCCTCGTGCGCAAGGACGACGAGGTGCTGCTGGCCGCCTCGCGCAAGGCGCGCGCGATGGTCTGCAGCGCGTACGAGGTCAACTTCCTCTTCGGCGCCGGCAAGGGCGTGCTGCTGATCAAGCTGGCGCCCGACGACGAGCTGCTCGGGTTCCACGCCTCGCGCGGCGACCGCGACCTGCTCACCGTCGAGACCAACCGCGGCGCCACGAAGACCGTCTCCACCGGCAAGTACGAGGTCACCGGCCGCGGCGGCAAGGGCCGCGAGCTCCAGAAGAACGGACACTTCGTCCGCGTTGTCCCGCACGATGTTCCCAGTCCGGAGCCCCTGGCCCCTGGCTCCTAGCTCCTAGCCATGTCCTCCAAGTACACCGCCAAAGACATCACCGTCCTCGAGGGGCTCGACCCCGTCCGCAAGCGCCCCGGTATGTACATCGGCGGCGTCGGCGCGGCCGGGCTGCACCACCTCGTCTGGGAGATCTTCGACAACGCGGTCGACGAGGCGATGAACGGGCACGCCACCGAGGTGGCGCTCACGCTGCACAAGGACGGCTCGTCCATCACCTGCGTCGACAACGGCCGCGGCATTCCGGTCGACAAGCACCCCAAGACGAAGAAGCCGGCGCTCGAGGTGATCCTCACGACGCTGCACGCCGGCGGAAAGTTCGAGGAGGGCGCCTACAAGACGGCGGGCGGCCTGCACGGCGTCGGCTCGTCGGTCGTCAACGCGCTCTCGCAGAAGATGGTGGCCACCATCAAGCGCGACGGCAAGCGCTACGAAATGAGCTTCGCGCGCGGCAAGACGAAGAGCAAGCTCAAGTCGCTCGGCGCGGCGCGCGGTAGCGGCTCGACGATCTACTTCGAGCCTGACCCGACGATCTTCCCGCGCACGCGATTCGACCCGGCGACCATCCGCCAGCGCTGCGAGATCGCCAGCTACGTGCACCGCGGTCTCAAGGTCACCTTCGACGACCAGGTCAGCGGCAAGAAGGAGACCTTCCACCACACGCGCGGCATCGAGGACTACCTCGACCGGCTGCTCAAGGAGCGCAAGTCGCCCGCGGTGCATCCGGCGCCCTTCGTGATGCTGCGCGACGATCCGGAGTGTCGCATCGAGCTCTGCATGCAGTGGAGCGAGGCGACCGACGAGTGCATGCGCAGCTACGTGAACGGCATTCCGACCGGCTCGGGCGGCACGCACGAGAACGGCCTACGCGCCGGCATGGGCAAGGCGATCCGAAACACGATCGAGCTGCACAAGCTCGCGCCCAAGAACCTGACGCTCACCGCCGACGACCTGCGCGAAGGCCTCGTCTGCATTCTCAGCGTCTTCATCACCGATCCGCAGTTCCAGGGGCAGACCAAGGACCGCCTCAACAACCCCGAGGTGCAGTCGCGCATCGATCAGGCGGTACGGCCGGCGATGGAGAAGTGGCTCAATTCCAACCGCTCCGCCGCGGAGTCGATCGTCGCGCGCATCGTGCTCGCCGCCCGCGCCCGCGAGGCGTCGCGCGCCGCCGCCACGCAGGTCGTGCGCAAGTCGGCGACGAAGGGCCGTCTCACCCTGCCCGGCAAGCTCTCCGACTGCACCAACCCCGGCACCGAGGAGAGCGAGCTCTTCATCGTCGAGGGCGACTCGGCGGGCGGCACCGCGAAGCAGGGGCGCGACCGGCTCACGCAGGCGATCCTTCCGCTGCGCGGCAAGATCCTCAACACCGAGGCGGTCGCGGCCGGCAAGGTGCTGCAGAACAAGGAGCTGCACGACCTCGTCATCGCGCTCGGGTGCGGCATCGGCAAGAACTTCGACATCAGCAAGCTGCGCTACCAGCGCATCGTGCTGCTGGCCGACGCCGACTCCGACGGCCACCACATCACGACGCTGCTGCTCACGTTCTTCTTTCGCCACCTGCGGCCGCTTGTCACCGCCGGCCGCGTCTTCATCGCGCAGCCGCCGCTCTACCGCATCGACATCGGCAAGGAGACCCATTGGGCGGCCGACGACGCGGACAAGGAACGCATCCTCGAAGAGAAGACCGGTCGCGCCAAGCCGGAGATCACGCGCTTCAAGGGACTGGGCGAGATGATGCCCAAGACGCTCTGGGCGACGACGCTCGACCCGGCGCGCCGTCGCCTGCTGCAGGTCGAGATTCCCGAGCCGATGACCGCCGACCGCACCTTCCAGGAGCTGATGGGCAAGGATGCGTCGGCGCGCTACCGTTTCATCATGGACCACGCCGACGAGGCGGACGAGCTCGACGTGTGATCGAGATCCGCGAGCTGGGACCCGACGACGCCGAACTCGCGCGCGTGGTCGTGGACCGTTTCAAGACGAGTGGGCATTCTCTCGCCACCATGCAGGAGTGGCTCACGACCGATCGTCACCTCATGCTGGTCGCGCTCGATGGCCGGACGCCGGTCGGATGGGTCTACGGCTACCGGCTGCCGCGCGTCGACGTCGCCATCTCGATGTGGCTCCTTTACGAGATCGACGTCGCCGAGAGCCATCAGCGCCGCGGGCTCGGAAGCGCGCTGACGGGCGCGTTTCTCGAGTTCACGGAGGGCCCGGTCTGGCTGGTCACGAACCGCTCGAACGTGGCCGCCATGACGCTCTACCGCAAGATGGGCGGCACGGCGCCCCAGGACGACGACGTCGTCTTCCAGCTGCGCGCCGAATAATTCCGCGATCCGGTACGGCCTGTGCGTCGTATTCCTGAGTAATGCTCTCGAGCTGGGACGTCGGCACGTATGCCGGGATCCGTGTGCGGATCCACTGGACCCTTTTGGCGCTCATGGCGCTCGTCGGCTGGTCGGAATGGCAGGCCGGGCGTTCCGCCGCGGCGGGCGTCGGGTTCATGGCGGCCCTGTTCGGGTGTGTCCTTCTGCACGAGTACGGCCACGCGCTCGCCGCACGTCGTTACGGGATTCCCACGCGCTCGATCACGCTGTTGCCCTTCGGCGGCATCGCCGCGCTCGAGCGGGTGCCGACCGAGCCGCGCCGCGAGCTCGTTGTCGCGCTGGCCGGCCCGGCCGTGAACGTGCTCATCGCGCTGGTGCTGCTGCCGGTGGTCTGGCTGACCGGCTACGGTATGACGCTGCTCGTCACGAACATCGCGCTCGTCGTCTTCAACCTGATCCCCGCCTTCCCGATGGATGGCGGCCGCGTCCTGCGCGCGCTGCTGGCGCTGCGCACGTCGCGTCTACGGGCGACGCGCGTCGCGGTCGGCATCGGTCGCGTCGTGGCGATCGGCTTCGCCATCGCGGCGTTCTACTGGAGCCCGATGCTGCTGCTCATCGCCTTCGTCGTCTGGACGCAGGGCGGCGCCGAGCTGGCGCATCTCGAGGCGCTCGCCTCGATGAGCACGCTCTCCCCGCACGACCCGCTTGAGAAGCCGCTCGCGATCTTCGCGCGGACCGGCCAGAGCGAGTTCCCCGTCCTCATGGGCCAGCAGATCGTCGGCGTGCTGCGCCGCGAACAGCTCTCGCTCGCCTTCGCGCGCTTCGGCCCGCACATGTCGGTCGGCTCCGTCATGGAGCCGGTGACCAAGGCCGGCTAGAAGGGCCGGCTAGAAGCGAGTCACGTAGTTCTTGAGCTGGGCGACCAGCGCGGGCGGCAACGACCGCTCGATGCGTCGCTTGCGACCGATCTCGTACTCCGCCATGAACGGCTCGGGCTCGCCCAGGCCGTAGCTGCGATCGCACCACAGAAGGCCGCCGCGCCGGTCCGCGCCATACATGTGGAAGTGGCCGGAGCGCGTGATGTCCTCGGTGATGCGCAAGGCGCGCGCATCGCCGAGCAGCGCCACGAAGCCGCGATAGCGTGCCGGCGCGACGAAGCCCTCGCTCAGATCAATCGTCGCCTCGATGAGCCGCGGCGTGCCGCCCTCGGTCTGCCAGACCTGGCGCACCTCGAACAGCATGCCGGCGTACGGCCGCCGCTTGCGCATGCCGCGGTAGTAGTGGCGCAGCAGATCCTGGTCCTCCTCGATGTGCGGCTCCGGCAGCGTGTGGATCGCGGTGACGACGGCGACGCACCGGCCCGGCAGGTCGGGCCGCGGGTAGTGCGCGACCAGCATGCGCATGCGCGGGTCGGCGGGGTCGATGGCGGCGAACGCGTCGACGATGCGGTCGCCGACGAGCGAGCCGTGACCGCCGGTGGGGGGCGCACCGACGGCGGCGAGGTAATTCGGGACGACCGTCCCGTTGCCGACGACGATTCAGTCGGGAATGGCGTTCGGAATCAGCGTGCCGGGGAAGGGTGCCAGGATCGTCGGGCGCATCGCTTCGGGTACGAGCGGGCCGGGCCGCACTTCCCGTAGCGCGTAGGAGGGGATCGTGGCTTCCACGGAGCCCGCGTCGAACTCCTCGCACGCAATCGATACGAGAAGCAGGGAGAGAAACACCGTCCGCATACCCGCGCTTACGGGCGCGGATGCAAATGGGTTTGTCTCAACTCATTTGGAAGCGAAACAACCGCGAATCACGGTTACGAAGGCAACCGATCTTCCTCGCGCAACGTGGTGGCCGGAAACGTCAGAACCGGAAGTTGAAGATGACGGCGATCGCCAGGCCGCTGTCGAAGCGCGCGATCGTATCCGTATCTCTTACGTCGAAGCCGCGACGGAAGCGTCGCTCGAACGTCCACGCGAGCGCGACCTTCGCCTCGAGGTTCTTGTCGGGAATCCACGCGAAGCCGAGCTCGACGCGGTTCTCCGTGTAGAAGGTCCGAAAGTTGTCGCGCGGGTCGTCGTCGATCGTGAAGCCGAAGTTCGCGCCGCGATAGCGCAGGAAGATGTCGAACTTCTCGCCGAGGTGGAAGGTGAACCCGCCCACGGCGTTGATCGGCGGCAGGAAGCGCAGATCGATTTCGAACCAGTCGACCGGTCGCCAGTTGAGTGCGATGAACGGGAAGCCGATCGTCGTGCGGAACTCCTCGGTCCAGATGCGCGTCCACCCGGCGATCGGCAACGGGACGTCGGGCCAGATGACGCGGTTGCCGTCGAAGTCGAGTCCGAGGTAGAGGAAGTTGCCCTTCCCGAGGATCTTCTGTGCGGTCAGGCTCGCGAGCCCGTAGGTGCCTCGTCCGTTGTACGGCTTGTCGCCCGCCCAGCCGATGCCGACCGAGGCCTGGAAGATCCAGCCCGCGAGCGGCGGGCCGAGCCCGAAGCCGACGGCCACCGACGTGTCGGTCAGGCCGCTGGGGATGGTGGGGTCGTCGGTGTCGAACTGGATGCGGAGCACATCGAATCCGAGCTTGGGCGAGGCGCGCCCCGCCTTCGGATTGAGCTTGATCCGGCCGTCGAAGCCGACGATGAACATGTCGAAATCGGCGCCGCCCTCGGTCTCGGAGTCGAGATAGAAGTCGATCTCGTAGCGCAGCTGCGCGTTCACGTCCTCCGCCATGGGAGTCAGATTGAGATCGGCCCGGGTCTGGCCGAACGCGGGGAGGGCCAGCAGCCCGAGGAGCACGAACACCCTTCGCATGCGCACGAATTCGACCACAATCCGTCGCTGGATTTCACGCCTAGAATGGATCGCTTATGAAGTATTTCATCCCCTTCCTGCTCCTGGCCGGATTCGTGTTCGCCCAGGACCCGCAGCCCGAGACGAAGGAGCAGCCGAAGGCGGAACAGCTCCCGGCCAAGGCCGCCAACCCGGTCGTGATCATGAAGACCTCGATGGGGGACATCGAGATCGAGCTGTTCGCCGATGAGTGTCCGAAGACGGTCGCCAATTTCGTCGGCCTCGCCGAGGGCACCAAGGAGTGGACCGATCCGAAGTCCGGCGAGACGGTGAAGAAGCCGTTCTACGACGGGCGGATCTTCCACCGCGTCATCGACAAGTTCATGATCCAGGGCGGTTGCCCGATCGGGACCGGAAGCGGCAGCCCGGTGAAGAAGTTCGAGGACGAGATCAACGCGAAGGCGCTCGGCCTCGACAAGCTCAAGGCGGTGCAGAACGGTGCGCCGCACCCGTACCTGCTGATCCGCTCGCAGCAGCAGTGGCAGGCGCAGGTGATCATGCCGCTGATCAAGTCGATGGGCATCAAGTCGGACGACGAGTTCAAGCAGCGTCAGGAAGAGGCGAACAAGAAGCTTCTGGAGCTGACGCTCTTGCTGGCATACGAGACCCTCGGCTACAAGTACCACGACTCGCGTTCGTCGCACGCGCCCAAGCGCGGCGTGCTCGCCATGGCGAACAGCGGTCCGAACACCAACGGCTCGCAGTTCTTCATCAACGTCGTGGATACGCCGCACCTGACCGGCAAGCACACCGTCTTCGGCGAGGTCAAGAACGGCATGGAGATCGTCGATGCGATCTCGAAGACCAAGGTGGGCGCCGGCGCCAAGCCGGTCGAGGACGTGAAGATCATCTCCGTCCGCCTGAAAAAGTCCGACGCCTGATCGAACCAACCCCGGAACAAGGCCGTTCCCAAAGGCATGCGGGTGCCGTTGGGAACGGCTTTTCTTGTGGTGGGGCTGCTTTTCTCCTCCGGTGCGTCGGCCAACGACGCGGATTCGGAGGCCTATCTCGAATTGATGGCGCTCAAGATGAAGGCGCTCATCAAGCAGGCCGAGATCCTGGAAAAACAGGGCAAGCTCGACGCCGCCCGCGCGAAATACGCCGAGGCGGTGGCGGTCTTCGACGGCCTCGAGCGCAGGCCGGAGCGCGTGGAGCGCCTGCCTTTCCGGCCGGACGTCCGCAAGTCCATCGAGATGGGCCTGGCTTGGCTGGTCAAGCACCAGGACGACGACGGCCGCTGGGACGCGGACAACTTCGCCAAGCACGACCCCAACAACGACAAGAGCGACGGCCGGGGCGGCACGCTCTACGACGTCGGCGTGAGCGGGCTGGCGCTGCTGGCGCTCATGCAGGCGCGCGACCCGCAGGTCCACGAGGCGTCGATCGAGCGAGGACTGACCTTCCTATTCAACCAACAGGATACGGAGGGGTGCTTCGGCGCCCGCAGCTCGCAGCACTTCATGTACAACACCGCCATCGCCACCGCGGCGATGTGCGAGGGATTCCGGCGCACCAAGAACCTGCGATGGAAGAAGTCGGCGACGGCCGGCATCACCTTCCTGTTGCAGGCGCGCAACCCGTATCTCGCCTGGCGCTACGAACCGCGCGCCGGCGAGAACGACACCTCGATCACCGGCTGGTGCGTCGAGGCGTTGCGCCGCGCTCGCCGCGCGCGGCTTCCCATCGGCGCGGCCGACTTCGACGCCGCGATCAAGGGTAGCCTCGCCTGGGTCGACAAGATGACCGATCCGAACACGGGTCGCACGGGCTACCAGCGTCGGGGCGGTCCCCCCGCGCGCCCGGAAGGCAAGCAGAACACCTTCCCCGCCCACCGCAGCGAGTCCCTGACGGCGAGCGGCATCGTGACCAAGCTCACCGCGGGACGCGGCAAGAACGCGCCCGACATCCAATCGAGCCTGCGCCTGCTGCTCGGCAGGCGGCCGTCCAAGGGCGTCATCGGCGGAATCGACCTCTACTACTGGTACTGGGCCACGCTCGCCTGCCGGCGCGTCGGCGGATCCGTCGGCCGCACGTGGGACGACAAGGCCCTGGCCACGATCGCCAGCCTGCAGCACAAGAAGGGCTCCGGCTCGCGCACCGGCAGCTGGGACCCGGTCGGCCCGTGGGCCAACGATGGCGGCCGCGTCTATTCGACCGCGCTCATGGTCATGGCGCTGCAGGAGCCCACGGGGGGCGGCAGCTAGGAGCTTTCGAGACCCAGCCGCGCGGGTCCTCGAAGTTGAATCCACCCCACAAACAGCGCCGCGACGACAAGCAGCCCCGCCGCCAGTCCCCACCAGATGCCGGCGAGGCCGTAGCCGAGTTGGATGCCGAGGAGCCATCCCAGCGGGATGCCGAGCGCCCAAAAGCCGAGCAGGTTGAAGACCACGGTCGGTTGCGTGTGGCCCATGCCGCGCAGCACGCCGGCGCCGACCGCCTGTGCGCCGTCGAAGAACTGGAAGGCCGCCGCGACCGGGAAGACGGCGGCCGCCAGCGCGATCGCCTCGGGGTCGCGGGTGAACATCCGCGGCCACAGCTCGCTTCCGAACACGAACGCGAGCGTGGAAAACGCCATGATCGCGCCGCCCAATCCCAGCGCGACCCAGGCCGCCAGCTGCGCCTCCGGATAGTCCCGCTTGCCGATCAGGTTGCCGACGCGCGTGGAGGTCGCGACGCTGATCCCCAGAGGAACCATGAAGGCGAGCGACGCCATGCGCAGCACGATGATGTGTGCCGCGGCGTTGGGGGAGGGGAGCCGGCCGGCGAGCAGCGTCGAGGTCTGAAAGGCCCATACCTCGAGCCCGAACGCGAGCCCAATCGGGATGCCGATGACCAGCACCTGGGCGAGCCCCTCGAGCTTGAGCGCATCGCGCGACCAGCCGGTCCACCCGCCCCGCAGCAGCCGCCCGGCGCGGATGGCGATGACGAGCGCGATGAGCGAGAAGACGCGCGTGAGGCCGGTCGCGATCGCGGCGCCCTCGACGCCCATGGCGGGGAAGCCGAGGCGTCCGAAGATCAGCACCTCGTTGAAGGCGACGTTGGCGAAGTTGGCGGCGATCGCGACGACGAGAGGCGTCTTCATGAGGCCACGGCCGAGCAGGTACTGCTGCATGGCGACGAAGACCAGTACGGGCGCGATCGAGAAGATCTGCGTGCGCGCGTAGACGTTGGCGAGCGCGCCGTTTGCCTCCGTCTGGCCGAGCGCGCGCAGGATCGCGCCGGTCTCGTACCAGAAGAGCGAGAGCACCGGCACGAGCAGCAGGGCGATCACGATGCCGCGCTGCAGGGCGAGCCCCATGCGTCGCCGGTCGCCGGCGCCTTTCGCCTGGCTGACGATTGGATCGATGCCCTGCACGACGCCGAAGGCAAGGATGAGCGAGCCGAAGATGCAGACGTCGGCGAGTCCGACCGCCTCCATCTCGGCCACGCCGAGGCGCCCGACCATGAGCGTGTCGACGAGCCCCAGCATGAGCGTGGCGAGCCGTGTCAGGACGACGGGCCACGCGAGTGCGCTGATGGTGAGGAGTTCGCGGCGAACGGGCGTCATGCGGGTCGTCCCGCAATGGGACGCGGATTCGAGTTCCCACTAGTAGCCGGGCGGCCGGCGATCCGAAAGGAAAGCATGGCCACCACAGTGCGAAAGACCAAGAAGCAGACCAACCACCGTGCGCGGGTGACGCCTTCGAAGAAGGGTGCGCACTTCGCGGTGCAGGACGGCCAGCTGGTCGTCAAGCTCTCGAAGGATCAGCACCCCGAGGTGTTCGACACCGATCGCCTGATGAAGTCGATGCGCAAGATCATCGAGACCTACGGGCGCAAGCCGAAGTGCCGCGACCTCGTGGAGTTCCTGGAGGAGACCGAGAAGAGCCTCGAGATCCTGCTGCGGAACCACCTCGAAGACGCGATGCGCATGTACCTGAAGTAAGCCTATTTCGATCGGATTCCACCCTGCCGGCGGCGGGCCCTCCGGGGCCGCCGCC
>JBCDBY010000003.1:0-42577 GCA_039182715.1 Planctomycetota bacterium
ATGTGGTTGGTCCGCACGATGTCGCCCATGACGAACGCGCGTTTCTTGTGGAACAGCCGCGCCCAGATTGAGCGCGGCCGCACGGTCCGCCAGCCCGCGCGCGTGTCCACGAACTCCGCCAGTGCTCCCGGGAGCTCGACGGCGGCATCGCCGAGGTCCGCCGCTTCGTTCAGAATGCGCATGCCCCTCTGCGCGTGCGCTTCGTCGGCGCGCAGCACCACCGGGTAGCGCACACCCTCGAGTAGTTCCCGCAGCTCCTCCCGGCTTTCGAAACGCGTCATGGACGGGGTGTCGATGCCCGCCTCGTGCCAGAGGCGCGCTTGCACGCTCTTGACCGAACGGGAGAGCGCGTCCGGGTGGTTCACGATGCGAATGCCGCGCTTCTCCGCTTCGCGCGCGATCGCGGAGGCGTCCGTGTAGCAGTCGGGATACCACTCGCGCAGGGGATCGCCGAGCCAGAAGACGACGGCGCGCGTGTCGTCGAGCGAGGGAGCCGGGCTCCCCGTTCGATGGTCGCGCACCGCCTGCATGACCTCGGGGTCCGATTCGCGGACCGCGTCGAGGATGTGCTCGAGATAGTTCGGAATACGGCCGCGATCGGGCCCGTGGCGGACGAGGAGAAGGGATGCCATCGTGGCGTGTCGGAGTAGCGTACGTCCTCGACAAGGGCGATTCGACCCCACGAGCGTGGCACCGTGTCGGTCGGCCGCGAACAAGTAAGCTGGAACGCGTGAGGTGGATGGTTTGTGCGCTCCTGTTCGCAACTCTGGCCCAGGCTGAGGAGATTGGCGGCGTCGTTCTCGACGCCGACAACAAACCGCTCGCGAGCGTCGCGGTGGAGGCTCGCATCGGGGTGGCACGCTATGCGCTCTCGCCCCACTACGACAACTGGCTCTTCGTCGGCCAGCCGATGAAGGGGCAGACCGACGCGAAGGGTCGCTTTAACTTCCAGAACCTGCCCGCCGACGCGGTGCTCACCGTGTTCGTGAAGACGCAAAAGGGGACCGGGTTCGCGCAGGGCAGCAAGGATCTCAAAGTGCAGCTGGCGCCGTTCGGTGTGCTCAAGGGCAAGATCGCCGGCAAGCGCCAGCAGCTCAAGGGTGCGCGCATCTGGATCAACAGCTGCTTCGGGATGAGTGGCTTCGAGGTGAAGCCCGATCCGAAGTCGGGACGCTTCGAGCACGAGGAGGTGCCGGTCGGCCCCGCGCGGCTCTACTTCAAGAACCACAACTTCGACTTCGCCATCCGCGACGTGGAGGTCAAGCCGGGCAAGAACAAGCCGGTCAAGACGGCGAAGTTCACCGAGAAGTACATCACCCGCGGCGATCCTCTCGTCGAGGTGACCAAGGTGAAGCTTGTGGATCCGGATGGCCTGCCCCTCACCGGCGTGCAGATGTGGTGGTCGAGCCGCTTCATGGACGGCGGCATGAACTCCGATCGCGAAGGCGTCATCAAGCTGGCGGGTGGCGGCGTCGCCATCGGCGCACCGCCCTACATCCTCATCCTCCGCAGCCTCAACCGGGAGAAGGTCCCGCTGCTCGGCACCTACAAGAAGGTCAAGAAGGGCACCGCCCTCGTGGAGGTGACCGAGCTCCGAAAGGTGACCGGCACGCTGAAGGTCGGCGGCGAGCCGCTCGAGCACTACCGCATCGCAGCGGTCGGTCCTCCGGACAAGCGCGTGTTTCACGCCAACGTCGAGAGCGGCACGTTCACCATCCATCTGCCCGAGGGCAAGTCCCGCTTGGTGATTGGCACCGTGGACGGCAAGCTGCGCGAGAAGCAGGTCGAGGTAAAGGCGGTGAACCAACCTGTGGAGATCGAGCTGCCGAAGTAGCGGGCGCCGCGGCCACGGCCCCTCTGGATGCAGGAGACAGCATGACCGACGATCGCATGGTCGAACTCACCCCCGCCTCCAGCCCGTTTGAAGCGGAGCTGATCGTGGGTTCCCTGAAGGGCTTCGGAATCCACGCCGAGGCCGTGGGCGACAGCCTGAGCGACGAGTTCGCGATGAGCCAACAGCTCATGGGTCGCTCGGGCGGCATCCAGGTGTTGGTACCCCATTCCCAGCTCGAGCAGGCGCGAGCAGCGCTCCAGGATCTCGAAGCCGCGCGGGCGGAGCAGGCCGAGGCGGTGGACCAAGCCACGGGGAACGCGCCGGAGGAAGAGAGCGGAAGTAGGCCGGAAGGCACCGTTGCCCGCGCTTCGAACTGGATCCCCACGCTGAGCATCGCATGCCTCATCCTCGCCGGTCTATGCCTCCACCTCTGGACGAAGCAGCAAGCCGAGGCGCCCGGTCATCCTCACTTCACGGTTCAGTGGACCGGCTCGGGCTCAGTCGAGCGGTGGCGCGACAACGACAAGCTCGCCCGGCGTGCATTCGATCGCGACGACAACGGTGTGTACGAGAAGATCGAGGTGCACGACCGCGCCGGTCTCCTCTACTCACGCTACATCGACGCCGATCAGAACGGCGTATTCGAGCTCGCCTCGGTTCTGGACCGCCAGGGCAATGAGCGGGTGCGCACGTTCGATCGCGACCAGAACGGACGTGCCGAGCGCAGCGAAACCGCGCACAGCGCCAAGCTCCTGGAACGCTGGCTCGATGAGGATGAAGACGGCTACTACGAGCGCTGCGAGATGATCGATCGCCGCACCGGCGCCGTCCTCTGGTCGGGCAGGATCGACCCCGCCAAGGGGTGGGTCGCCGACGAGCGCTGAGGGAGACCTGCGGGCACGAGCTCGACTCCTCGGCCGCCGTCCCGTTCAATTCGCAAGACTAATCAACTGCCACACCTTGATTGGCTTGGGGCATCGGCGATCCGCGCGATCCTCCAGACAGTCCGGAACGACCGGGCTAGGAGGAACAAGCGATGTACCGATGGAAACCCACACTCTCGCTCCTGCTGGCGGCATGCGTCGCCCTGCCGGCGCTCGCCAACGAGGCGCCCGCGCCGGTCGAGGAGTCCGAAACCGCCCCGCCCGCCACGGGCCAGCTGACGATCCGCGGCCACGACGTCGACATCGTCCTGAACAACGGCTTCGCCACGACCACGGTCAAGCAGACGCTCGAGAACGCGAGCGGCTCCGACCAGGAAGCGGTCTGGTCGATGCCCCTGCCGCGCGAGGCGGCCCTTTGCGAACTCAGCTTCGAGATCGACGGCAAGCGCGTCGTCGGCGAGGTCGTCGAGGTCGCGCGCGCCCGCGAGATCTACGAGAATGAGCGCGCCGCCGGCCGCGACGCCGGCCTTGCGGAGAAGAAGGACTACCGCTACTACCAGGTGTCGCTCGCCCGCGTGCGCGCCGGCGCTCTTGTGGAGGCGCACGTCGTCTACATCCAGACGCTCGACATCGACAACGGCGTCGGTCGCTACGTCTACCCCCTCACGCCGGGCAACACCGACGACGGGATGGACAAGGGGTTCTGGACGATGGAGAAAAAGACGTCCGGCCGCCTGCGTTTCGACGTGCGGCTCAAGACGGCGTTCGGCGTCGACGGCCTGCACTGCCCGAGCCACGGCGCGTTCCGGGCGACGCCGTCCGAAGGCGAGGGCTGGACCGGATCCGTCGAGCTGCCCCAGGCGACGCTCGACAAGGACTTCGTCCTCTACTACCGCCTGCGCGCCGACCTGCCCGCGCGCGTCGAGCTCATGACGCACAAGGAGAAGGACGCGGCGGAGGGCACCTTCCTCGCCGTCGTGACGCCCGGCCAGAACCTCGCCCGCATCACCGCGGGTCGCGACTGGATCTTTCTGCTGGACGTCTCCGGTTCCATGAAGGGCGAGAAGATTCGCATGCTGTCGCGTTCCATCGCGAGCGCGATCGGTGGGCTTCCGCCGGGCGACCGATTCAAGGTCGTGCTCTTCAACAACGGCACCCACGTCGTGAACCGCGCCTGGATCGCGGCCGGCACGCCCGCGGCGGAGAGGGTGCGCGCCCAGGCGTCGAAGCTGCAGGCGGGCGGCGGCACCGCGCTCTACCCCGCGCTGACCGAGTGCTACGGCCTCGCCGACGCCGACCGTTCGACCGCCATCGTGCTGGTCAGCGACGGTGCGGCGAACATCGGCCCGAAGGACACCCGGTCGTTCCGCCGACTCGCGGAGAAGCACGACATCCGCCTCTTCACCTTCGCGATCGGGAACGGCGCCAACTGGCCGCTCCTGCGCGACGTCGCGGAGACGACCGGCGGCTTCCCGAAGGCGATCGGCGTGCACGAGGAGATCGGCGCGCACCTGATGCTCGCGCGGGAGCGCATGAGTCACGAGGCGCTGCACGCGATCCGCGCGTCGATGCGGGGCGCGACCGAGCTCTACCCGCGCCGTCCGCGCAACCTCTACCTGGGCGAGCAACTCGTGCTGGTCGGCAAGTACGACAAGCCGGGTAAGACGACGCTCGCGGTGCGCGGCCGCATTGGCGGCGAAGCGAAGGTCTGGGAGATCGACGTGGAGCTGCCCGCGGTGGATGCGGACAACCCGGAGATCGAACGCCTGTACGCACTGGCCGCCATTCGCGACCTCGAACGCGGCATGCAGTCCGAGGGCGAGAACGAGGACAGCGGCAAGCGGTCGGCTATCGATCTTGCGCTGCGCTACTCCATCGTGACCGACGACACCGCGATGGTGGTGGTCGATCCGTCGCGCAAGTCGGAGTACAACCTCGGCGACGCGAACACGAAGCGTCGCGCGAAGGAGCGCGCCGCGGCGAGCCACCGCGCGCAGCACGGCCAGAACGTGCGCACGGCGCAGGGTCGCAACCCGCACGCGGGCAGCAAGGCGTCGCATGCGCCCTCCCGCGCACAGAACCGTCGCAGCGCCGATCGGGCGACGGACGGCGGTGGAAACCGCGGCGGCGGCGCGATCGGGAGCTTCTGGATCCTGGTGATGGGTCTGCTGTTCGCCGCCGGATTCCGGAGGAAGGACGCGTGACTCGTTCCGTCCTCCCGGCGGCCGCGTTGGCGTGTGCCTGCGCGATCGCCACCGCCGGGGTCGACCTCACCGAATTGAGGCTCGGCCCCGGCTTCTGGTCGCAGCCGTGGCGCCTGTTCACGGCGCACCTCGCCCACGCGAGCGCCACGCACTTCGCGCTCGACGTCGGTGCCGGCGTCGCGCTGGTGCTGCTGGGTGCGTCGCTGCGGTCGTTTCTCTGGCTCGCCCCCGTCGTCGCGATCGGCGTCGCCGGCGCGCGACCCGACCTGGCGGCCTACGTCGGGCTGTCCGGCGTGCTGCACGGCTGGTTCGCGCAGGTCGCGATGAAACGCGCGCCCTGGCTGCTGCTCGTGGTCGGCGCGAAGGTCGCGCACGAGCTTCTGACCGGCGGCACGACGATGGCCGCGCTGCCGATCGGCGCCGCCCCCGTGCCGGAGGCGCACGCGATCGGGCTGCTCGCCGGTTGCCTGGGCGCGATGGAGCAGCTGCGCTCGACCGGCGCGCGGCGGAAAGCGATGGCGCCGCGCTCTTCGCGCGCAAGCGGGAGCGACTTGGCCGAAGACACATCCCGGCCGGGTTGGCAACGCCATGCCACGCGGTAGCATGCGTTCGGCGATGAACGGGGTAGGCAAGCACCGGCGCGTGTGGGGAGTCGCGCTCACTCTCGGACTCTTCGTGGTCGCGGTCATCCTCGTGCTGCAGCACGACCCGGAAAACCGAGCCGGCCGTGCGGACGATACTCCCGACCGCGCGGAACTCGACGCCGCGCGCGCCGGCCTGGACGGCGAATCCCCGGACGGCGAATCCCCGGACGGCGAACCCCCGGACGGCGAACCCCCGGACGGCGGGACTGCGGCGAGCCCGGGTCTCCCCATCGCGCGGATTCGCGTCGTCGACGCGCTCACCAGTCGCCCGGTGGCATCGGCTCGGGTCGAGATCGCGGAAGTGCAAGTGTCCGACAACACAATCCGCGGTACGACAAACGCACAGGGCGAGCTCAGAATCGAGATTCCGCGACCCGCCGGATACATCGTTTGGGGTGTGGCACCCGGCTATCCCCGTCAGTACGGATACGTGCGGCTGCCTGGGCGCGGCGAGATTCGCCTGCGGCCCGGTGCGCGTCTCATCCTCGACATCCCCCCGGGCTTGCGCGACTCGCTGCCTCGCGTTCGAGTGGGGGAGCGGGTGAATGGGATCCAGCGGGTGTTTGACCTGCCTTCGACACGTGACGCGATCGAGGCCGGTGACTGGCTCCGTGGCATCGTCGAACTCCACGCCGACGGCGGCCCGCTGCATGGGCGGTCGCTCGGAAGGGTGGCGATGCCCGAGCGTGGCGTCGTTCGATACACGCTGCCGCCGCTCGAGGGCATCGCGTCACGTGTCCTCGCGATTCACGATCGTGCGGGCCAACCTGTCCCGGAGCCACGTGTGCGGCGTCTCGAGGACCGGTCGGTGCTTCGACGGTGGGAACCTGTTTCGATGAAGCGAACAGCTCGCCCGGGCGAGTGGCGCGTTCCGCTTCCGCAGCTCGACAGCGTCTCCTTGTCGATCGATGCGCGGGGGTATGCACGACGCTTCATCCGGTTTCCGAACCGGGGCACGGTCAAGGAACTCGTCTCCGCGACGCTCGAACAGGGCACGACTCTCATCGTCGAGGCGGGCGCCGAGGAGGCGATTCGCGAGCTGACTGTTCACTATCTGGCCGACGAGGGCGGCGGGGGGGACGCCGTGGCGTTTCCGCTCCGTCGCGGGGGCGAGCACGGCCCTCACCAGATCGATGTCGGCGTGGCCGCCGCCGAACCCGAGGCCGCGTCGCTCCTTGCGCGTCTGCCGGAGGACCTCCAGCTCCCGGTTCGGATCGACCACATGCCCTCGAAAGCGCGTCTGCTGCTGCGCGCCACCAGCACAGACGGTCGCACGACGCAGACAGTTCTGTCCACGGGTGCGGAGGGCTCTTCGCGCTCCGCCACGCTCCGGTGGAAGAAGAGCAAGACGGCCCGCTTTCGAGTCATCGGCGAGACGGTCGCCGGAACGCGGGTCCTCTTACGTTCGAAGCCGGAAGTCCGCCCCCGCGACAGTTTCGACCTTCTTGGATCGACCCGTGTCGACCAGGATGGGCTCGTGACCGTGTCGGGCATCCCGGACGGCATGGAGTTTCGAGTCGAATTCAAACAAGGGTGGCGCGCTGCCGAATACCGGTTCTCCGGTCGCGAGTTCACCGAGGGGTCGAAGCCGATCGAAGTGCGACTGGAAGGCCGCAAGATGCGCCGTCTCCGGGCGCAGGTTTTGAATCGCGACGAGACACCGGCGGCCGGCGTGTTTGTCTTCTTCAACGTACCGGATGGCGTGTCGGCGGGAGGCGTCACGGACGAACAGGGCGTGGCCTCGGCCGAGGTGCCTGCCGGCGTCGACATCTTCGTCGGCGCCAGCTTGCGAGACCGACACGTCCAAGCGCGCCGGTTCCCGGTCGATCGCGACGAAGTCGTGCTCCCTATGGACCCGAGCCCCGCACGGCTTCGCATCGAGTTGCAGGTCGGCGGCACGATTCGCCAGCTTCCGCTGGTGCTGAGACGCGACGGCGTTCCGGTCTTTCATGGAGAGGTTTCGGTCGTCGGCCGGGGCTTCGTCGTCGTTCGCAATCTGAAGGGTGGGCCGTACCAGCTGACGGTCGGAACCGGCGAAACCAAGCAGGAAACTTCTATCGGGCTCGCCGACGGCGAGAATCGCCTTGTGACCGTGAGGGTGGGGCCTTGAGTCCGACCGGCATCGGCTTCCTCATCTGACCGTTCTCGATACGGCACCGTACTCCTGTCCCCGGAGCTACCGACGTGAAACGAATTTTCATTCAGCTCGTCCCCGCTTTGGCCCTGATCGCCTTGGCCGTTCTGCAGATCAACGACCCGGACCCGGTGTTGTGGGTGACGGTTTACGTGGTCGCCGCCGCGGTCCCGATCGGGTGGGGCCTGGGTCGGCGGATGCCGGTGGTGTTCGGGGTCGCGATGGGCATGCTTCTCGCCTGTCTGTTGATGTCCGCGCCGGGGCTCATCGACTACCTGAAGTCCGATGACTACGCCTCGATCGGCCTTTCGATGTCGCCGGATCGGCCGCAGGTCGAATCCGCGCGCGAGTTCGGCGGCGCGTTGATCGCCGCCTTGATCGTGCTTGGCTTCGCGCGGTGGCACATCCGTGGGCCTCGCCCGGGCGACAAGCGCTGACCACCGGAGTTGGCGCCATTGCTTGCCGCCGTGCTCTCAGTCCGGCCGGCGCGCGTGGGTGTCGTACCAGCCGGCGATGTCCCGGCCGGTGAACACCTTGGTGACGCGGCGCACGATCGAGCGGACGATCTCGGCGCCCGGGAACTTCGATCGGCTGAGGAAGCCATCGTCACCGGCGACGCGGTAGCCGCGGAAGATGCCGCGGTACGCGCGCAGCACCGCGTCGCGCGACACCCAGTCGCCGGGCAACTCCGCGCCAAAGAGGCCCGACGCTCCGTGCTCGAAGCGGTGGTCGAC
This sequence comes from Planctomycetota bacterium, assembly GCA_039182715.1. Classification (GTDB taxonomy): domain Bacteria; phylum Planctomycetota; class PLA2; order PLA2; family PLA2; genus JBCDBY01. The sequence goes on from JBCDBY010000003.1 coordinate 8,435, forward strand.
GAAAGCGCCCTCGCGTGCCGGTTCGGGCGGTCTCTGCTCGACCGGGATGGAGGACTGCTCGACCGCCTGGAACGCGTCGTAGCCGAGGCCGGCGAGGGAATCGACCTCGTGCTGCAGGCGCTCGAAGCTCGTCTTGTCGGACTCGATGGAGAGGTATTTCGGACGTTGCGCGAACGCGTGGAGCGCCTCCACGCACACGAGATCGACGCCCTCGATATCGATCTTCATGTAGTGCGGCACGCCGTGCTCGCGCAGGACCGCCACGAAGTCGATCGCGTCGACCTCGACGACGGTGTTGCTCGTGCCGAGGCGCACGTTGCGCTCCGCCCAGTCCTCGCACACGGTGCCCCACTCGCTGAAGGTGTCGTTGGCGAAGAAACGCACCCTGGTGGTGCCCGCCGCCAGCGTCGCCGGTTCGACGATCGCGCCCTCGACGACGACCAGCCGGCCCGCGCCGACCTCTTCGGCGAAGCGCTCACGCGCCGCGCGCGCCAGCTCGGGGTTGGCTTCGAACGCGACGACGCGGAAACCCTTGCGCAGGTAGAACGCCGTGTCCTGGGCCGTGTGCAGGCCGACGTCGTAGACGAGGTCGTCGTGGCGGGGCGTCGGGTGCGGCTCGGTCATCGGGAAGCGGCCAGCTTACCGGCGGAGGGGCCCGCTCCTCCCGCCGGTGCCCATCGAAGGCCCCTCCGAGGGTCGATCGCCGCGCGGCGGAGAAGACAGGGCACCGAACCTCTCGGCCGACGCCCCGCCGCGCTATCGAACGAGTTCGGGGTCGCCCGGCCGCCACGTCTTCTCGTACCAGGGCTTCAGCGGTCCGTACAGGCGGAAGATGATGTTCCAGCCCTTGCCGGGCACCGTCTGGACCCAGTTCCGCTCCTTGCCTTTCGGCGCCACCGGTCCGAAGTACAGGTCCCAGGACCCGTCCTCGTTCTGGACGAGCCCTTCCCGGTTGTTGTCGATGCCGGGGAACCGCTCGTCGGTCTGCAGCATGGAGCGCGTCTGGTTGTCGTAGAGCGTGAACGACCAGAAGTCCTTCATCGGCGGATTGGCCGGGACGTGGATGCGGTAGGTCTTGCTTCCGTCGAACGGATTGCCGTCCTTGTCGACGTACCCGCACGCATACTTCGAGCCCTTCCCGATGATCTGCGCCGCCATCGCGGGCGTGATGCCCGTTGCGTAGAAGTGGAACGCTGCTCGCGCGTCGAGCAGCCGCGCGCCATCGGAAAGAAACTGGTAGCTGCCGCCCACGAACGGGTTCGTCCAGGTCCTGCTCTCGCCCGGATAGAAGTAGAACCCCTCATCCCGCGGCTGGGACATGATCGTTCGCACCGTGGCCGCGCCGACCTGGGCCGACTCGGTCAGGATTCGCTTCATGCGCGCATCGGGCGCGAACGGCTTGCCCCTCTCGATGCCGATGGACCGGAGCACGCCGAGAATCTCGGGGTCCTGGCCGACCGAGGGCTCGGCCTGCACGACCGCGTTGATCTCCTCGAAGATCTCGAACTCCATGCTGTGAATGGTGTTGTTGAACGTGCCCGACGCCTCGACGAAGGTCATCGCCGGCGGGTTCGCGCGCTTCGACCAGGGGTACATGCGGAACGACTTCTTCGTCGCCTCGACCGCCGGCTTCGGCGATCCGTCGACCTGGAAGCCGCGCCAGATCACCCAGTGCCCATAGGTGTTGGTCTTCAGCACGTGGTACCCCTCGGGCACCTCGCCTTCGTAGCCCGGCGGCAGCATCAGGAACTTGCCGCCCTCGCCCTTGTCCGGGCCCAGCCGCCCGAAGTCCCCGACGTACTTGAACCAATGGTCGTCGATGATGCCGAGCACGTCCGGCGGCGTCTCGATCACCCAGGGTTCGTCGGTCATCTCCAGCCACGACGCCATGTACACGCTCGTCGTGTTCGCCGTGAGCCAGAGCGCCTTCGAGTCCATCAGGTCCTCGAAGATGACGGCGGTCGTGTTGGCGGGGCCGAACTCGAGCAGCCCCTTCCGCATCGCATGCATCGAGGCGATCTGGATGCCGCTGAGAAACGCCTGCACGCCGTGGTGGTAGTCGAGGTTGTCGTAGATCTTCGCGGCCGAGGCCTTGTCCGGCACCCCGTCGAACGACCGGATCGTCCCGATGCGGGTGTCCATCCGATCCGGCGTGGCGATGCCGGGCGGGACCTCCGTCGTCATCTTCATCTTCGACGCGGGCGGTCGGGCTGCCTGGCAACCGATGACGGTCAGCAGGCCGAGGGTAAGCAGAGTCCTGTAGGGGCGTCGGTTCATGCGATGCAGTCTGCCGGGGCCGAACGCCGTTGCCAAGCCGATTCAGGAGCATGGGGGACGGCGCCCGCGGTTGCCTTCGGGAACCAGGCTGCGACCTCGTCGGGCCGGAGTGGGCCGGGCGAAGCCCCGGTTCGCGAATCGCGTCAGCCCTTCCGTTGGAAGGTTGCCGCCCTCAGCGGACCAGATCTTCGAGTCCCATGCCGTAGTGTTCGCGGAGCGCCGCTTCGCCGCCGTCCTCCCAGTGCGCGGATTCGACGAACGGAGCGAACGCGGCCGCGTCTCGCAGGCGCAACGCCTTCACGATGCGGTACGACGCCTAGTAGGAGTAGTCGCGCGTCTCATCGAGGGCGTCGAAGCTGTCGCCGCTTCGAAACTCGGTGCTGGCGATGACGCGTGCGAGCCCCTGCGCCCGATCGCGATCGATCTCTCCCCAGGGAATCAGGATGCGTTCCTCGCAGATCTGCGCGACTCCTTCCATGATCCAGGCGGGTGCGTCGTCGTTGAACGTAAGCAGATGGCCGATCTCGTGCGCCAGGACGACTTCGAGGTCCGTGATGTCTCGCGATGGCCCCAGGACGACGTGGGCGACCCCCGGCTGTCCCACGTATACGCCGGCCGATTCCGCGAACTCGCCCTGCTCCGGGTAGTAGTAGCCGAGATAGTCGTAGTAGGTCTCACGGCTCGAGAGCGCCACGACGATCGCGATCTGGCGATCTTGCACATCCAGCAATCCCGACGCGGCGCGCACGGACTCCTGCGCGGATTGGACCAGCAGCTTCGCCCACGCCTCCTCGTGGTCGGTCACGAGCCATGCGGTGGGCGCCCTCGCCAGCCGGAACGCAGGCCCCAACGCGGGGCATAGACGTGCGAGCCACTCCAGAACGAGCGCTTCGAACACCGCACCTCGTTCCGCCTCCTCGACGTGCTCCTGGACCCAATCCCAAGCCACGTTGCTCAGGAGTCGAGGCGCGCCCTCCGCCTCCACCAGCGCGCCGTCGATGTCGTCGAGTGCAGGCATGTCAACGATCCGGAAGCGACGGCATGTCGAGGACGGCCCGGCGCGGAATCTCGACGTCCGTCACGTAGCAGGGGCGCCCCGACCCGCGCAACCAATCCAGAGCGACGACGACGTCTCCCGCACGGAGCCCCGGCGCGATGCGCACGCCGATCGGACGGTCGTCCGCCTCCTCCTCGAGGAACGCATGCAGTACTTCTTCGGATTCGAATGCGATCAACCGACCTTGCACATGCAGCCGCACGCAGTGCGCGTTCGAGTCCTCCAGGACCTGCACCGCGAAGAGACGGTCCCACTTTTCATACGGCGGGTGCTCGATCGCGACGAACGACAGCTTCGAGAGGTCCAACGAGCCCTCCGGCGTTTCGTTCTCGGTCTGCAGAGCGAGCCCCATGGAAGCGTAGTTCTGCTGCGCGACGATCGTCCGAATCCACTGCACGTGCTGCCAGGATGCATCGCGGTGCACCAGCAGCGCGATGTAGACCGCACACATGCGCGCCGTGCCGGGTTGCCCCCCGAGGCTCGGGAGAGCGACTTCGCGAAACCAGCTGTCGTCTCCCGATCGGGTGGCCCGACGATCCAGCAGCTCGCGCCGCATTTCCAGTCTTGCCCCCAGACGGCGAAGCGAGCTCGGCGGCGGACCGGCGGAGGATTTCTGGAACTCCCTCGCCACCAGCTCCGACATGCCCCCGTCCCGAAACAACGTGATCGAGGGTGAGCTACCGATCCGACCTCGGTCATCGAGGCCGATCGCGATGAACCGCTCCGACGGCAACGCGGTGCCCGTCGCCGCGCGCGGCAGGTCGCCGGCCGAAACGCCGACCACGGCGGGGTCGATCGCCCCCGCCGGCCAGGGTTTTCGTGCGTCGTGGTCCGCACAAGCGCAGAGCGCGAGAAGAACGACGATGCCGATCCTCATCCGCCCACAGTCTCCCATAGCGAGCGCCGCGGAAGTCGGATCCGCATGGGCGCAATGGAGCAAGTGCGTTCGATCGGCGCGCGGCGGGAAGCCTGGGCGCCGTGTCCCCGCGAAACGGTTCGGGGCGACGGCGAATCCCTCCGCGGGGCCGGATCGAAGAATCTTGCGTGCCTGCAACGGACGTTTCTTCGCGAATTCGCGGCTCCCACCTCGGCCTCTTCCTTGGCGACGCGCTCGCCATGCCGGCGCACTGGTACTACAACCGCGCCGCGTTGCGCAGCGACTACGGTGTGATCACCGATCTCGTCGCGCCGCGCGCCACGCATCCGGACAGCATCCTCTGGCGATCGAAGTACCGCGCGCCCAACGCGAAGGGCGAGATTCTGCACGATCAGGCGCAGTACTGGGGCCAGCGCGGCGTGCACTACCACCAGTTCCTGCAGGCGGGGGAGAGCACGATCAATCTCAAGCTCGCCGCAATCGCGCTCCGGTCCATTCGCGAGCACGGCCGCTACGAGCCGGAAGACTACCTGCGGCGCTACGTCGATTTCATGACGACGCCCGGCCGCCACCGCGACACCTATCTCGAGGAATGCCACCGGCACTTCTTCGAGCGCTACGCGCTGGACGTCGATCCGCGCCGATGCGCGGCGGTGGAGAAACACGTCGGTGGGCTCGCCGGGCCGCTGGCGGTTGCCGCGGCGCTCTCCGAACGGCCCGACGAGGCGCGCGAGGCGGCGCTGGAGCACATGCGCTGGACGCACCAGGGCCCCGCCATGGAGTCGGCCCTGCACCTCGTTCTCGACATCCTGTTCGAACTCTTCGACGGGATCTCGCTGGAAGACGCGATCGGCCGGCGGCTTGACGGCGATTCGCTCCCCGCGGAGATGAAGTCGTGGCTCTCGTTCCCGGACGAGGCGGTTATCGGCGGGCTGTTGAGCCCCGCCTGCTACCTCGACGACGCCGTGCCGGCGACGATCTACCTCGCGCTCAAGTACGCCGACGATCCGCAGCGCGCGCTCATCGTCAACGCCAACCTCGGCGGCGACAACTGCCACCGGGGTGCGGTGCTCGGCGCCCTGCTCGGGGCGGCGCACGGTCCCAAGGCGTGGCCGCAGCGCTGGCGCGACGGGCTGCTCGATCTGCCGCCGGCCTAGCGGTCGGCGGAGCGTGGATTCCGTCGCGTCGCGGTGACAATGCGCCGTGATAATCAGCGACATGCGATGGGCATTGCTGGCAACCCTCGTGCTGACGGTTCTCGTGTTCTGGTGGCAACGCGAGGGCGATGACCGGCGTCGCGACCGCGTGGGGCCCGAGAGCGCGCTCGATGCGCGTGCGCCCGGGTCCGAGGCGATGACGGAGGATACCGAGGGCTCCCTTCGAGGCGTGGTGCGGCGCCATGGCGCCCCCGCCCAGGCGCAGGTGTCGCTGCGTCGATTGCGTTCGTGGCGCCGGGCAAATGACTCCTGGGATAGCTGGGATCTCGCGGATCCCGCCTTGCGCATGGCCGAGCCCGTCGCCGGGGTCGAGAGGGCGCGCACGGCGACGGACGCCGAAGGCAGTTTCCGCTTCGCGCGCGCGCCGATCCTCCCCAGCGTGTTCGTCGCGCGCGCCGAGGATGGTGCATGGGCGATCGCACCCGCCCGCGACGGTGCGGTGCTGGAGCTTCCTGCGCGCGCCTACCCTCTGCGCGGGCGTCTCGTCGATCGTGCGGGCGAAGGCGTGGCCGGCTACGTGCGCGCGCTGCTGTCGAACGGACCGACGCCCTGGATGTCCACCGATGCGTCGGGCGCGTTCGTGGTGGGAGGCTTGCCGCACGGCCGCGCGGAACTGCAGGTGCGCGTGCCGGGGCGCTGGGACCTGATCGAGCCGGGGTTCGTGGTGCCCTCCAAGGAGCCGGCGGTCATCACGGTCGATGCCTGGTTTCCCCGGCGGGTGAGCGGCCGCGTGAACTCGTACGACGACGACCGGCCGGTGGCGGGCGCGCAGGTGATGCTTGCGGTCGGCAAACGTGTCGCGGGGACCACCACCGACGCCGAGGGTCGTTTCGACGTGCCCGCGCCCGCGCGCGACGGGGCGCTCACGATCACGGCGCCGGGTTTCGCGCCGATGCGCAATCCGGTTCGCTCCGCGGACGCGACCTACCTGCTCTTGCGGGGTGCGACGTTGGCGGGCCGCGTCGTGATCGACGATGGCGGACGGGCGATCGCCGGCGCGAGCGTGCAGGTGCGCGACTCCCAGCGGCTGCATCGCGTGACGACGGACAGCGCGGGCGTGTTCATCCTGAACGGCGTCGTGCCCGGCGAGGTGTTCTTCACTGCTCGCGCGCCCGGCTGGCGTCCGCGGTACGGACGCAACGTCTCCCGTTGGCCGGGCAAGTCGAAGATGCGCTACAGCCGCATCGTGCGCACGGGCGAACGCACCGAGGTCGTTCTTCGCATGCAGCCGAGCGCGCGCGTCCACGGCGTCGTGCGGGACGAGGACGGTCGGACGTTACTCGACGCGCGCGTCTTGTTCAGCGATGCCGGCGGCAATCGGACCGTGATGACTGATGGTGCCGGGCGCTTCTCGTTCGAGACCTACGGAGGCGAGCGGCACAGCGTGCGCGTCGGATTGCCGGGGCGTGAAGAGGTGTCGGCGTCGGGATCTTCGCCGTTCGAGATTGCCATGGGGCCGCGGGGCGAGCCGCAGATCGTCGTGGTCACCCTGGATGGGTCACCGATTCCGGATGCACGGGTGACGGTGACGCGCCTGCAGGTTGGCGACATCACAATCGCCACGACGGACGCCGAGGGCCGTGCCTTTCTGGAGCCGGTTCGCCGTGAGGCCTACTCCCTGCTCGTGGAGGCGGAGGGCTTCGTTTCCTATCGGAAGCGGTGGCAGAGCTCGAAAACGACGACGAGGGTGCAGCTGAGGCCGGGCGTCACGACAGCGACGCGGCCCGAGCCGGACCAGAGTTCGCGCAACGACACGGAGGAAGCCGAAGACAAGGGCGCACCCGTCTTCCGCGTGCGGATTCTCGATGCGCGCGGCCGTCCCGTGCCCGCGGGGCTCGTGCGCTTGACGCTCGACGTGGATCGCGAGCGTGCGGGGTTCGCGCGCGATCGGTTCAACCCCGATGATCCGGGGCTCTTCCCATTTCGCGGCGGGCTGTTCGAGATTGAGCGATCGAGGTACTTCCCGTGGGTGGGCGGCAAGTCGATGGTGACGATGGAGTTCTTGCGCGCCTCGAACAAGGAACCCAATCTCGGGCTGTTCGGCACGCTGGAGTTGGCGGAACCGGCGCTGCCGCTCGGGGTGGCCCGCATGGGGCCGATTCCTCTCGCGGGCGATCACGAGGTGCGCCTGCCTGCGGAGCGCCGGCTGTCGGGTCGCGTCGTGGGACCCGACGGGAAGCCGGTCGTCGGCGTGATGGTTTGGGCGTGGCCTCCGGAGCGCACGCCGGGAAAGCGCCCTTTTATGCGCGAGACTCTCGATCATTACGATATCTCGCGCACCGACGCCAACGGGGCGTTCACGCTCGGGCGTCTTCGCAATGCCCCGGTCGACGTCGTGGTCGAGGCGCCGCGCGGCTTCCATCCCGCGCCCGCTGTGCGTGGGACGCCGGGCGAAGCCCTCACCATTGCTCTCGAACGAGGCGCCGTCGTGGCGGTGCGCGTCGTCGATCACGCCGGCCAGTCGCTCGAGGGTGCGTCCGTGCGCGCGACGCTGAAGCACTGGATCCCCGAGGAGGAGCGCAAGGGGCTCTGGCTGGAGTCGTGGGGTCGCTCCTGGAAGTCCGACGCGAACGGCGTGGCCACGCTCGCGGGGCTGGTCCCCGAGGCGACCTACGACCTTCGCATCCGTCCGCCGCGCGACCGGGAGGAGTTGGCGCCGGAGCGGGTGCAGGCGTGGAAGCCCGGGGACATCGAGGTGCGCCTGGGGGCGGAGCTGTCGGTGCGCGGCGTCGTGGTCGACTCGCGCGGGCGGCCGCGTCCCGAGGCGTATGTGCGAGCCGAGTACGGCAACGGTGCGGGCGTGCAGGTCAAGCGTGAGAGAGATGGCTCGTTCCTCTTGCGTGACGTGCCGGCCGGAACCGTTCGATTCCGCGCGTCCATTCGCGGTGCGGTGCTCGGCGTGGACGCGAAAGCGGAGCCGGTCGAAGTGCCGGCCGGGTCCCAGGACGTGCGCGTCATCATCGACCTGCCGCCGACGATTGAGATCCACTTCAACGACTGGCCGCAGGGGGAGCCCGCTTTGCCGGAACTACGGTCTGACCAAAGCCGGTTCCGCAGTACGAAGGCCTGGGTGCAGGAAGACGGGGTGATGCGTGTCGTGGGCATCCCCGGCGACCAGACCTGGACCGGATTCGTCGGGCCGTTGAAGGACGGCCGCTTCGCCATCCTCCGCTCGATTCGGCCGACGCGCGACCCCGTCCGCATGGACCTGCAGCAGGGCGGCGAGATTCGCGGTGTCGTGCGCGGCGCGGATGGACGCGACCGTGTCGAGGTGTTCATTGCCGACAGGATCGTGCGCGTTGGGGGTTACGCCGACGAGCACGGTGCGTTCGTGTTGCGCGGCGTTCCACCTGGCCGCTGGAAAGTCGTAGCCATGGGCGGCAAGCTCGAGGCGGAGACGGAGGCGTCGCCCGGCGAGTCGATCGAACTCACGCTCGAGGCGCCCGTAAGCAAGCGGTAGCGCCGAGGCCGCTTTCCCGTCTGATCGGGCGAGGCGACGCCCGGTTGCGCGAACCAGCGAAGGCCCACGGCGTTAAGCTGGGGAGGGGTGGAGGCGGAACCGAAGATGAGTCTCGTTCGAGACACCAGCATGTCCATGAGGATGGCCGCCGTGATCTTCGCGGCCGCATTGCCGTGCTTCGCGCACGAACGGCCCGATCGGTTGTTCGCGCAGGGGAAACCGATCGAGGCGGCGACGCTCTATGCCTCGTCACCGCGCGCTTCCGCTCGCATGGCTGCGGTCGTGCTTTACCTCAAAGTGGGCGAGATCGACGCGGCGAACCGGCTTCTCGCCGGCCTGGGCACGAGCCGCGGCGAGAGGCACATCTGCGAACTGTGGCGAAGCACCATCCGCGGGCGCATCGGAGCGTTGCCTGCGTTCGACGAGTCTGGCATCTCCGCACCTGCCGCCGTGCTCCTTGCGATGCATCAACGCGTACTGGGCTCGCGCGAGCGCGCGTTGAAGGCTCTCCGGCATGCACATGCGAAGAGTCCGGCGCACATTCTCGTCCGGGCCGAACTCGGGCGCATGCTCGCCGCGGCCGGGGAGACCAAGGCGGCGCTTCGACTCGCCGAGGCCGACCCGGACCACGCGGAGATGCAGCTGCTGCGCGCGGAGATCGCGATCCGCCGCGGTGATCGCGCGAAGGCCCGGCAGATCGTCGAGCGTCGCATGCGAGCGTTCCCGGTGGATCCTCGATGGGAGTACGTCGCCGATGCCTCGGGTGTTTCTGTGGCCCGAATGAACGCCCAACAGGAGAGGGTGGCGGCCGACTTCTGCAAGCGTTTCGTCGAGTCGTTCTGGGAGAGTGACCCCGCCGACGGGCTGACGAATCTCGATGCGTCGGAGAAGTCCAAAGCGCTCGTGTCGGAGCGCTGGCAAGCGTTCAAGCGCCGATGGCGCCCGCGGCACGATCAGGCGGCACGCGAGGTCCGTGGCTTCGGAGCCGCGCGCAGAGTTCGGGGTACGTACGCATGGGCGCTCGCCCTGAACTCGATCCATGGATATGACGATGACCAGCTCTGGACCGGTCGTCTCTTCCGTTCGGACGCGCACGAGGCTCTCGGAATGTTCTTGTGCTTGGCCGGCTCCCACCCCGAGGCGGCGCCGCTCTCCGCGTACGCGCATGAGCTGAGCCTTCTGATGCGTCGACTCCCGTCCCCGGTCCCGTTTCCCCGGTACGCCGACCGCGTCCTGCAGATCAGTCTTCGCCGCGACGTGAGAGCGTCGTTCGCCTGGCACGCGGCTCGTCGTTTGGTCAGTACCGGAGACGGCGAGAGCGGCGAACAGATTCTCGCGCGGGCCCGTGAGGACCTGATCGGCTCCGGGATCGGGAGTCCGCCGGAGGTTCGGCAGTTGAGCCGCCGCGCGAACTTGATCAAGAGCAAGGCGGCGTTTCCGGTTCGTGCGTTCAGCACCCTCGATGGCGATACGGTTGCACTCGATCCGGGCCGCCGTGCCGCGTTTGTGGTCATGGTGCTCGATCCCTCTTGCGCGCTTTGCGCCGATATCGCTCCGGAGTTTGCTCGATTCGCCCGCGCGCATCCCCAGCTGCGCGGGATCTGGCTGTCCACGTCGAAGCGCGGCGCGGAACGATGGCGGAAGCGACATGGGCAGCCCTGGCCGATCGGTGGTCGCGTCCAGGAGCGCGTCGACCTGATCGAGCATCTCGGGATCGGCGGGACACCGGCTTGCGCGCTCATCGCGGAAGATGGACGCATCGTCCAGGTCGCGTCGGGTCGGGACGACGTTCGAGATGCGAAGTCGTGGATCGCACGCTTCCTTCGAAGAGACGAGAAGTAGCCGCTCGAGTCGACGCACCGCGCCATGGCGCCAATAACTAGGTCGGCAGTGCTAGCGTTTCGTCCGAGACAGCGATGCGATCGATGAAGCGATGGAAGTGGGCGGTGGTGGTCCTGCTCGGACTCTGCGGCAGCGGCGTTCTCGGTGGCTACCTCTACATGCAGGGGCTCGGCGACGCCCGGACCGAGTACGCGAAAGCGCATGGCGCGTCGCCCGAGGCGCAGCGGAAGGGACGCGACCTGCTGGCGCGCGCCACAGATCGGATGGGCGGCCGGGAACGTTGGAAGGAGTTGCGCGAGCAGCCGATCCGGGTCTCCTTCCGGCACGACTGGGATCACCCGCTCCTGCGCATGTTCTTCATGCCGATCGAATTCAGCGGCCAGCAACTGTCGCTGACCCTTCGACCCGGCTCTCTCGACGTGCGGCTGCAGTTTCTGGATGGGAATTGGAAGGGGACCGCGTGGGGCATTCGCGAGGGGGAGACCTACCGGGTCGATGCCGCGGATGCCGTCACGTGGGAGCCGGACGACACCATCGCGTTCCAGCTGCTCGGCTATCGGTACTTCTTCTTCCTGACGTTTCTCCTGTCCGAGGCGGAGCTGATCACCGACGCCGGTGAGCGCGAGCTGCACGGGGAGACCTATGACCTGGTCTATGCGACCTGGGGTCAGTGGGAGCCGCACGAAGCGGCGGACCAGTACCTGATCTGGATCAACCGCGAGACCTCGATGGTCGACTTCGTCCAGTCCACCGTCCGCGAGATGGTCCCGCGCTCCATCGTGTCGCTCGCTCTTTCCGGCTATCGGGAGGCGCTCGGGGTCCGGCTGCCCTTCCGCTTGCGGGTCCTCGAGGACATGGATCGGCCCGAAACGAGCATGCATCAGATGACGATCGACTCGATCGGGCAGGCGGCGCCGGACGCGTTCGGCCCGCCGCGCTAGCGTGCGCGTGAGGAGTCTCGGCAGCCCCGGCCGCGGTCCGCGTCCTGCTAGATTGGGCGCGGGATGAGAATCGGAAAACACCTCCTCGTGGCCCTGTTCGTCATCGCTGCCGTCGCCCGCGCAGGCGACCTCGGCAAGGCCGAACCCGACCTGCGCGCGGACGAGTTGGACCGCATCAAGCGGGGTGCCGCGGAATTGCGAACGAGCGACAGCGCCGAGTCCGTCGCCGTGATCGTGCGCGTGCTCCGCGCGACGGACAAGAAGTTCGACAAGGCGAGTGCGAAGTTCGACAAGACGTGTGCGCGTGCTTCCGAGAACCACGAGAAGTCGATGGCGATCCTGACCGATCTCATCGAAAACCCGGGGAACCCCAAGCGCAATCGCCTGCGCAGCGAGGCGATCAAGTTGGGGAACGAGGGCCACAAGCTGTGGCTGAAGGCGATCCGGGAGTTCGCGCCGATCGAGATGCGGATCAACGCCAGTCTGCAGGCCCTGCATGGGTTGCGGTCCCCCGAGGCGGTCACCGCCATCGTGCGGCAGGCGCGCCTGGAGCGGCCGGGTCGCGTGCAGTGGTGGCTCATGTCCGCGATCGTGTCGAGATCGGAGGATTCGGTCGTCGCGCTCATGATCGAGCTGATGACCGCCCGCGACGCGCGCACACGCGCCCTCGCGGCGCGCTCGCTCGTAGAGCACGCCGAGAAGCCGGGAGTCGCGGACGTGCTGGCGATCGCCGCTGCGGACGATCACTGGCAGATGCGACGGTTCGCGTATGCCGGTCTCGGTCGTGCGAAGAGACACGACCTTCTCGACGCCGCCCTCGCGCGCGAGACCGGCGACGATCTTCGTGCCGCCAGGATCGCGCGGCAAGGAGCCGACCCGGAAGAGCCGGCGGGGCCCCTCGGGTTCCGCTGGACCTCGATGCGCATCCGGATCGTCGTGGACACGAGCAAGTCCGCGGCATCCCATCTTCCGAAGATCCAGGAGGAGCTCTCCCGGGCGATCGAGGCGGCGCCCGAGGGGGCACTCCTGCAGATCGTGGCGGTGGGGGCGAAAGCCAAGCCGTTATCCCGCAGCCCGCTGCGGCTCAACGCCGCCGCCCGACGCAAGGCGATCAAGTGGGTGGGTTCGCTCACCGCCGGAGGGCCGGCGAACCGCACGCAGTTCGGCCGCGCCATGCTTCCGAGCTACGACCACCCGTCCAAGGGGCGCCGCGTGTTCAAGGATCTTCCGGACGCGATCTACGTGGTCCTGGGGCCCGATGAGGAGCTCAACGAGCCGACGCTCGTCGCGAGCCACGCGGACTGGTTCAAGGCGAATCCGAGTGCCCTGTTCGTGCGCGTGTATGGAGCGGCTCCGTCCGAGGGTCTCCGCACCGCGGTCGAGGCGCAGGGCGGCAAGATCCACGGCGGCTGAGCCGACCCCGGGGCGCCCTCGACCGGGTCGGAGTTCGTCTGCCGCGCGGACGCCCGACGGCTCAGCGGAGTAATGCCGCGTACTGTTTCCGCTCTTCGACCGTGAAGTCACGGCAGGCGCGCTTCTTTGCGGTCTCGAGGAGGCCCGCGCGCGTGGTCGGCCAGTAGCGGATGGAGAGGTCATCCGATGCGGTGGCGATCCAGGTGCCGTTCCGGAAGAGCTGATAACGGTGCGTAGGGCCGCTGTGTCCGTCGATGATCCCGACCAGCTTGCCGTCGTGGCTCCAGTGGCGCGCTGTGCCGTCGCGGCAGGTCGTGAACCAGCCGCGACGGTCGGGCAGCGCGCCGGTGACGAGTACCTCGTCGGGATGCCGGAGGACCGCCCGCTGCTTGCCGTCCGGTGACCAGACGCGTGCGGTCTTGTCGGCGGACGCGGTCAGCACGTCGCCGGTTTCCTCATGCACCCAGACGCTGTAGACCGCGCCGGTGTGGCCTTCGAGTCGCGCCAGCTCCGTTCCCTTCAGGTCCCAGATCCGAACCGTCGGCCCTCCCGCCTCGACCGTCAGGATCCGGTCGCCCTTCGGGGTCGGATGGCAGTACGAGGGGCGTTCCGGCACCTGCCACGAGGACTTCTCCTTGCCGTTGGTGGTCCAGATGCGCAGGGTGTTCGAGGCATCGATCGTGGCCGCGTGGCGGTCGTCCGGGAGGAACCGCGCGTACGTCACGTTGTTCGGGTGCGGCAGCTCCTTCTGCGGCTTGCCCCGCTTGCTCCACAGCTTCACGGTCGACGCCCGGCGTGAGAAGGAGAGGACGCGATCTCCCTTCGACGTGAGAGCGACCCCGGTCACCGGGGCCCGATGCGGCAGCTCCGCGATCAGCTTGCCGTTGAGGTCGAAGAGGAACGCGTTGAGCTCGTCGCGCGCAACGCAGACGAAACGGTCTCCGCCCGACCAGGTCCAGTCCGCCGCGTGGGGCAGGCTCACTTTCGCCAGCTGCTTGCCCTCGAGATCACGGAAGTAGACCTCGGTCCAGGCGGTCGAGACCAGGCGCTTGCGCTTCTCCCGCATGTGCAAGCTGGTGACGCGATGCTCGTGATACAGCACCGGCGAGTCTTCCGGGTGGATCGTCCACAGCCGGGCGGTGCCGTCCCGCGAAGCGCTCACGACCTGCGTCTCGTCCGGGGAGAAACGAGCGTGCGTGATCGGTCCGGTGTGCGCATCGAAGTAGGAGAGGCTGCCGCCGTGCCAGTGCTGCAGCGCAATACGCCCCTTGTCCCCCGCGACCAGCAGCCGGTCCTGCGACCAGTCGAAAGTGGTCAGCTTGCCGCGCAACATGTTGAGAGAACCGACGGGCTTGAGTCCAAGATCGTAGAAGCCGTGCGAGCCGTCCTCGAATGCAACAACGTGGCCGAATCCGGTCGGGTTCGGCGAGATCGAGCGTACCCGTTTCCCCAGCCTCTTGGCGGCGTACTCCTGCATCGCGTCGTCGTACACGGAGTACGTCCGGACGATGCTTCCGCCCTCGAGCGTGATCGAGAAGGTCCCGTCCTCGGAAACATGCACGAAGTCCACGGGCGCACTCATTCCGGATCGACCGAGCAACTTGCCCGTCGAGTCCCACGTCGTGTATCCGCCGGTCGTGGCGCCGGTCAGGACGTGGCCGTTCCTCGCGCACACCGAGACGGCGGCCACCGGGTGGGCGTGGCCGAGCGTAGCGATCAGCTTGCCCTTGTCCGACCAGAGTTCGACCTGCGTCCCGCTTCCGAACGTGGCCAGCGTTTCGCCGTTCGACGCGAGAGCGACGTCGCGAGTGCCCTTGCGCGCGCGCAGTGTCTTCTTCCGACCGCGCGCGTCGTGGATATGGACGCGACCGTCCGACTCCACGAGGCAATACGCCACCCCGCCCGCACCGGGCACGACGCGCATCCCTTTCAGGCCCTGCCTGAACTTTCCGTTCCGTTCGAGAAAGCCCGTCTCGGCGCCCACCTCGCCCAGCAGCACGCCCCCGGGCACGACGCGCACGGGCGTCGCGGGAGCGCGGCCAAGCTGCTGTCCTCCGCGATCCCAGACCGTGATGGACTTCGGCGTCACGGTGCAGACGCGATCGCTTCCGCCCAGGAAATGCACCTGCTGCACCGGTCCGTCCGCCTGCATGGTGAGAATCGACTCCCCGTCCGAGGTCCAGAGGCGCGCCGTCCCATCCTCCGACGCCGTAGCGACCGTGCCGTCGGGCGCCATGTCGACGTAGAGAACCGGCTGCCCGTGCCGGAAGATGGTGCGCTCGCGCGTGCGCGCCAACGCGGCGTACACCGCCGAGCGTGCCGGCTCGATGTCGGCCCGAGAGAGCGCCTCGCGCGCGAGCAGGAGCGCGAGTGTCGAGTCTCGCTTCAAGGCCTTCGCCGACGCGTCCACCAAGGCTTGGGCCTGTGTGTCGTCACCGCGCGCCGCAAGAGTCAGCAGCAACAGAATTCCGAACCAGCGCATGGCCGAGATGCTACCGGATAGTTGCGCGCCTCCGGTGAGCCACCTTGCCGTATCCCTCCTCGAGGACATCGACCCTCCTGACTCGCGCATGCACCCGAGGCAGACGTACTCCATCCGAAGCATGCCGGCGCACGTGCCGGAGTCCCTGCGCTCACGTGACGATGTGCCCGATTGCGTACGGATCACCGCGGCGGTGGCGACGTATCCTTCCGTCATGATCCGAGATGTCACGCCCGCCGATGCCGACACCGTGCTGGAGGCCGCCGCGGACTGCGGTCTGTTCTCCTCGGATGAGCTCGGGCCGCTTCGCGAACAGCTCGACCGTGCTTTGGCGTCCGCCACGGATCGGGAGGAGCGGTGGGCGGCCTCCTTCGATCCGGACGGCCGCGCGGTGGGAGCGAGCTGCTGCGCTTCGAGGAGGACCGACTGCGCTAGGAGGAGCAGCGCATGATGATCATCGAAACGACGGTCGGCCCGGAGTTCGAGGGTGCACGTGCGTTCTACCGGCGACACGGCTACCGGCACGATCCCGGACTTCTACGCGGACGGCCAGGACAAGATCGTGTTTCTGAAGAGGCTGGTCGACCCGACGTCCTAAGGCGTCTGACCTCGTCGCCGATCGCTTTCGCCGGCGAACTCTCGATCCGTGCGGTGAACCAAATCGGACGGAGTCCGTGCGATGGGGCGCTGTACCCTCCAAGACGTGGAAACGGCGGTCGGGCCACTCTCGTGAGGATCCTTGCGATGGGCGCCAGGGCTGCTGTCGCCCGATCGAGGCCGGGTCCGTGGACGCCGCGCGTCATCGTGATGGCGCGGGCCGAGAGCGGGGGCCATCCCTTCACCGGCGAGAGGCGCCACCACGAGCCCGGCGGCGTGAGCCGCGGGTTGTCGACGCCTGAGTCGCCCGACGTGCGTCCGTCCCGAGGCGCTCGATGGTAGATCGAACGAAACCGCGTGTGCGCGTGGGGGCCCTCGTGCTTCTCGCGTTGCTCGGATGTTTGCTCTGGTACCTCTTCGGCGACGCGGGTGGGGCCGACCGCGCGCAGACGTCGCCGCAAGTCTCGTGGGATTCTCCGCAGTCGATGCGGGCGAACCCGTTGCCGCGCTCCGAAGGCACGGCGGAAAAGGATGCCACGGGTTCGCGTCACGCCCCCGAGCCTGTGCGGGGCGGGCGCTCGGCTCCGCATGCGTTCCACTTTCGGGTGGAGGGCGAGGTGCACGGGCTCGAATCGGCGACGGGAGACGAGTTCGAGATTCAGGTTCGGCAGTCCTGGGATGGCGCGCTCGTTCATCGCGAGGTCGTGGGAGTCGGTCCGTTTCAGTTCGACTTCGCTCCAACGCCATGGCGCTCCGCGCTGTCCGTGCTGATTCAGCTCAACCGGGTGGGCGACGAGGCCCGCGTCTTTGCACGCGACCGACACGTGCTCCGTCTCGGCGTGGCCGAGCGAGTTGTTTTCGACGCCAGACCGAGCCCGTCCATCCGGGGCCGGGTCCTCGCGTCCGACGGCACGCCGCTCCCTCGGCTGCAGCTCGCCGCCGTTCCGTGGGAGTCGCTGGTCGAGCCGGGCGCGCGTGGCTTGCTTCACCCACACGCCGTCACAGGCGCGACGGCTTCGAGTACGACGACGGATCGGACGGGGTACTTCGAGCTGCGGGGATTGGAAGAGAGCGGGACGTACCGCGTGATGTCACTCTCGCATGCCTATTACCTCCGCGACCCGGTCCGACTCTCATCCGGTACGCGAGACATCGAGCTGCGAGCGACGAAGTCCGCGACGGTCTCGATTCGTGCGACCGATGCGGAGTCCGGCGCGGCGATCCCCGAGTTCGAACTGCGGTCTCCGGCGTTCGGCCAAGCCGTCCTGCGAGGACGCGAGGGCGAGATCAAGGCGAGGGTGGCGCGCCCGCAAGCGTTCTTGCGGTCCGAGTGGGGCGGCATGACGGCGCAGGCTCGTCTCGAGGCACCCGGGTACCGGGGCCAGGACGTCAAGCTCTGGTGGGGGCCGGAATGGGGTGGTCGAGCCGTCGAGGTCGCGCTTGATCGCATCCGCGTTCCCAACCTGGAGATCGATGTCCGTCGGTCGGACGGGACTTCGTTCGATGGCGACGTGTCGGCTCTCTCGGCTCGCCGCGAGGAGAGGGCCAAGCGCGCTCTCCCTCTCGCGCGCGATCGGCGCGGCGTTCTTCTTGGCGCGTTGGCCCCGGGACGCTACTGGGTCGCGATCTGGCCTTCGGACGGTGCTGCTCTCGTGATGAAGACCTACGAGGTCGAGGTTCGCGCCGGCGAGGTGAAGAAGCTCTCCGTCGTCGTCCCCCCTTCCGGCTCGCTCCGGATCGCCACGCCGCCGGGTGCATGGCGACTCCACCTTGGGCGTGATGGTTGGTTCCCCCATCGCCCGCCCGGCGGCTTCGCGCGGACGCCGGACGTGACGCTTCGGGACACGGTGTTCTTCAAGGGCGACAAGGCTGTCGTCGTGGGCCCGGTCGAGGAAGGCCGCTGGACCGCAACGCTCTTCCAGCAGGGAAAGCGAGTGTGGCAGGGCCCGGTCGAGATTCGCAACGGGGCGACCGAGGCCATCGTCATCGACGACTAGACGGAGCGTATACTCAGCTACGCCATGGCGAAGGTCCCCCGGCTGTACGCAGATTTCATGAACGCGGATCCGTGGGGCCGAATCCGTCTCAACTGTTCGGGAACGGCCGACAGTCTTTCGTCGCTTAAACTCGAACTGCGTGAGGGTCTTCCGGTCGTCGTCTTTGATTGTTCACTGGAAGCCGATGCCGTGACGGCCTGGTCCGAACCCGAGCAGATGTGGGTTGCCGTGATCGATTGGAAGCAGATTCGAGACATCGGCCCGGCCTCCTGATGGCGCCGGAACGCCGCGACGGTCCGTGGCGAGGATGGTGGCGGCGGTTCCGGCGTAGGATGGAGCGACCATGCGCAAGACACTCGTCGCACTGCTGGTCGCCTTGTTTGTCGTCGCCACCTCGCGCGCGGGGACGCCCCCGGCGAGTGGCGTGCATCTCGAGCTGGTCGAAGGGACGCTCGTCCAGGAGGCGGGCCGGGCGGAGGTCTTCCTCGTCGATCGCGGAACGCTGCGCCACATCACGGGCGACGCGTTCGACAGGATCTATCGGGACTTCCGCCGTGTCGTGACCGTGGTCCGGGTTCCGCGCCATCTCGTGGGACAGCCCCTCGGCAACGGAACCCGTCTCGTGCGCGGCAAGGGCGACCCGGCCGTCTGGCTCATCGACAACGGCGAGACAAAGCGCCATGTCGCCAACGAGCCGAGCTTCCGTGGGCGGGGATTCGTGTGGTCGAAGGTCCAGATCGTCGACCCGGGCGAGATCGACTTCCTGCCCATCGGACCGCGCCTCGACTGACCGAACGTCTCTCCCGCGCGCGTCGCGCGCGGCGGCCGGACGTCTCCTTCGACTTCGATCGAGCAGCGGATCGAGATCCGCACGGAGAGCTCGTCACGGGAGGAGTTCACCGAGACCAGCCTTGGCGGAACACCGCTCGACGGAGCGAGGCGAGCGGGGCGAGCGGGGCGGATCCGCCCCGCATCCGACCGCGGCGCACTGATCACCTCGATCGCGCTTTCACTGCTTGGCCTCCTGGCCGCGGGTGCCTGCTGGAACTTGCGCCGTCGCCAGTAAGGCGCCCTACCGCGCCCGCGGCTCGACGCCGTGCAGGTGCCGCACGAGGAAGTCCGCCTGGCGGCGCTGGCCGTAGGGCGTGCCGGCGGCGCCGTGACCGACGCCCGGAATGACGACCAGGTCGAAGTCCTTGTTGGCGCGCACGAGCGCGTCGACCACCTGCATCGTCGAGGCGGGGTCGACGTTGCGGTCGAGCTCGCCGACGATCAGCATCAGCTTCCCCTGCAGGCGGTGCGCCTGCGTGACGTTGGACTGCTCCTTGTAGTGGGGTCCGATCGGCCAGCTCATCCAGAGCTCGTTCCACCAGATCTTGTCCATACGGTTGTCGTGGCAGCCGCAGTCGGCGACGCCGACCTTGTAGAAGTCCGGGTACATGAGCAGGCCGCGCATCGCGTTCTGGCCGCCGGCCGATCCGCCGTAGATGCCGACGCGCGTCAGGTCCATCGGCGGGTGCTCCTTCGCCGCCGCGCGCATCCACGCGATGCGGTCGGGGAAGCCCGCGTCGCCGAGGTTCTTCCAGCAGACGTCGTGGAACGCCTTCGACCGGTGCGACGTGCCCATGCCGTCGATCTGTACGACGATGAACCCGAGCTCCGCCATCTTCTGCGCGCCGTGGAACGGGCGGAACGACTTCGGCACGTGCGCCGAGTGCGGGCCCGCGTAGATCGCCTCGACGACCGGATACCTTCGCTTCGGATCGAGGTTGGTCGGGCGATGCAGAATGCCGTAGATGTCGGTCTTGCCGTCGCGCCCCTTCGCCGTGAAGCGGATGGGAGGCTTCCAGCCCGTCTTCAACAGCGCGCTCCATTCCGCACGCTCCAGCTCGGTAATGAGCTTGCCGTCCTCGGCCGCGCGCAGCACGTGGACCGGCGGGAGGTCGACGCGTGACCATGTGTCGACGAAGCGCTTGCGGTCGGGCGAGAACTGCACCGTGTGCGTGCCGTCGCCGTCGGTCAGACGCACGAAGCCGGTGCCGTCGAGATTGACGCGGCAAAGATGCAGGTGATACGGATCTTCGCCCGGCACGACGCCGCCCGCCCAGAACCAGATGCGGTCACCGTCGACGCGCTCCACGCGCCGCACCGCCCACGCACCCTTCGTGATCTGGTTGCGCACCTTGCCCGTGCGCGCGTCGTAGCGATACAGATGGTTCCACCCGTCGCGTTCCGACATCCAGATCAGCTCGCGCGCCTCGTCGCGATGGTGGAGGAAGAACTTCCCCGCGTAGTCGACGAAGGTCTTCGCGTCTTCGTCGATGATCACGCGCGGCTTCTTGTCCACGGCGATCACGCGCAGCAGGCCGTGCCCGCGCTCGTTGTAGACGAAGGTCAGACCCTCCTTCGTCCAGCGGAAACGGGTGAGCGACCACGGCTGCGGAAAGAGCGCGTCGTCGACCTCGGTCGCCTTGCCGGAGATCGTGATCATCCACGGCCGCGGGTGATCGATCACGTCGCCCGGCTTGACGTAGCCCATCGTGTGCACGCGCGGCTGCACGCGGTCGCGCGGCGAGCTCTCGACCATCGTGATCGTCCGCCGCTGTCCTGCCTTCGTGCGCAGCACGCAGAGTCGCTTCGAATCGGGCGCCCAGTGCACCGCCCCGTAGAAGGCGTTCCCCGCCCTGCCGACATCGGTGACGCGTTTCACGGTGCCGCCCGCCGTCCGCACGAGCTCGACGTTGTGGTCGCGGAAGCGGACGCGCCACTTGCCGTCCGGCGATGTAGATCGGTCCCGGCCCGGCGGCCCCGACGGGGGGATCCGGCCGTCGATGTGCGCGATGCGCGGGCGGTCCACGGCGACGAAGCGCTGGACGATCGTTCCGTCCGGCCGGCGCATGGCCCAGGCGTGCCGCGCGAAGGTGTGCTGATCGCGAATCTCGCCCGGGCCGAGCTTGCCGTACGCGCGCAGCGCTCCGTTCTGCTGGATCCAGAGCAGCTCCACTTCGGTCTTCAGCGTGTTGACGAAGACGATGGCCGATTGCCCGCCGCCGTTGCGGGAGCGGACGTTTGCGGGGGACGGCGGAAGGCGAAAGCGCTCCGCCTTGGCGGCCGGAATCGCCCGCACCGCGTGGCTCTTGCGATTCCACTTCCAGACGCGAGTGTCCCCCTTGAGCCAGAGGTAGCCGTGCGCGCCGTCGAGTTCGAGGTCGCGAATGTCGAGCGGCTTGCCGATCGCGGCGGCAAGGCGCTTCGCGTCGAAGAGCGGGGCGCGCGTCTTCGTCTCGAAGTCGAAGAAGACGTACTCCATCGGCACGCGCCGGTACCAGAGACCCTCCTCGCTCCACTGCGGCCGCAGGGAGAGGTGCGTGACGGTGTCGGCGGTGCGTCCGCGCAGGGCCGCCGCGCGCGCGTAGTCCTCACGCGTGCCCTGCGCCTGCACGGCGGTCGCAAGCAGGATGAGGAATGCGCCGGTCTTCAAGCTGGACATGAGCACCTCTTCAGGCCGGAACGACGCTCTCGTCGAACTCGATGCCGAGCTTCGCGAGCCCGTCGAGGATCGGCCCGTAGATTTCCGGTGCCATCGGAATGTGCACGCCCGTCAGGTCGGTCCTCTTTTCCAGCACGAGCTCCGCGGCGATCGCGGCGGGGTAGCCGACGGCCCTCGCCATCGCGGTCTCGCCGGGGTGCGGGTCGCCGGTGCGAATGAGCGTGGCGAGATGGCGCTGCTTCTTGCCGTCGATCGTCGCGTCGATCTCGTGGTGCAGCAGGATCATGTCGCGCTCTCCTTCTTCGTAGGGCAGCTTGCGCTCGAGGCGGGCGACCAGCGCGTCCATGAGCGCGCCGCGCTCGATCTCGACGGGGGCGTCGTCGAAGAGGCCGGCCCAGGCGAGACGCGCGAGGGCGTTGTCGTCCGGGCTGAGGCCGAGGCGTTGCGCGATCGCCGGGCGCAGCGCGTCCGCATCCCCGAGTCCGAGGCGGCGGCGCAGCGCGCCGGCGTACGTCGTCCCGCGAAAGTCCTCCTCCGGCTCCAGCTCGAAGAATCCCAGCTCGCCCAGCACGCGCATCATCGAGCACCAGCCGGGGAAGCGCAGCAGGCCGCGGTAGAAGCTGCGCACGTGCGGGATTCCGTAGAGCCCGGGATAGATGCGGTTGTCGCGGTTGGGGTAGGTCTCGAACGTCCCGGCACCGGGAATCTCGACGAACCCGGGGTCGCGGAAGAGGTCGGGGCCGCCCGGCTTGCGGATCGCCTCGCCGTTCTCGAGGTAGATGCCGTCCGCGCGCGCGGCGAGGAAGACGCCCTTGGGGCTCCAGCTGAACTTGTAGTGGAACGGGTTCCGGTTCGCGGCCCAGTCGATCAGGCCGCCGCAGTACATGCGCACCGCGTCGATCGTGCCGCCCTCGTCGTGGATGCCGTCGATGAGCCGCTTGGTCGACATGTGATCGATGCCGGGATCTTCGCCGCACTCCATCAGGATCAGCAGCCCCTTGTCGCGCGCTTCCTCGTCGAAGGCGCGGATCTCCGGGCTCGTGTACGACGTCGTCACGAGATGCGCGCCGTGATCGAGACAGGGCCGCGCCACCATCGGATGGAACGTGGGCGGCACCATGCTGACGACGAGCTGCTTGCCGGCGATGGCCTCGCTCAGCGCTTGGGCATCGGTCACGTCGAGCGTGACGTCGGCCGCGCCTTCGCGAGAGTCGGCCACGGTCACGCGGGTGTCCGGCAGCGCTCGCACGTAGCGGATCAGCGGCGCCGAGACGCGACCGGCGCCCAGGATGAGGACTTCGCGCATGCCGAGATCTTACCGACGCGCGCGGGAAGAAGGGCTTGCCCGCATTGGCGGGCAAGCCCATGAAGATTCGATCTAGTAGATCGCGACCAGCGCGCGCGCGGCCGTGGTCAGGCCGAACGGGTTGGTGTGCGCGTCGATCTCGAACAGCGGGTCGACCTTGCGCTCGTCCACGAGAATGCCGAGCGCGGCCGCCGCCGACTCGCGCAGCGTGTGCTTGTAGCGGCTGTTCTCGAGCACCTCGAGCAGCGGCTCGACCGCGGTCGTCGTACCGAGATGGCTCAGCGCGGCGACCATGTGGATCTGCACCGAGGCCGACTTGGTCTCGATCATCTTGGCGACCAGCTTGCGCGCCGTCGTGCGTCCGCCGAGGAAGCCGAGCGCGAGCGACGCGTCCTCGACCACGGTGTGCGACTTGTCGTCGAGCGCTTCGAGGAGCGTCTCCTCGATCTCCTTCGAAGGCTGGCGCAGCAGCCCCAGCGCCTGGATGGCGGGCGCGCGCACGTCTTCCTGGAGCCGCTTGCGCTTGAGGCACTTGAACAGATGATCGCGCGCGTCCTTGTCACGCGTGATGCCGACCGCGATGGAGAGCGCGGCGGTGTGCTCGATCTGCTTGGACTGCTTCAGCTCCTGGAACAGCGAACGACGGATGTTGTCGCCCTGGTCCGAACGGTCGCAGGCGAGGCCCACGGCCAGCGCGGCGTACTGCCGCACGATGCGATCGCGGTCGTCGATCGCCTTGCGCAGCGCCTTGACGTCGATCGGCGTCTTCGCCGTGCCCATCGCGACCGCGACGTAGCCGCGCACGAGGGGATCCTTGTCGTAGGCGAACGCCTTGCGGAGCGCCTTGGCGCCCTCGGGCGAATTGTGGTTGCGCATCACCATGCCGAGCGCGACGGCCGCGCTGCGACGGGTGTGCACGCCGGCGCGCCGCGAGCGCAGCACCTTGGCGAGCGTGCGTGCCGCCGCGGGATCGCCGGAGAGCGCGAGGCCCAGCGCGGCACGACCGCGGGCGACGTCGCTGAGCTTGCGGCCGCCGATCTTGTCGCCGGTGACGCCCTGGATGAGCGTCGCCTGCAGGCGCGGGTCGCGGGTGATGCCGCACGCGTAGAGCAGCGTCGCCGCATCGCGCTCGCTGCCCTTCAGCTTCGCGCACTGCTCGCCGAGTCGCATCGCCAGCATCGGGTCATCCCGACCGCGCAGGCTGATCGCGAGGATCGCCACGCGCCGGCTGCGGGAGCCGAGCGGTAGCTTGTCGCGCAGCAGGTCGTCGAACAGTTCGCGCACTTTCGCGCGCGCCTCCGGCTCGGGAATGCTCGGAAGCAGCCCGAGTCCGATGGCGGCCGACTCCTGCACGATGTCCTTCTGCTGCCGCTTGCGCAGCAGGCCGATGAAGAGGTCGGCATCCTTGCCGGAACCGGCGCGGCCGAGCGCGCGCAGTGCGGCGGCGCGAATGCCGGGGTGGGTCGCGGTCGTCGCCGTCTTGCGCAGCGCTTCGCGGACGCGGGCGCGCGTCGCGACGATCTCGCGATCGTCCCGCTCGCCGCTCGACACGACGTCCTTGCTGCGGATGGTCTGGCGCAGGCCGTAGTAGTGCTCGCGATTGAGCTCCCACCAGACGCGCCACGAAGGCTCCAGGCTCGGCTTGGCCGAGGAGCGCGGGCCGCGCCGCGGGCCGCTGCTCGGCGTCTCCGCCGGTGTCTCGGGCGGCGGGGCGGGCGGAGGCGTAGGCGGTGTCGGAGGCGCGGCGGGCGGCGGGGTCTCCCGCGGCGTCTCGGCCGGCGTTTCCCGCGGTTCCTCGCGCGGGGTGGGGGGCTCGATGGGAGGCGGCGCATCCTCGGGCGGCGTCTCCGGCGTCTCCGGCTCTTCGGGTTCCTCCGGCGGCGGCGGGGGAGGCATCTCCGGCGGCTGGCCGGGCGGCGGCTGATCCACCGGCGGCGGCAGGCCGCAGATGGCCCAGACCGACGTCGCCATCAGGGAAACAAGCAGGATTATCAGTACACGCATCTCACCACCCCCAGCAGTGAAACTGAGGAGCCCACCATCTTTATAGCCGCTTTCGGAGCGGTTTGGTCATGAGGGTGGGAAAGTCGTCGTCTCGCGCCGGGGAGACGACGACGTTCCCGTGACCCCTCGATGCCGTCGTGTCGTGCGCCGGAATTGCCCATGGAACGTTGTAAAGGCGCTTCCGGTGGGCCGGAGCCTGCCGTTGGTCGAGCGTTTCTCAGTACCGGCCGTCGAGGTTGTAGCGCGCGATGAAGCCCTCGCCGCCGACACCGGGCGTCGGCGTCGTTTCGGTCTCGTTCGCTTCGCCGCGGCCGAACGTCGCGGAGTTGGCCGGGCTCCCGTAGAGACCGACGACGAGCGGCGTTCCGTCCGGCATCATGTCGATGCAGAGGCCGAGGTCGCCGCCGTTGCCGCCGTCGGAACGCGCCCAGAGCAGCGTGCCGTCCGCGGCGAATCCGGCGACCAGAACGTCCCAGTTGCCGCGGTTCTCGATGCGCGTCGGCCCGAAGTCGAACGTGCTGTTCGAGTAGCCCGTCCAGACGAAGCTGCCGTCGGGCCGCACGGCGAGGCGCTGGCCGCTTTCGTGGCCGCTGCCACCGAACGAGTGGGCGAACAGCGGGCCGCCGGTCGACGTGAACCCCGCGACGAACATGTCGTTGTTGCCCACGCTGACGAGCGCATCCGCGCCGAAGGTGAGCTCGCCCTGGAAGGAACCGGAGAGCACGATCGTGCCGTCTGTTCGCTCAATGGGACGACGGCCGCTGTCGCTCCCCGCACCGCCGAAGGAGCGTGCCCAGCGCAGGCTTCCGTCGGCCTCGTAGCGGGCGAGAACGAGGTCGGTCCCGCCGGTCGACGTCAGCGTCGTTTCGTTCGTTTCGCCGGCGCCGAGCACGATGGTGCCTTCGAAGTTGCCACAGACCAGGAGCGATCCGTCCACGGCGAGCGATACCCCCGTCGCGCTGTTGAGACCCGTGTTCCCCCACGAACGGGTCCACAGCACCGAGCCATCCGCGGCGTACCGGGCGACGACGCCGCCGCGCACGCCGGCGGGCACCGACAGCGTGTTGCTCGCGTCGAGCGCGACGGTTCCCCAGAAGTGTCCGACCCAAACGCAGCTCCCGTCCGGCAGGGCGGCCACGTCGCTGGTCCCGTCCTGTCCGCTGTCGCCGAACGCCCGGACCCAGGCGAAGGTGCCGTCCGCGTTGTAGCGGGCGATGAAGATGTCGTAGTCCTTGCCCGGCGGGGCGGAGATGGTGGTCTCGGTCGCCTCGCCGGCGCCGAACACGACGTCGCGCTGGAAGGTGCCGACGCTCACGCAGGAACCGTCGGCGAAAAAGTCCACCGCCGTGGAGCTCTTGGCGCCGGGCCCGGTCGCGACCCGCTCCCAGTCGAGCGTGCCGTCCGTCTTGTAGCGCGCGATGTAGGGGCCGCCGACGCCCGCGATCGAGTCGTCGTGCCGCGCGCCGGAGACGTAGTAGGCGCCGTCGTCGGCCACGCGGACGCCGAGCAGCTGTGTGCCGGAGCTGCCCCGCACGACCTTCAGGTCCGCGACGTTCGCCACGACCTCGATCGTGTGGGACGAGAGCTCCGAGTCGTTGCCGTCGGCGTCGACGAGGAACACGAGCAGGCGATAGAGACCGAGCGGGACGCCGGTGGTATCCCACTCGCCGCGCTGCGGCCGGCCGTCCTCATCGGGCACCTCGTCCACGATCGTGAACCGGTCCCCGGTCGTCTCCAGGCGCCCGTCGGCATCGGCGTAGATCCAGACGCGCCCGACGCCGTTCGGCTCGTCGTGGATGTAATCGATCGCGATCCGGTTCCCGGCGCTCACGAGTGTGTCCGTGGCGGGAGAAACGATCGAGAACCTCGCCACGAGCTCCACGGTCACGGTGCCGCCGGAGACGTCCATCCCCCCTTCGTCGTCCTCGACGACAATCCGGTAGACGCCGGGCGGCACCGCGGTCGTGTCCCAGTTCGCCGGGCCAACGGGAAGGTCGCGCGCGATCAGGATCCGATCGTCGGTCGTCGCGGGGTCACCGTCCTCGTCGGCGTAGATGTCGACCGAGCCTCCGCCCTCGAAGCGAATGGTGACGACGTCGCCGGGCGCGACCGTGATCGGGGCATCCAGTCCCCGGAGCGCCAGCTCCACGGTGGCGGGGGCCGAGTTGCCGGAACAGGCGGCCAGAAGGGCCAACGGCAGGCCGAGTAGAAGGGCGAGCGTACGGTTCATGACGGTTCCTCCGTACGTCAAAGCGAGAAGCCGCTGCGGATATCCGGCGCTTCTGGAAGATTCCCGCTTGGGGCCGACGAGTCGAGCTGTCGGATCTGGTTCTCGACGACGCCGCACCGTTCAGTGGCCCTGGCGGCAGCTCGCCGATCCGCGACGCGCTCTTGGCGGCCTTCGGCTCGGAGCGATCGACGAGCGCTTCCTGCGGCGCATCCTCGATCGTGTGACGACTTGGCCCGGGGCGGATCCAGCTTGCGTCATCCCGGGCCGCCAGATCTCCCCATATCCTCGACAACGCGGCCGCAGGGATGGCATCCTTGCGCGCGAGCGTGGGGATGAACCCGCGTCCACCCAACCGAGCATGAGCCAAGAACTAGCCAATCGCCACCTCGAAGACTGGAACGATCGCGTCCAGCTGGCCGAAGCCTCCCTCCCGATCATCGGAAGCCTGTTCCGGGATCACGGCGTCGTCGTGATCATGTACGGGCGTCCGCTGATCGAGAGCCCGCCGATCGACATCCTGCGGCAGCATCGCTGGGTGCGGCAGGTCGCGGAGGGCGCGCTTTCCATCCACGACACCTTCCCGCTGCTGCAGGAGGTCGCGCGGATGAAGCTGCACCCGTGCCGCGTCGACCTCGGCAAGCTCGCGGTCGCGTGGATTCGCGGCGGGCGCTCGCCGGATCTCGCCGCCTTCGTGCGGGACCAGGTGGGCGCGTGCACCGAGTTGCCCGAGCGTGCGATCGCCAAGCCGCAGGACGTCGTGCTCTACGGGTTCGGCCGCATCGGTCGCCTGCTCGCGCGCCTGCTCATCGAGCGCACCGGCAACGGCGAGGCGCTGCGGCTGCGCGCCATCGTCGTGCGCCCCGGCAAGGAGAACGACCTCCACAAGCGCGCCAGCCTCCTGCGGCGCGACTCGGTGCACGGTCGTTTCGCCGGCTCGATCACGATCGACGAGGAGAACCAGGCGCTCATCGCGAACGGTCACTTCATCAAGGTCATCTACGCCAACGCACCGGACGAGATCGACTACGAGGCGCACGGCATCTCGGACGCGATCATCATCGACAACACCGGCAAGTGGCGCGATCGCGAGGGGCTCGGCCTGCACGTCGCCGCGAAGGGTGCCTCCAAGGTGCTGCTGACCGCGCCCGGCAAGGGCGACATCAAGAACATCGTGTTCGGCGTGAACGACGACACGATCGAGGACGACGACGCCATCCTCTCCGCCGCGAGCTGCACGACCAACGCGATCACGCCGGTGCTGCGCGCGCTGCTCGACGGCTTCGGCATCGTCGGCGGTCACGTCGAGACGGTGCACTCGTACACCAACGACCAGAACCTGATCGACAACTACCACAAGGCGAAGCGCCGCGGCCGCGCCGCCGCGCTCAACATGGTCCTCACCGAGACCGGAGCCGCGAAGGCTGTCGCGAAGGCGATTCCGGAGCTCTCCGGCAAACTGACCGGCAATGCCATTCGCGTGCCGACGCCGAACGTCTCGCTGGCGATCCTCAATCTCGTGCTCGAGAAGGAGGCGACCGCCGAGAGCGTGAACGCCTACCTGCGGGATGCCGCGCTGCATTCGAACCTCTCCCTGCAGATCGACTACACCGCGTCGACCGAGGTCTCCTCGACCGACCTGGTGGGCTCGCGCTACGCCGGCGTCGTCGACTCGGACGCGACGATCGTCAAGGACAACCGCGCGGTGGTCTACGTCTGGTACGACAACGAGTTCGGCTACAGCGTGCAGGTCGTGCGCGTCGTGCAGCGCATGGCGGGCATTCGATACGTGACGTTGCCGACCGACTAGCGATTCCGTCGGATGGATCCGCACGGCTGGGTTGCGCTCGGGACGCTCATCGTCGCGGTCACGCTGTTCATCAGCAAGCGGATCCCGCTCGAGGTCACCGCGCTCAGCATCCCGGTGGTGCTGGCGATCACGCGCACGCTGCCGACAAAGGACTGCCTGGCGGGGTTCGGGAACGAAGCGGTCATCGCGCTCGGCGGCATCTTCATCCTGGGCGCGGGCCTGCAGGAGGCGGGCGTCGCGACGATCGTCGCGCGCGGGCTGGAGCGGCTGGGCGGACGCGGTCCGACGCGCGCTATTTTCGTGATCATGGTCGCGGTCGCGATCCTGAGCGCGTTTATGTCGAACGCCGCCGCGGTCGCCGTCTTCCTGCCCGCGGTGGCCGTCCTCGCGCGGCGCACCGGCATCGCGCCGTCCCGACTGATGATGCCGCTGGCCTACTCCGCCATCCTCGGCGGCACGCTCACGCTCATCGGCACGACGCCGAACCTCATCCTCGGCAACGAGCTCCTGCTTCGCACCGGCACGGGGCTCGGCATGTTCGACTTTGCGCCGGTCGGCATCGCGGTCACCGCGGTCGGCATCGCGTTCATGGCGCTGGTCGGCTGGCGCATGTTGCCGAGCGTGGATCCCCGCGCGCAGCTCGGCGGCGCCGCTCCGAACGATCTGGCGCAGCAGTACGGCCTGGGCAAGCACCTCTACTGCATGAAGGTCGTCGCCGCGTCGACCGTGGTCGGGCGCACGATTGCCGAGGTGGGCCTGCGCAAGCAGTTCGGGCTCGACGTCGTCCTGGTCATGCGCTCCACCGGGATGCGCCAGGTGGCGCTCGATCCCGATCCGAGGCTCGCCTTCGAGGTCGGCGACCTGATCTACGTGGAGGGCGAGGCGGAGAAAGGATGGCGCTTCGCGGAAGAGGAGACCCTGCAGTTCGGGCTGGTCGAGCCGGACGCCGTCGAGGAGATCCTCGGGCGCGGCGTATCGCTGGCCGAAGTCACGCTGGCGCCGCGCTCCGACGCGGCCGGCAAAACGCTGGAGGAGCTCGCGTTCCGCGAGAAGCACGGCCTCAACGTCGTCGCCGTCTGGCGCGCGAGCGAGGTCATCAACGCGGCGCCGGCGAACCTGCAGCTTCAGATGGGCGACGCCTTTCTGCTCGCGGGTCCGTCCGACAAGCTGCGCGAGCTGGCGCACGACCCCGACTACGTCGTGATCGGGAACGGACTCGACACGGAGGACGTGCGGCGCGCGCCGCTTGCGGTGCTGCTGCTGCTGGTCGCCATCGTGCCGCCGCTCGTTGGATTGCTGCCGCTGGCGATCAGCGCGCTCGCGAGCGCGGTGCTCATGATCTTCACGCGTTGCGCGTCGGTCGACGGCGCCCGCCGCAGCTTCGACGTGACGATTCTCTCGCTGCTCGTCGGCACGATCCCGCTCGGCATCGCGCTGGATCGCACCGGCGTCGCCGCGCATCTCGCGGAGGGCATCCTCAACCTGCGCACGATCGTCGGCGATCAGGGGCTTCTCGGCTGCCTCTTCGTCGTGTCCGCGGTGCTGAGCACCACCAGCAACAACGGCGCGGCGGCGGTCATCCTCGCGCCGGTAGCCGCGCGCGTCGCCGATCTCTCGAGCTTCAGCGTGACGGCGGCGTTCCTCGCCGTCGCCTACGGCGCGAGCTGCGCGTTCATCCTGCCGTTCGCCCACCAGTGCAATCTGATGGTGATGAGCCCCGGCGGCTACGCGACGCGCGACTTCGTGCGTGTGGGCATTCCGATGAGCATCCTCATGGCGCTGACGACCGCCTTACTTCTCAGTGCCGTCTAGCAGGGCCGTCTAGCAGGGCCGTCTAGCAGGGCCGTCTAGGAGGGATCCAACCGGTATCCCACGCCGTGCACGGTCCGGATGAAGCGTGGGTTCCCGGGCTCGGGCTCGAGCTTCTCGCGGAGTCGGCGGATGTGCATGTCCAGCGTGCGCGTCGTGGAGCTGTTGGTGCCCCAGACGGCGCGGAGCAGATCTCGCCGTTCCATCGGCTCCCCCGCGTGGTCGTGCAGGACGCGCAGCAGCCGCGCCTCGGTCGGCGTGAGCGGGACGCGGCGATGCCCATCCACGAATTCGAGGGTCGAGATGCGCGCCGTTCCGGTGCCGACGGGGAACTCGATCTCGTCGGGGCCGGGATCGGGAAGCCGGGCGCGCACGCGCGCCAGCAGTTCACGCATGCCGAACGGCTTGCCCACGTAATCGTTCGCGCCGATCTCGAACCCCTTGACCTGGTCGTCCTCCGTCGACTGCGCGGAGAGGATGATCACCGGCAGCGTCGATCCCGATGCGCGGAGTCGCCCCAGCAGGTCGAAGCCGTCGATGCCCGGAAGCATCAGGTCGAGAATGACCAGGTCCGGCTCTTCCTCATCGATGAGCACGAGCCCGGTCGGGCCGTCGACGGCAACCCGTACTTCATAGCCCGCGCGCTCGAGGCTGTAGCGGAGGCCGGCTCCAAGATGGGCGTCGTCCTCGATGACGAGGATGCGGGTCATGCGACGCGCTCCAGGGCAACGTGGACGCGCGTTCCACCCGTGCGCGACGATTCGATTTTCACGACGCCGCCGCAGTCCTCGATGCACTGCCGCACCAGCGTCAGTCCCAGGCCCGTCCCGTCCTGATCGGCGGCGAGCGAGCTGTCCAGCCTCACGAAGGGCTCGAACACGCGCTCGCGGTCGGCGGCCGGGATACCCGGGCCGCAGTCGTCCACGTCGAGGGCCCAGCTCTCTTCGTCTTCGCGGAGCTCCACGCGAACCGGTCCTTCGGCGGAGAACCGAAGCGCATTGGAGAGGATCCCTTCCACCGCCCGCCGGAAGAGCGGCTCCGCCCCGCGCGCGCGGCCGCTCGTCTCGGGCGTCGCGAGCTCGAGGCGCGGATCGTCGAACTGTCGCACGACGTCGGCGGTGGTCGCGACGGGGTCGAACGTGCTGTTCGACGGCGGCAGCGTCTCGCGACCGCTGGCGACGGCCAGCATCTCGTCCACGCGGTCGCGCAATCGCGTCGCTTCCCGCACGACCACATCCGCGAATTCCGGAACCTTGCCCGGATCGTCGGGGCCGTGCTCCCGGATCAGCTCGCCGTACAGGGAAATGTTCGCGATCGGCGTCTTGAGTTCGTGGGTCACCGCGCACAGGAAGCCGGTACGCCGCTGTTCGAACCGTTCCTGCCGACGGAGGAGCACCCAAGCGGCCACGGCGGCCCCGATCAGTCCCAGCGCGCCCACGATCGCGGGAAGCGCGTGCGCGGTTCGAACCCGCTGCGCCGGCACCGCGCCGGCGGCGATGAGATCGGGGCTCGGTCCCATCCAGATGCGGGGGAAGGGCGCAGGCAGCGCGCGACCGTCCCCCGGCTTCTGTCGGAGCCAGCGGTTCTCGGCGTAGCCCGGCAGGACGTGGGCCAGGAGGTCTTCCAGGCGCACGATGGCGAGGGCTTCGTCCTGGAGCCAGACGACTTCGTCATCCCTCGTGAAGGCGAGCTGATCGGCATCCGGCGCGGCGACGAGACGCGTCGCCACCTCGCGTAGTGTGCGCGTGTCCGCTCGCATCGAGTCGGTCCCCGACTCGTAGAGAAGAATCGCCTGCCGGACGCGCTGAAGCTCCGCCTTGGGGAGCGCCGGGAGTGCTTCCGCCCCCCGAAGCATCGAGAGCGCGGCGTCGGTCGCGCCGTCCCGCACGAACATGCGCGCGAGCGAACGCCGCGCCGTCGATCGAACCGCCACGTCGTCGCTGTCGAGAATGACCTCGAGGTAGGCATCGGACGCGGCGTGCGGCTGGCGCGACTCCAGCGCACGGGCGCGCGCGAGCGCCGGCGTGGTCGGTTCGAACCCATCGAGCGCATGCGTCCGTACGGCGATCCCCGGGACGTGTCCGCGGTCCCGGCTCCCCCGCACGAGCGCGCGCAGCCGGGTCGCGCCCTCGGCCGCCGCGTAGCGGAGTTCCTGATCGACGGCCTGCGCGTGTCGCCGGTGCTCGAGCTCCGCCGCCGTCCCCGCGGATCGCAGGCCGAGGATCAGCACGCCGGCGGCGGCGATCACGAATCCGGCGGACACGGCCATGCGACGGCGCATGGCCCGATTCTCCTCGGCTTCGTCGTGCGGCGCCACCGGCGGATGCAACGGAGTTGTCAACGCGAGCCGGGCACGCATCGAAAGTCGATACGATCGTCGCCATGAAGCATCTCCCGTGGGTTCTGCTGCTGTTGGTCGTGGGGGCCGATGCATCGTCGACCAAGGAGGCGAAGAAAGGGTTCGTCGAGCTCCAGGCGACGATCGCGCGCCTTCGGAGCGAAAGCGGTGCGGACGCCAAGCAGGTCCTTGAACTCTTCGCGCGCGAATTCCAGCGGTCGGATCTCGAGAAAAAGCCGTTCCTCGCCGAGCTGCAGGAGGCGAAGCCGGGCAAGGTGGATGCGACCGGATCCCGTGCGCTGGTCCGGTTCACCGTTCCGGGCGAAGAGTCGAGCCCGGTGCGGGCCGTGCTGCTCGAGAATGAACGGGGCGTGTGGCGCCTCGCCTGCGCACGCAGCTTCATCGTCGACGGCAAGGGGCTGCGGGACGCCCGCGGACGCAAGCCGGCTCGCGCGCGGATGTCGATGCGCACGACCAACGGCCCGTACGGCTCGTCCGCGTACTCGTTCACCTACGTCTCGGGTGACATGCGCAAGTACAAGAACCGCGTCGACATCTGGTTCTGTCACAACCAGGACTTCCACGTACGCGGCGGCGTCGTCGACCTCGGCAAGAAGTCCCTCGGGACGGTGAAAAAGATCCCGCTCGATGCGAGCTGGCGTCGCGTGGCGCGCGCGGAGGCGGGCCATACCTACGTCATGCGGGTCGGCCCGAACGAGCGGCGCGACTTCTTCGTCGCCTTCCAGGTGACGAGACTCAAGCGCGGGGTGGCGGAGTTGAGCTGGACGCTCCTCGCGGGGGGCCACGGTGCACCGAGCACCATCCACAAGCCGAACCCGTTGCCCGAGTCGGATCGACGCGACGGCGCCGACGGCGTGGACGGACTCCCCGGGAAGCGGGGCTAGTACTACAGCGCTAGTCTTTCCGGGCATCGTTTGAGCTTGCGCAGATCGAAGCCGGCTTTCCGGAGACGTTTGCGCCGCGACTTCGCGTGCGCGC
>JBCDBY010000004.1:0-37713 GCA_039182715.1 Planctomycetota bacterium
AAACGGTGAACGGGCCCTTGCCCTGCAGCGCGCCGACGAGGTCGGCAGCCTTCAGCGCGGCGGCGAGCGTCTTGAACTGGCCGGCGCCGACGGCGGTGGTGACGATGTCGTTGCCGGCGTGGGCGCTGGCAGTGATCGCGGCGGAGGCGAACACGGAGAGGATCAGTTTGCGAATCATTTCTTTGCTCCTTGAAACGGGGTAATGCCTACCGTTTCGTGAAGCGCCGCAAACGAGATTCAGCGTTTGGCCAGAACGAGGTGCGGTCCGGCCGAGACGACCACGCCACCGGGTTCTTCCATGGTCAGCACGAAGGCCGCCACGTCGCGCGAAGCGAGCTTTGCGTCGATCGGCACGACTACCTCGTCGTTCGAGGTGACGTCGAAGACGCCGCCGTCCACCGGGTGCGCGTAGCGCGGCTTGCCGTCGGCGCCCTTGCGGCCGTCGACGATCCAGAGCTGGTACTGCTGCTTGCGCGGGTCGTTGACGGGCAGCCCCTTGAGGACCATGTAGCCCTCCTGGCGCGCCTCGCTCCAGACCACTTCGCCTCCGACGGCCTCGTAGTCCTTCGCGGCTCCCGTCGAACTCCAGTTCCAGCGAACGAGGTCCGATGCCTCCGCTTCGAGCTTGGCGAGCGAGCGATCTCCCTCGCTCCCGCGCATCGTCAGCTGGGATGTCGGCTCGGAGGTGAACGTGAGCAGCGTCACGATCAGCATCGCGGCGGCGGCAATCCAGCCGGCCTGCGACCAGAACGCGCTGCGCACGATGGGCGCGGGCGACGTGTCGGTCGACTTCGCGGGAGCGGCGTTGCGGACCGGCTCGAGCGCCGTCTTGATGGGCAGCTGCTCCAGCGATCGGCGCACTTCGTCCGGCATCGACTCGATCTCCGGTTCGATGAGAGCGAGATGAATGGCGGCGGCGACATAGTCGAACGATTCGACGTCCGTCTCCGGGTCCGCCTCCGCGAGGCGACTGAGCTCGCTATCGGCCTCGAAGTCGAGGCCCTCCGTGGCGCGCAGTGCCATGAGGTCGAGCAGGCGTTCGTCGTGGGGCGTCATGCGGCACCCCCTCTCGAACCGCCCACGGACTCGCCGGGCGAACCGGTTTCCTTCGCGAGCATTTCGCGGACGCGCATGAGGCCGCGTCGCGCGTGGGTCTTGACCGTGCCGAGCGGCATGTCGAGGCTTTCCGCGATCTGCCGGTGCGACCAGCCTTCGCTGATCGACAGCTGCAGGACGCGCTGCTGATCCGGGCTCAGCTTCTTCATGAGCTCGCGGATGCGCGCGGCCTCCTCGGAGATCTCGACCCGGTCGATGCTGTTGTCGGTCGGGACGTGCGCGGCCTCGTTGAGCTCCGCGGTGGCCGGCGTGCGCGCGTGGCGGCGCAGCCGGTCGATGAGCCGGCGGCGCGTCAGCATGGCGACGAAGGTCTTCTCGGACGCGATGTTGGGATCGTATCGATCCGCCTTGCGCCAGAGCTCGATGAAGATGTCCTGGACCGCATCGGCCGGATCCTCGCCCCGCGGCAGCATGCGGCGCGCGAGCGTCCAGACGATGCCACCGAACGTATCGAGGCACTCCTTCACCGCCGCCTCGTCGCCCTGCGCGACGCGGTGGAGGATGGAGACCGGAGCCGGTTCCGCCGCGGATTCCGCCATGTGAGGCTGAGGATAAGCGTCGTTGCGATGCCAGGCAATCTGTGTCACGGCCGACCCGCTTCCGATTTCGCGCTGGCGAGGTGTGTGGAGGCGGCCTTGAACAGCAGGAGAGCGAGAAAGCCCTCCACTCCCAAAGCGGTCAAGGTGAAGGTCTCGAAGCCGTCGAGGAAGAGGCTCAGGACGCGCGTGAGCGCAATGCCGGTGTAGGCGATCGCGACCGCGCCGGCCCATTGCGGGCGCACCAGAAGGGTGACGCCGAAGGCGACGAACAGTCCGCCGTAGAGCGCGCGCAGCTCGCCGGTGGCCGCTGCGGTCGTGCTTTCCAGGCCAACCCAGCTTGCGGCCTCCGTCGGTTGCGCCAACGCGAACAGACCCCATGCGAGGTTGATCAATCCGAGGACGATAAGCAGCGTTCGGCCCACGCTTGGGACTACGCCCCGGGAGGGGGTGTGGATGCTCGCGAATGCTGCTATGTTGGCCGCGTGCGGCAAATCAGCCTGTTTTTGGTCCTCTTTTCGGCCTGTGCGGCCGATCAGGGGCGGCTGTACGACGGTCCGGCACGCGCGCGCAGCGAAACCGCGCTGGTCGAGGTGAACCGATACGCGCAAAAGCGGACGTTTCGCTGGGTGATCACGCGGGTCGAATCGAACGGCCGACGCACCGAACAAACGTTCGAAATTCCGCCGGGGCCGCAGCGGCTGGAGGTCGCCTGGCGGCTCTACGACGCGACCGAAAAAAATGACGTGGGCCGCTTCCTCGTGCCCGCGGCGGACCGTCCCCGCCGCATCGAGGAAGGCGTGAAGGTGATCGAGTTCGAACCGCGCGCGGGCGGCTTCTACCGGCTGCACTGGACTTCGCGGCCGGACGCGACCATCGAGGGAGCGCCGGGCGACCTCGAACTCACGCTCGTCGACGCGGGACAGCGCCCGCTCGAGCCGGGCGAGACCAGGACGGAGTAGCGGTCATGGCTTACGTGCGTGGGGACGAAGGTCCGGCCGAGGTCTTCTATCAGAGCGGGGCGAGCTCGTACGACGAGACGCCGGCCGGCATTCGCCGCTTCGTCGGATCCCTCGAGTCGCAAACGCGCTTGCCGCGGCGGGGCGTACCGACGTGGCCGACCGACGTCGAGACGGTGCGGGCCACGGCGGCCGCGTTCGCCACCGCGGCACGAAACCTCTTCTTCGAGGAACTCGACCTCGACCGCGACGACATCGGCCAGATGGATCGGTTCGCGCAGGAGCACTTCGTCGATCCCCGGGTGCGCAAGCTCTTCCGCAACGGCGAGCTCGACGACGCCGAGACGTACGGCGAGATGGTCGAGACGCAGGCGGTGCGCGTGCCCGACGAGCCGCTGCTCAACTACGCGATGGGATGCTGGATCGGCGAGTGGCTCGTGCGCCACGCCGACGCGCGCTGGTTCCTCTTCGCGCCGCTCAAGCCGGTGCAGTCGTTCCCGGACGCGCTGCGCACCGGCACGCTGACCGCGCTCTCGCCCTTCTCGCTGGCGACCAAGCTGCTGGCGGACCCCGCCGGCGAAGCGCTTCCGCCCAAGGTTGCGGTGCTGCCGGCGGACACGATCTTCACGCCCGTGGCGCTCTGCGCATCGGTCTCCGACTCGGAGCACATCCTCGCGGAGATGGTCGGCCCGGCGATGCGCAAGGCGACCGCAATGCTGCAGCGCGGCGAGACCGATGCCGCCTTCGACCTGCTGGCGGACGAGGTCGACCGGCAGCCGACCAATGGCCATCTGCTGCATCAGGTCGCGATGCTCGGCTGGGAGCACGAGGAACTTGCGATCGTCCACGAGGCGACCCGGTTGCAGCGCGAGGTCGCGCCCGAGTCGGTGGAGGTGGCGCACAACTTCGCCGCCATCGAGTCGATGCGCGAAGGCGGTCTCGAGGGGGCGATCGCGATTCTCGAGGAGATCCTCGAGCGCGACGCGACGTACACGCGCGCCCGGCTCACGCTCGCCTCCTGCCTCCACGAGGCGGGCCGGTTCGACGAGGCGCGCGTGCACGCGCAGTGGCTCATCGACCACGACCCCGAGTTGAGCGGTCCGGCGCGCGAGCTACTCTCCGAGCTGCAGCGCTAGCGTCTCCCACTCCGCGTACGCCTCCTCGATCGAGGCGCGCACCTCCTGGAACTCGCGGTGGACGGACTCCGCCTCGCCCGGCGTCGAGGCATCGACGTAGACGGTCTCCAGCCGCGCCTTCAGCGCCTCGTGGCGCGCCTCCAGCTCGGCGATGGACGCCTCCAGCTTCTTGAGCCGCGTCCGCATGCGGTGCAGCTCGCGGTTCTTCTCCTTGCGCTCCTCGAACGCCTTGCGCGCGTCCTCCTTCTCCTCGTCGCGAGCGCGCCGGTCGACGAGCGCGGTGCGGCGCGCCGCGGCGCGGTCGCGATACCACTCGGCGAACGTCTTCGGGTGATCGACGAGGCCCCTGTCCTGCACCTCGACGACGCGGTCGATGATGCGGTCGAGGAAGTAGCGATCGTGGCTGATGACGAGCAGCGTGCCGTCGTACTCCTCGAGCATCTCCTCGAGCTGTTCGCACGAGGCGATGTCGATGTGGTTCGTCGGCTCGTCGAGCAGCAGGAAGTTGACCTGCTCGTGGACGAGCCGCGCGAGCTGCAGGCGGCTCTTCTCCCCGCCGGAGAGCGTGCCGATGGCGCGCTCGAGATCGTCGAACGAGAAGAGGAAGCGATGCAGCAGGTCGGCGGCCGGCGTGCGCGTGAGACCGGTCGTCTGCATCGCCCAGTCGATGAGCGACTGCTTCGGGTCGAGGATGTCGTGCAGCTGACGGTACTCGCCGGCGTGCACCGACTTGCCGAGGCGCAGCGTCGGGTTCTCCCAGTCGCCCTCGTCGAGGATGCGGCGGAAGAGCGAGCTCTTGCCGCTGCCGTTGGGTCCGACGAGGCAGACGCGTTCGCCGTACTCGATGTCGAGCGAGGCGCCGTCGAAGAGCACGCGCTCGCCGAACGCGAGCGAGAAGTCGCGGATCTTGAGCGCGATGCGGCCGTGCCGCTCGGCGCCGCCGAAGTTCGCGGCGAAGGTGCGCTCGGCCGCCTTGGGCGCATCGACCTTGTCCATCTGCTCGACGCGGCGCATCATCGCCTTGGCGCGCTTCGCCTGGCCGGGGTCGTCGTAGGCGTTGGCCATGTCGCGCAGCCGCCGCGCCTGGAACTCGATGCGCTTGATCAGGCGCTGCTGCGTCCGGAACTGACGCTCCTGCAGCGCGAGCGCTTCCGCCTTCTGCCGCTGGAAGTCGGAGTAGTTGCCGGTCCAGCAGGTGATCCGCCGGCGCTCCAGCTCCCAGATCTCGCGCGTGGTCGCGTCGAGCAGGTGGCGGTTGTGGCTCACCATGACGACCGCCGCCTTCGACTTGCGCAGGAAATCGATGAACCACTCGACGCCGTCCATGTCGAGGTGGTTGCTCGGCTCGTCCAGCACGAGCAGGTCGGGATCCTGCAGCAGCGCGCGGGCGAGGCCGAGGATGTTGCGCTCGCCGCCGCTGAACTCGCGCACCGGCCGCTCCCAGGCCGACTCGTCGAGGCCGAGGTGCAGCAGCATCGTCTCGATATGGCGATCGAGGTCGCGGTAGCCGCGCGCCTCCTGTTCCCGGGTGAGACGTTCGTACTCCTTCAGCAGTCGATCGTGCTCGTCGGCGTCCGCCATCAGCGCCTCGAGTTCGCGCAGCCGAGCCTCCCGCGCGCGGTCGTCGGCGAAGACGTCGTGCATCGTTTCGAGAACCGTGCGGTCCATCGGCACGTCGAGCTCCTGCGCCTGGAAGGCGAGGGTGGCGCCCGGGGCCGCGCGGACCGCACCCGTGTTGGGCTCGAGCTTGCCGGCGAAGAGCCGCAGCAGCGTCGATTTGCCCGAACCGTTGCGGCC
The DNA here is from genome assembly GCA_039182715.1 of Planctomycetota bacterium. Taxonomy (GTDB): domain Bacteria; phylum Planctomycetota; class PLA2; order PLA2; family PLA2; genus JBCDBY01. The sequence goes on from JBCDBY010000004.1 coordinate 5,545, forward strand.
GATGATGCCGATGCGTGCACCCGGCTCGACCTTGAGGTTGATCTCCTCGAGGATCGCATCGCCCTGGTAGGCGAACCCGAGCCGACTCGCCGTGAGCAGCGCCATCGCAAGAGCATAGCGTGCTCCGCGACGCCCTGTTTGCTTCTGGTAAAGCTTCGCCGAAGGGGTACGTTTCGGGGATGGAATTGACCCGCACGCCCGACGTCGAGTTTCCCGCCTACACGTTCGTGCCGAACGGGTTCGACCCGACCGACGTGGAGGCCGTGAAGCTGCTGGCGGGCGAGCTGCAGGGGCGCGCGATCGATACGGCGGACGACCTCCGCCGCTGGATGTACGACTGGAGCGAGATGGCGTCGGCGGTCTACGGCGCGTACGCGCGCGGCTTCACCGCGATGAACCGCGACACGAAGAGCGAGGAGAAGAAGAACGCCAACCTCGCCTTCATGCGCGACGTGCTGCCGATGTGGCAGACGCTCGAGAACGAGCTCAACAACGCGCTGCTCGATTCGCCGCATCTCGCGGAGCTCGACGACTCGTTCGAGCTGCTGCTCGGCGAGCGGCGCGTGGATCGCGAGCTGTTCCGCGAGGAGAACACGGCGCTGCACGCGGAGGACCGCGCCCTCAACGCGCGCTACCAGGAGATCCAGGGCGGGCTCGCGGTGGAGCTGCGCGGGGAGTCGATGACCGTGCAGCAGGCGGGCGCCAGGCTGAGCGACCCCGATCGCGCGCTGCGCGAGGAGGCGTTCCGCGCCATCTACGAGGCGCGTGCGCCGGCGGCGGAGGAGATCGACTCGATCTACGACAAGCAGATCGAGCTGCGCGCCCAGGTCGCACGCAACGCGGGCTACGACAACTTCCGTGACTTCAAGTTCAAGTCGATGCATCGCGCCTACGCGCCGCAGGACTGCGAGACGTTCCACGCGGCGATCGCCGAGGTCGTGGTGCCCGCCGTGCGCGAGTGCTTCGAGCATCGGCGGAACGTGCTCGGGCTCGATCCGCTGCGGCCGTTCGACGCCGACGTGAGCCTGTTCGGGGCGCGCACCGACGTGCTCTTCGACTCGCAGGAGCGCTACGTCGATCTGGTGCAGCGCATCTTCCGCTCCATCGATCCGATCTTCGAGCGCGACTTCGACGTGCTCGTGCGCAACGAGCTGCTCGATCTCATGTCGCGGCCCGGCAAGTCGCCCGGCGGCTACAACTGCCCGATCGAGGACATCCGCCTGCCCTTCATCTTCTTCAACGCGGTGGGGCGGCGCGAAGACCTGCGCGTCATGCTGCACGAGGGCGGCCACGCCTTCCACACGCTCGCGACGCGCGGCATGCCGTTGATCGACTACCGCCGCGCGCCGACCGAGTTCTGCGAGGTGGCGAGCATGTCGATGGAGATGTTCGGAAACGAGCGCCTGCGCGAGGTGATGAGCGACGACGAGGCGCGCGAGATCGAGTACCGCCAGCTCGAGGGGGTGCTCGGCGTCTTCCTGAGCGTCGCGCGCATGGACGCGTTCCAGCACTGGATCTACACGACCGACGACGCGTCGGCGGAGAAGCGCTACGAGAAGTGGGACGAGCTGTCCGAGGTCTACGGCACCGGCACCGTCGACTGGAGCGGCTACGAGCACGTGCGTCGCAGCCAGTGGCAGCGCGTGCCGCACCTGTTCGGCATGCCCTTCTACTACGTCGAGTACGCCATCGCCCAGATCGGCGCGCTCCAGATGTGGCAGAAGGAAAAGCTCGACCACGACGGCACCGTCGTGAGCTACCGCGAGTCGCTCGCCCTCGGCGGCAGCCGCCCGCTCCCCGAGCTCTTCGAGGCGGCCGGCATCCGGTTCGCGATGGACCGGGAGATCCTCGAGCAGGTCATCCCGCCGGTGGTCGATCGCCTCAGAGAACTGCGCTAGGAGCTAGGAGCTAGGGGCCGTGCAGCCAAAGCACTCGGGCTCCTGGCCCCTAGCCCCTGGCCCCTCGCTCAAACGGCATCCATCAACACCAGGAACGCCGCGACGATGTGATAGACCGTCGTCGCCCGCTGCTCCTGCGTGATGATCGTGTTGTTCTCGTCGAGCTCTTCCTTCCAGCCCGGGAAGATCTCGGCGCAATAGTGGGCGCGGAGCCAGTCGAGGTGGCTCTCGACCTCCTCGTGCCACCTGCTCTCCAGCGAATCGCGATAGCGAATGCCGACGGCGCGCAGGAACTCGGTCTGCGGCCAGACGCGCTTGCGCCGGTTGGTCGGTGAGCCGTCGCGGCGGCACTCGTTGTACACACCGCCGTTCGGGTCGCGTCCGTGCGCGCGACCCCAGTCCCAAAGACCGCACGTTGCGTCGCACCATTGCGCCTGGTCGAAGAGTCGCGCGTACTCCTCGAGCAGGAAGACCCACTCGAAGTGGTGCCCCGGCTCGACGACTTCGCCCGGATCCCCGGGGGCGGGCTTCCAGTCCTCGGTGAAGTGCTCGCGCAGGATGTCCCGCTGCACGTCGTAGAAGTGGTTGTAGAAGAGGTCGAGCATCGCCTGCGCGCGATCGCCCCACTGGCCCTTCGGGTCCGCCTCGGCCCAGGCCAGCAGCGCCTCTAAGAGGTGCATGTGCGGGTTCTGTCGGCGCGGGCCGAGGCGAGGCTCCCACGATTCGCTGCCGCCCTCGAAGAATCCGCCGTGCGTGCCGTCCATGAGGCGCCGCTCGAGGCACTCGATCACCTCCAGCGCCACCTCCTTCGACTGCGACGTATTCATCGCCGCACAGGCCAGCAGGACGAACGCGTGTTCGTAGAGTTCCTTCGAACGGTCGAGGGGTTCGCCGTCGGGCGTAACGGTCAGGAAGAACCCGCCGTGCTTCTCGTCGTGGAAGCGGTCGAGCAGATACGCGAAGCCGCGCTCCGCCGCCTCGTTCTGCCCCGTCTTGCGGCAGGACCAGATCTGCCGCGCCTGCACGCGGAGCCGGCGGTCGGGGTTGTCGCCCGGCGACCAGTCGTGGTGCAGGAAGTAGAGGAACGCCCCGTTCTCCTCCTGGCCGTGCTGCACCCAGCGCGGCATGAAGTAGTCGCAGAGGTATTCCCGAAAGTCTTCCCGGCTACGCGGCATGGGCGCAAGCTAACGAATTTGGCGCGTGCAGGGAACGCAGGGGCTGATCACGTTCGACGTTGGACGTGTGACGTCGGACGTTTGGCCGCGGGAAGGCGACCGTGGCCTCGGAGGCTGTGGGCCGAACGCGTCCAGTGTGCGAACGCTCGTTCCGGTTCGGACGTCGAACGTCACACGTCCAACGTCGAACGTGGACCACGACCGTCCTACTTGTCCTGCTGTCGCAGCTTCTCGGCGTACTTCGCCGCGAGCGCCTTGTGCTTGTCGTTCAGGTCGATCCGCTTGCCGTCGACCCAGGCCGCGACGACCTGCGTGGTGACTTCGAGCGGATCGCCGTCGCACAGGAAGAACGTCGCGCGCTTGCCTTCGTCGAGCGAGCCGAGCTGATCGCCCACGCCGAGGATGTTCGCCGCCGAGATCGTGATCGCCCGCAGGGCCGCCTCGCGCGAGAGCCCGAACGCCACGGCGCGGCCCGCCGTGTACGGCAGGTTGCGCTCGTTCGACGTCCGTTCGCCGCTCGCGAGGCACCAGGTCACGCCGAGCTTCTCCAGCTTGGCCGGCAGTTCGTACAGCTCGTGGATGTCGGAGTCGTTGCGACGCGGGAAGGCGTGGATGCTGCGCACGATGACCGGCACCTTGCGCTCCTTGAGCAGGTCGGCGCAGTGCGGCGCGTCGCGTCCGCCGACGATGATCGCCTTCAGCTTCTCCTTGCGCGCGAACTCCAGCGCCGAGGTGATCTGGCCATAGTCCTCCGCGAGGAAGAACACCGGGCGCTCCCCGGCCAGCGCCTTGCGCATCGCCTCCCAGCGCAGATCGGTCGGCGTACTCGGGTCGTCCTTCTTCGCCGCGAGGTAGGCGCGCGCGTCGGCGAACGCCTTCTCGATGCGCTGCAGGCGCTTGCTGCCGCGCTCCGGCGGCGCGTTGCGGCGCCGGCCTCCGCGGTCCGCGGGCAGCGCCGGCGGATCGGGGTTGGGCCAGCTCACGACGAGCCCCGCATCGGCGCGGATCGCCATGTCCTCCCACGTCCAGCCGTCCATGTTCATCACGCTCGCGCGACCCGGCAGCGCGCCGCCGCGCGGGAAGGTGGCGAAGGTGAGCACGCCGTTGCTGCGCGTCACCGGCAGCAGCGTCGAGTCCGGGTTGACCGCCACCGCGGCGCGCACTTCCGGCGTGATCTCCCCGACCTCCTGCATGTCGCGGCTTGCGCGCACGGCGCCGATCTCGGTCAGGCCGAGCACGGTGTAGGACGCGACGAAGCCGGGGTAGAGGTGCATGCCCTTGGCGTTGACGGCGGTGAAGCCCTCCGGCACCTCGCCGGTGCCGCGGCCTGCCAGCTTGCCGTCCACGAAGAGCAGGTAGCCGGGCTCGCCGCCCTCGATGCGGGCGTTCACGATGGCGGTCCTGCCCTTGTGCGGCGGCGCCTTCGGCACGAGGTCCTGCGCCACGGCGACCGCCGCGAAGAGAAGAAGCGTTCCGATCGTGCGCATCAGCGTGCCCCCCGGAAGCTGCCCGCGAATCCACACTGGCCGCAGTCCCAATAGGTGGGCTCCTCGTTCGACGCCCTGCCTCCGCCCGGCTTGCGCGGGGACTTGAGCGCCTTCGCGACCAGTCGCACCCGCTCGCTCGCGATCCACGCGCGGTGCTGCTCGTCCTTCTTGAGCGAGTAGAGTTCGATGCCGTCGATGAAGGTCCGTTCGCAGCGCGAGTAGACCGATAGCGGCGGCCCGCTCCAGACCGCGATGTCGGCGTGCTTGCCCGCCTCCAGCGAGCCGACCCAACGCTGCACGCCGAGCTGCGTCGCCGGGTTGATCGTCACGAACTTCAGCGCTTCCTCGGGGTCCAGGCCGCCGTACTTGATGGCCTTCGCCGCTTCGACGTTCAGGCGCCGCACGAGGTCGTCGCTGTCCGAGTTGAAGCTCACCAGCACGCCCGCGCGGTGCATGAGCGGCCCGTTGTAGGGAATCGCGTCCTGCACCTCGACCTTGAACGCCCACCAGTCGGAGAACGCGCTGGCTCCGATCGCGTGCGCACGAATCGCCTCGGCCACCTTGTAGCCCTCCAGCACGTGCTGGTAGGTGCCGATCCTGAACCCGAACTCCTGGGCGATGCGCGCCAGCATGAGGATCTCGTCCTGCCGGTAGCTGTGGCAGTGGACGAGCCGCTTGCCCGCGAGGACCTCGGCGAGCGCCTCGAGCTCGAGATCGCGTCGCGTGTGGCCCTTGGCGTACTCGCGCGCCGCGGTGAAGCGGTCGCGGATGTACGCCTCGACGCCCATGCGCGTCTGCGGGTAGCGCGTCTTGAAGTCGTCGCCCCAGTTGGACTGCTTGACGTTCTCGCCCAGCGCGAACTTGATGCCCGGCTGCGCCTCGACGAAGTGCATCTGCTTCGGGCTGGCGACGCCCCAGCGCACCTTGTTGGTCTGGCTCTGTCCGCCGATCGGGTTCGCGCTGCCGTGCAGCGAATTGACGGTCGTTACGCCGCAGGCGAGCTGGCGGTACCAGCTGATGTGATCCGGGTTGGTCACGTCGCCGATGCGGACTTCGGCCGTGCACTGCTGGCCCGAGTCGTTGACGCCCTTGGAGATGCCGGTGTGCGAGTGGCAGTCGATGATGCCCGGCGTGACGTGCTTGCCGGTCAGGTCGATCGCGACCGCGTTGCCGTGCTCCTTGCGGGGGCCGACGTAGGCGATGCGGTTGTTCTCGATGAGGATGTCACCGTTCTCGACGATGCCCTGCGGGCCGCAGGTCCAGATCGTCGCGCCGCGCAGCAGGATGCGTTCCGGGGTCGGCGGACGCGTCTCGAAGCCGTACGGGCCGTAGGGCACGCGCAGCTTCGGAAGCTCCGGCGTCTTCGCGGGCTCGACCTTCTTCTCCTTCGGCTTGGGCGGGTCCTTGCGCACCGCCGTCCAGATGAAGTTGCGCCCATCCTTCGTGACGCCGTGGCCGTGCAGCTTCTCGACGCCCTCGAGCCGCGTCGCGCTGAACGTGTGGCCTTCCCAGACGAACGAAATGCGGTTGTCGACGATGCGAACCGACGACGGCGTCTTCTCGGACTTGTCGAAGATCCGCAGACGGTTGCCCTCGTCGAAGTCGATGCCCATGACGAACGTGAAGCGCGGCAGCAGCTGCACGCGCCAGAAGCCCTGCCAGTCGACGCGTTTGGGCGCCCTGATCTCCGTGCGCACGCCGTCGATCCAGACCGAGCGGACGCGCGCCTTCTTTTCGAAGAGCTTGCCGTCGAGCACCGTGAGGTTCGCGCGCATGCCCGGTTCGACCATGCCCATCTCCTTCGACACGCCCAGGAGCGACGCCGGGATCGTGGTCAACGCGGCGAGCGCGTCGTCGTCGGAGAGGCCCGCCTTGCGCGCGCGGCGCAGGTTGGCCATGAACTCGCTGCGCTTCTCGAGCCGCGCCGTGGTGAGCGCGACCGGAATGCCGCTCTCCACGAGGAAGCGCGGGTTGAAGGGCGCGTGCTCCCAGAAGAGCAGCGCGCGCAGGTCGGCGCGCATCCGCTTGTCGATCGACGTGACGTCGGGTGCCTCGGGGAAGTCGAGCGGCAGGATGACCGGCGTTTCCATGGCCGCGATCGCCTCGATGCGTCGCAGCTCCCGGCCGGAGCCGATGATGAGCGCGGCGCGGTCGATCGCGTCGTAGATCTCGAACGCGCGCAGCGCCTCGAGTTCGTCGTCGGTCACGAACGCGAGCCGCTCGTCGTTCGCGAGCCCGTCGATGAGGCCCTGTCGCAGCACGGCGATGGCGCCCATCTGCGCGGTGGGGAAGCCGTCCTTGCTCGAACGGTAGCGCTCGAACGCGCACGCCTGGTAGACGCCCTCGCGGTAGAGCGCCTGCTCCTTCGGCGCGAGCGAGAGCAGCGACGCGCGCCCGCGGAAGATGCCGCTCTTCGGCGCGGCAACGGCGGCGGTGAAGCCGAGCTGCCGGAGTTCGCGCGCCGCCTTGCCGTCCAGCGTGGTCGTGCGCCGGTCCGGGTGCACCTTCTTGTTCCAGTGCGTCTGGCGGAAGGGATCGCCCTCGGTCGGAACGTAGGCGTCGATGAAGCCGGCGTGGACGGTATCGGCCTCCCAGACGCGCGCCCCGGCCGGCGGCTTTTTCGCCGTGACCGAAACGATGCGGCCGTCCTTGATCAGGATCGTGCCGCGAACGGTCTTCCCGGGGCCGACATGGATCGTCTCGGCGACGATCGCATGCCAGCCCGGGTCGACTTCGCGAGGACCGTTCTGCTGGGGGGCCTGTGCGAAGAGACTGCTAGCCGTCGCCAGCAGGGTCAGGATGCGCCGCATCCCGGCCATTCTTCACGAAACGGTAGTGGCCGACCAGCCACTCCTCGCCGTCGCGGTAGTTGAACAGCTCCGCGCACGCGAGGAAGAAGAGACGCCAGCGATGGAACCAGCGGTGCGCCTCCTTCTTGCCGTAGGTGCGCTCCAGAACGGGCATGATCTCGTTCCGGCGGCCATCGAGGTTCTCGAGCCACGCTTCCGACGTCTTGCCGTAGTGCGTGCCGTTGACCTCCCAGGCCTCCTCGAGCTGCACCGAGTCCTGGACCTCCCGGAACAGGTCGAAGCTCGGCATCTGCCCGCCGGTGAAGAAGTAGCGGCCCATCCAGTTGTCGTCGCCCTCGGTCTCGAAGGGATAGGCGACGTCCTTGTGGCAGAAGACGTGGACGAAGAGCTTGGCGTCGTCCTTCATCCAGCCGGAGACGCGCCGGAAGAGCTCGTCGTAGTTGCGCATGTGCTCGAACATCTCGACGCTCACCACGCGGTCGAAGCGGTGGTCGATGTCGAAGTCGTTCATGTCCGCCGTGATGACGTTCACGTTGCCGGGCGAGCGGCTCATGATGTGCTCGCGCTGGCTGTTCGAGTTGGAGACCGCGGTGATCTTCGCGTTCGGGTAGTGCTCCGCCATCCAGAGCGTGAGCGAGCCCCAGCCGCAGCCGAGTTCGAGGATCTCCATGCCGTCCTCGAGGTCGGCGCGCTCGCAGGTGAGCGCGAGCATCTTCGCCTCCGCCTCGTCGAGGCTTCCGCAGTCCTCGTCCCAGTAGGCGCTGGAGTACTTGAGGTGGCGGCCGAGCGCGCCCACGAAGAACTCCGCGGGCACCTCGTAGTGCTGCTCGTTGGCCTTCTCCGGCAGCGGCGCGACGGGGCCGTCGCGCAGCGACCGGCGGAACGCGTCGCGCGGCTGGAGCTGCTTCTCTTCGGCGAGGCGCGAACGCAGCAGCCGGCGAATGCCGTAACGGGTGAGCGTGTCCGGCAGCAGGCCGCGCTCGGCGAGGGAGATTCCGATACTCATGACGTTTGCTCCTTGGGAGGCCACGGCACGAACACGCTGACCTCCTTCTGATAGCGGCGATAGTCGTCGCCCCGGCTCTTGAGTGACTGGTTCTCGGTCCACGGGATGCCCGTGAGACGGAAGAGGAAGAGCAGCATGAGCGGCGGCCCGATCCATGTGAGCACCGAGGTCGGTGCCAGCAGGACGTAGGCCCACCAGTGCAGCCACTCGAAGAAGTAGTTGGGATGGCGCGAGTACTTCCAGAGCCCGGCGCGGCAGGTCTTGCCGCGGTTCTCCGGATTGGAGCGCCACTTGGCGAGCTGCTCGTCCGAGATCGCCTCGCCGATGACGGAGACGAGCCAGACGATCAGCGCGGGAATCGCGAAGGTCGCGGTGCCCTTCTGGATGGCGCCGAAGGCGGGCAGCGAGAAGAGCACGGCGAGACCGGCCTGCACCTGGTAGGTGACGAAGAAGCCGACCTGCGCCTTCTCGCCCCACTCCGCGCGCATGGCGGCGTAGCGGCCGTCTTCGGTGGTCTCCTTGCGCACGCGGTGCCAGTAGAGGAACCAGGCGAGGCGCAGGCCCCACGCGCCGGCCATGACGCCGACGAAGACGCGGAGCCAAAGGGGCTGCTCGTTCGCGGCCGAGGCGTAGGTCACGGCGATGAGCGCGATACTCGTCGCCCACGCGGCGTCCACCGAGGTCGCGGTCTTCGTCTTGACCTGACGCAGCCAGAGCAGCAGGAAGACGACGGCGACGGCGGCCCAGCAGAACCAGATCATGGTCGTCATGACGCCAGCCTCCGCACGAACACCTGCACCGGCAGGCGGAGCAGCAGCGGCGTGAAGACCGCGAACTCGATGGCGACGGCGATATAGCCGGCGGTCGTCATCTCGACGGCGCCCAGCTTCATCGCGAGCCAGTAGGTCATCGGGCCCGACACGGCGCCCGCGATCGTCGCGGCGACCGGCTTGTCCTTCAGCCACGCCATGGAACGGTTGAGCGTCGAGGCGAAGAGCGCCCAGAGCGATGCGATCCAGAGCGGAACGAGCGGGCCGATGCGCGGGCCACCCGCGTAGGAGACGAGACCCGCCTGCTCCAGGAAGGTGTCCGTGGAGGTGCCGAGCAGGAACGCGGCGCCGATGACGGCCCATTCGTGGCGCCTGGGAATCTGGATCGCGATGAGCGCGAGTGCGGCGACGGGAGCGACCCAGCTGGCGGTCTTCACACAGATGAACCAGCCCGCGTAGAAGGCGAGGAAGTTGATGATGTTGCGTTTCATAGGATGGGCTCACGCCGGGAAAGCGGCTTGGTAAACGTGAGCTGCACGTCGCCGATGACGCGCTCGGCGAACCCGCCCTCGCAGTAGCAGAAGTAGAACTCCCACATGCGGAGGAAGGCGTCGTCGAAGCCCATCGCCTTGATGCGGTCGGCGTTCGCGAAGAAGGCCTCGCGCCAGAGGCGAAGCGTCGTGGCGTAGTGCGGCGTGATGTCGTCGAGGTGGAAAAGCGTCAGGTCGGTCGTCCCGGCCGCCTCGAGCAGGCGGGCGAGCGACGGGATGTTGCAGCCCGGGAAGATGTAGCGCTTGATGAAGTCGACTTCCTTGCGGGCGCGCTCGTATTCGTGGTCGCGAATCGTGATCGCCTGGATCGTGCCCATGCCGTCCGGCTTGAGCAGGCGGGCGCATGTCTCGAAATAGGTCTCGTAGTAGTCATGACCCACCGCTTCGATCATTTCGATCGAAACGAGCCGGTCATAGGCGCCTTCGAGATCACGATAGTCCTTGAGGAGCACGTCTATCTGTTCGTCGAGACCCGCGGCGCGGATCCGCTCGACGGCCAGCTTGTGCTGTTCCTTCGAAATCGTCGTGGTGGTGACGCGGGCTCCGTACTTGCCGGCGGCGTGCAGCGCGAAGCCGCCCCAGCCGGTCCCGATCTCCACGACGTGGGTGTCCGGGGAGAGCTCGAGCTTCTGGCAGATACGGTCGTACTTCGCCTCGCTCGCCTCCTTCAGCGTCTTTCCTTCGTCCTCGAAGATGCCGCAGGAGTAGGTGAGCGTCTCGTCCAGGAAGAGGCGGAAGAAGTCGTTGCCGAGGTCGTAGTGCGCGGCGATGTTCTTGCGGCTGCCTTCGCGCGTGTTGCGCGCCAGCCAGTGCATCAGATTGCGGACCGGCTGGACCGCACGCGCCGCACCCTTCTCCATGCCGTCGAGCACGTCCTTGTTGCGGACGAGCACGCGCACGAGGTCGGTGAGGTTATCGGTCGTCCACCAGCCCTCCATGTACGCCTCGGCGGCGCCGACCGAACCGCCCATGACGGTGGAGCGGTAGAAGCGCTCGTCCTTGATGTCGAGCGTGACGCGCGGCCCGTGGCCGTTGCCGAAGACGCGCGAGCTGCCGTTGTCGGCCAGATCGATGCGACCCCAGTGGATGCGGTCGAGCTGGGTCCGGAAAGCCTTGCGGGAGATGGTGTCGACGAAGCTCATGCGGCACGTTTCCTTGGATGGGTGAAGAACGGGGCCTTCTTCCACCAGAGCCGCAGGGCCTGCCAGTAGATGCCGGCGACGACCTTGAGGCTCATGAGCGGGAACTGGGCGAGGGCGCCCGCGAGGGATCGTCCGTCGATCTCGCGGCGTTGCAGGGTCAGCGTGGCGTCGAACGCCTTGGCGTCCGCTCGCAGGTTTTCCATGTGGACGGTGAGCGACGCGCCGGGATCGGTGAAGACCCAGCGGTAGCGGTAATCCATGTCGAGGAAAGGCGAGACGTGGAACACCTTGTCGAACTCGAAGCGACTCTCTCGTCTCGCGTCGAGGACGTAGGCGAACCGCTCCAGCCACGGCGTGTTGGTGATCTCCGCCACGATCGCGACGAGGTTCTCGGCGCGGTCGAAGCAGTAGTAGAAGCTGACGGGATTGAACGAGAGGCCGAAGTGGCGCAGGCAGGTGAGCAGCCGGACCGCGCCGTCGGGGCGGAATCCGAGATCGCTCTCGACCTTCGCGCGGACCGCTTCGTCCAGCGCCTGGGCGTCGTCGCCGTAGAAGTCCTCGCGGCGGTAGCGCACCGGCGCAGGGCGGCGCGTCGACCAGAACCAGCGGCCGGCGAAGACCTCGTCGATCTCGGCGAGGTCGAGATACGCCATGTAGAGCCGGTAGGTGAACGCGTGGTCCACGTCCGCGTAGCGGCGGTGGCGCACCTGCCCGACGTAGAGCGCGCTGTTCACAGCTGCTCCCCGAAACGCTCGGCCACGCGCAGGCCGGAGACGACGCCGTCCTCGTGGAAGCCGTAGCGCCAGTAGGCGCCGCAGTAGTGCGTGAGGCGCTCGCCGCTGATCTCGCCGTGGCGTCGCTGCGCCGCGATGCCCTCGAGCGAGTAGACCGGGTGGTGGTAGGGCACCTCCGCGAGGATTTTCTCCTTCGCGATGGCGGCGTCGCGGTTGAGCGTGACGCAGAAGGTCTCCGGGGCGTCGAGGCCCTGGAGCATGTTCATGTTGTAGGTGACGGGGACCGGGAGGTCCTCGCTGCTGCCGTCCAGGTGATAGTTCCAGGACGCCCACGCGAGCTTGCGCTGCGGGAGCAGCGACGCGTCGGTGTGCAGCACGGCGGTGTTGCCCTGGTAGGGCAGCGCCGAGAGGATCTCGGTCTCCTGCGCGCTCGGGTCGTCGAGCATCTTCAGCGCCTGGTCGGAGTGCGCGCCGATGACGACCTCGTCGAACGACTCGCCGTTGACCTCCACGTGCCGCTCGAAGCGGCGGATGGAGGTGACCGGCGTGCCGGTGCGGATCGACTCCGCGAAGGGACGGCAGAGCGGCTCGAGGTAGCTGCGCGAACCGCCCTCGATCACGTACCACTGCGGCCGGTCATTGACCGAGAGGAATCCGTGGTTGTGGAAGAAGCGGACGAAGAACCCGATCGGGAACTCGCGCAGCTTGCTGCGCGGCATCGACCAGATGGCCGCGCCCATCGGGATGAGGTAGTGCTTGCGGAAGCTGCCGTTGTAGCCGTGGCGGTCGAGGTAGTTGTCGAGCGTGTCGTTCGCCTCGTCCGTCTCGAGCACGTCGGGCGCCTCGCGGTTGAAGCGCATGATCTCGCGGATCATGTTCCAGAACGAGGGGCGGAACAGGTTGCTGCGCTGCGCGAAGAGCGAGTTGAGCGAGGTGCCGTTGTATTCGAGGCCCGACTCCTCGTCGCGCACCGAGAAGCTCATGTCGGAGTCCTTGCGGGACACGCCGATCTGATCCATGAGCTTCGTGAAGTTCGGATACGTCTTGTTGTTGAAGACGATGAAGCCGGTGTCGACCGGCCACGAGCGGCCGCCGAGCTCGATGTCGAGCGTGTTCGTGTGACCGCCGATGCGGTCCGCCGCCTCGAAGACGGTGACCTGGTGGCGGCGCGACAGCAGGTGCGCCGCGACCAGCGACGAGATGCCGGCTCCTACGATCGCGACGCGCACGGTCAGGCCCCCTGCTGCAGGATGCGCTCGGGGACGGGACGGAGGCCCTGCACGATGCGCATCTTTTCCATGAGCATGAGGCCGTACCAGGTGAGGTCGATTTCCCACCAGCGGTGGCCCTGGCGCACCGCGGAGGGGTAGTGGTGGTGGTTGTTGTGCCAACCCTCACCGAAGGTGACCAGCGCCAACAGGAGGCTGTTCTTGCTCGTGTCGCGCGTCTCGTAACGGCGCGATCCGAAGATGTGCGCCGCCGAGTTGATCAGGCAGGTGCAGTGGAAGAGCACGACGGTGCTGATGAAGAAGCCCCAGACGAGCATCTGCCATCCGCCGACCAGGAACAGCGCGATCGCGAGAAAAGTCGGAATCAGCGTGTCGAACCGGTCGAGGAAGCGCAGCTCGGGATAGCGGGAGAAGTCCTTGATCGAGCGGTAGTCGGTCTTGAAGTTGCGCGGGGTCATGAACCACCAGACGTGGCTCCACATGACGCCGTGTTCGTGCGGGGAGTGCGGATCGTGTTCGGTATCCGAGTGGCGGTGGTGGTGGCGATGGTGCGCCGCCCACCAGAGCGCACCGCGTTGCGATGCGGTCCCGCCGATCAGGGCGAAGACGAATTGCCAGAAACGATTGGTCTTGAACGACCGGTGCGAGAAGTACCGGTGATAGAAGGCGGTGATGGCGAACATGCGGATCGCGTAGAGCGCGAGCGCGACGCCGACGGCCGTCCAGCTCCAGCCGACCCAGATCACCCCGAGGCAGCCGAGGTGCAGGATCAGGAAGGGGATGACGCGCAACCAGTCGATCCGGTTGTCATCCGAATCCTCACCTGCCTGGGTGTCGACCCACTGGGTGATGCGCGTCAGGAAATTGGCCATGATGGTGGAGGTTTCGAGATGCTCCGCAGCGCGGATTCACGGCCCTGCACCATTGGGGTATCGTGGAAACCGGACCGGAGAGGTCCCTACATTGGAGAATCAAATGAAGAACTTTGCCCTGTTGGGCCTGATCCTCGCGCTTGTGGCGTGCGGTGACAAGGCCGAAGACTCGACCGCGCCGGGCGGCTCGGGCGCCGACAAGCTGATGAAGGACGCGAGCGACAAGGCCGGCGACATGGCGGGCAGCGCCGAGATGAAGACCGTCACCCTCAAGATCGAGGGCATGACGTGAGGCAGCTGCCCCCCTCAGGTTGAGGGGATGCTCAAGGCCGCCGGCTGCCAGGACATCAAGATCGACAACTCCGCGAAGACCGCCACGGTGAAGGTCCCGGCCTCGATGCCGATGGACAAGCTCACCGGCTCGGTATCCGGCAAGTTCTCGGCGACGGTGCAGCAGTAAGTCCTGTTCGTTCGAACACGAGGGTGCGGTCCACCGGATCGCGCCCTCGTTTCATTTGCCCCCACCCGAGAATTCCCGCGTGACGCCCGTCCTTCGCTCCCTCCCCCGCGTGGCCGCCTACACCTGGCGGCTGCACTGGCCGGCGGCGCTGCTGGTCGGGGCGTCGAACGCGACCATCATGCTGGCGGCATTCGCCTTCAAGCGGTCGCTGGGCGGGCCGGAGAAGTGGGTCCCCGCGCTCATCGCGCTCTGGCAGGCGCCCTGGATCCTCACGCCGCTGGTGAGCGGCTGGCTTTCGCGCGTGCACCCGCAGCGGGCGTGGCGTGTCATCGGTCTGGCCGCGGGGATCCCGCTCATCCTCGTCGCGTTCGTGACCGTCGAGCCGGTCCTCGACGGCAAGGCGGGCGAGGGGATCGGGGCGTTTCGGCTCTTCGCCCTGCTGCTCGCCGCGCACTACACGGTGAGCGTCTTCTACATCCCGCACCGCGGCGCGCTCATGCGCACCAACTATCCCGATGCGGTGCGCGGACGCCTGTACGGATTACGGGAGATTCTCGCGATTCTCGCCGCGATCGTCATGGCGCGCGGCGCGCAGTCCCTTCTCGACCAGGACCCGCGCTGGCTCAAGCTCGTCTTTCCGATCGGCGGGCTCTGCCTGATCGTTGCCTACTTCCTGAAGTCGCGCATTCGCTGGCGGCGGCAGGCGCGTGTCGTGCAGGACCAGGGCACCGATCCGCAGCACCTGCGTCTCGCGTTCGCCAATCGGCGGTTCCTGATCTATCAGCTTGCGTTCATGCTGTACGGATTCGGGTTCCTGATGGCGTGGGTGCTCAACATCCTCTACATCGAGGATGAGCTGGCGCTCGGGTACGACGGATTTACGCAGGCGTTCTCGGTCGCGTTCCCCGTCGCGCAGATCACCGCGATGTTCTTCTGGGGTCGACTGGCCGACCGGGTCGGCGTCGTCCGCAGCACCGCCTTTGCGTTCGGCTGTCTCGTGCTCTACCTGATCGCCATGCCGCACGTGACCGGCCAGTGGTCGCTGAACGGCGTCGCGGCGCTCTTCGGGGCGTCGATGTCGGGCGTCATGATCGGCTGGGCATTGGGGCCGCTGCACTTCGCGCCGGAGGGGCAGGGTCACGCGTACACCGCCGTGCACTTCGCCTGCGTCGGCATTCGCAGCGTGATTGCGCCCTTTCTCGGCTACCTCGTGAAGGAGTACTTCGACTCCTACGCTGTCGGCTACTACGCTGCCGCCGCATTCATGATCGCCGGCACGATCACCATGTTCGTGCTTGCGCGGTCGGAGTCGCGGGCTACTCCAGGCTCGTGAGCATCGCGGCGTCGTAGCCGGTCAGCGCCGCGCCGTCGCGGACTCTGGCGACGAGGTCGGCATTGGCGATGAAGGCGCGGCCGATGGCCAGCAGGTCGAACTTGCCGAGCGTGAGCGCCTCCTCGCCGTCCTCGGGCGAGTAGCTGCCGCAGCCCATGAGCGTGCCGTCGTAGTGCTCGCGCAGGAACGTGGTCGCCTGCACGCCTCCCAGCTCCGGGAACGTCTGCGCGTCGTCGAAGATGCCGACGTGCACGTAGGCGAGGTCGCGCGTGCCGAGCTCGCGCAGCAGCAGTTCGAACACCGCACGGTCCCGGTCGTCGCCCTCCATGTGCGCGTAGGCGCCCGGCGAGAGCCGCAGGCCGACACGGCCCGGCTCCCAGGCGCGGACGACCGCGTCGGTCACGGCAAGCGCGAAGCGCGTCATCTTTTCGGTCGTGCCGCCCCAGGCGTCGGTGCGCCGGTTGGTGTGGTGGTGCAGGAACTGATCGACGAGGTAGCCGTTGGCGCCGTGGATCTCCACGCCGTCGAAGCCGGCGGCGCGCGCGTTGCGCGTCGCGGTGGCGAAGTCGTCGATGATCTCCTCGACCTCCTCGCCACCCAGCGCGCGCGGCTCGCCGTAGTACTTGTCGCTGCGCGGCGCGCGGCCGGTCAGCGCGACCGCCGAGGGCGCCACGGGCAGCGCGCCCTCGAGATAGGTCGGATGCGAGACCCGGCCGACGTGCCAGAGCTGCAGGAAGATGCGGCCGCCCGCGTCGTGGACCGCATCGGTCACGAGCCGCCAGCCTTCGATCTGCGCGTCCGTGAAGATGCCGGGCGTATCGGGATAACCCTGCGCGTCGGGGCGGATGATCGTCGCTTCCGAAATGATCAGGCCGGCGTCGGCGCGGCGGGCGTAGTAGCGCGCCATCGCCTCCGTCGGCACCAGGCCGGGACCGGCCATGGAACGGGTCATCGGCGCCATCGCGATCCGGTTGGGCAGATCGAGCGAGCCGAGGCGAATCGGGGAGAGGAGGCGGGTCGTCATGTGTCGAAATCCGATGCCGGGGCGCGCCGTACGGTTTCAGACGGCATACTGGGCCGATGGAATTCAGGACGGAAGAGCTCGCGGCGCGCCCCTTCGTATTCGTGCGCGTCGAGACGAAGATGCACGAGATCGGCGAGAAGATCGGCGAGGCGCTGGCGAAGGTCGGTCCCTACGTCGGGGAGAACGCCGCCGGCATGCCGGTGACCCGCTACGTCGACTGGAACGAGGAGGGCGGCGGCATGGAGATCGGGCTGCCGGTGCGAGCGCCCATGGAGGGCGAAGGCGACGTCCAGTGCGGCGAGCTGATCGCCGGCAAGGTCCTCACCTGCACGCACGTCGGTCCCTACGACAACCTCAAGCAGTCGTGGGCCGCGCTGCACGCGCACATCGCCGAGCACGATCTCCCGTCCCGCGCGGCCCCCTGGGAGGTCTATGCCGACGACCCGGGCCAGACGCCGATCGACCAGGTGCGGACGCTGATCTACTGGCCGATCTGAGGGCGTTCGACGATTTGGTTCGGTTCTCGCAGAGCACGCAGAGTTCCGCAGAGCCCGCAGAGAAGAAAAGAGGGGCCCATCTGTTCCCCCTCTGCGCTCTCTGCGGTCCTCAGCGGCCTCTGCGAGAACCCATTCTGAACCTCCACGGCCTCAGAAGTACTTGAGCCAGGAGTCCGGGTGCTTCGCCTTGAAGGCGCGGTACCAGCGGCATGCCGGGTAGAGCGCCGCCAGCAGGATCGCCGCGACGCCGTAGGCCGCGCCGAGGCCGCCGGCGCCGCGCAGGCCGAACCACGACGCCGGGACCTCGAGCGCGAGGCGGTGTGCGAGGTAGAAGAACATCGCCGTCTGTCCGAAGACGAGCAGGGGATCGTTCGGCCGGATCGGCACGATGCGCTCCAGCCGGATCGCGATCGCCAGCAGCAGGCAGAGCAGGCCCAGCTCGACCGCGTAGAAGGTGAGCGAGGGTGGGTACTTGCTCACGTGCAGCCACTGCTGCCAGGTCGCGTCGTCGCGCGGCAGGAACATGTTGCCGTAGCCGTTGAGCCCGCGGACGATGAGGAAGAGCACGAGTCCGACGCCGCCGGCGATCCAGAGCGGCCCGTCCGGTCGCGTCGGCTTCGTCGTCAGGAACCGTCCATACGCCCAACCCGCCATCATGACGGCGAGCCACGGCACGGTCGCGTAGACCGCCTTGAGCGACGGCGGGAACGAGGCGGCGAGCGTGAGCGCGGCGGACGGCGCCGGCCAGCCGGCGGCCGGATCCCAGACGAGCCCGGTGATCCACTCGCCCGCCGCCATCCACCCGATCGCGAGGGCGATGAGCGGCCCCGTCGGCAGCCGGCGCATGAGCACCATGCACATCATCGCGGTGCCGATGCCGAACAGCACGCCGAACGTCAGCACGCGCGAGCCGAGCGAGATGAGCGTCGGATCGAGCACGGTGATGAGACAGCCGCGCAGCAGGATCTGCCGGTCGACCGCCTTGGGGTCCATACCCTGCGCCACGCGCTTCTCGATCATGAGCGCCAGCGCCGTCCCGGCGAGGAACACGAACGTCGGCGCGCACAGATGCGTGACCCAGCGCGTCAGGAACGCGAACGCGGGGAGTTCCTGGCCCGGCGTCCAGAGGCCCGCCGAATCGCCCGCGATGCGGTCGCCGTTGAACGCCATCGACGCGTGGTCGATGACCATCAGGAACATCACGAAGCCCCGCATCCAGTCGATCGAGGCGATGCGGCCGGGCTTCATCGGCGGCGCCGGTTGACCGCCTCGAGCTCCGCCCGCGTGAGCTGGTCGTCGCCGTCCTGATCGAGCTGGTCGAAGGCATTCCGCAGGTTGCGCGGACACTCGTCGCGGCTGACCACGCCGTCCTCGTTCTTGTCGAGGCGCGCCAGCAGGCGGTCGGCGCGCGAGCCGCGCAGGTCGGGCACCGGCTGACCGGCCGCGACGCCCGGCACGTAGTACTCCACGTACCCGATGAGCATCTCGTCGTCGCTCTGGTCGCCCCAGCGCACGCGCTGCTCCGGGTCGGGGTTGGCGGGGTTGCCCTCGCTGTTGTCGTAGACCGCCGTGACCTCGATGCGGCTGCCCTTCGCAACGGTCACCGGCTTTACGAACCAGTAGGCGAGCTGCCAGTTGAAGTCGTAGCGCGGGACGTCGAGCAGCGTGGTGCTCGCTCCCGCGGGCGTGACCAGCTCGTAGCGGAACGCCTTGCCGCGGAAGTGCATGTGCGGCATCAGCGCCAGCACGCGCACGTCCATGGGGACCGCCGCGAACGCGCGCTCCTCGTGGTCCGCCTTGCCCGCGGGAATGCGGATGCGCGTGTTCGCGATGCCGGACGTGCGCACCTCGTGCTTCGGCTTCGTCGTCGTCACGATGCCGAGCGTCGTGCGATCGATCGTCGCGGTTCCGTTGGGCGTGTAGTGCAGCTGGAAATGGAGCGTGGTGCCCTTCGGGAGCCGCTTGGCGAAGCCGTCCGGGTAGATCGTCGATCCGTTGCCGGGCACGTACGCGGCGAAGAAGCCGCCCAGCTCGCCGCGGCCGGGCCGCCGCTGTCCCGGCGGTAGCGCGAAGACGAGCACGTGGTGCACGACGGCGAGGTCGGTGGGACGCACCTGCCACGCCTTCACCCAGGTGTCCTCCTCCAGCTCCGTGCGCACCTGCACGTTCACGTACGGCATGCGCCCTTCGGCGTCGACGGGCACCGCGCGGGGCAGCGTGAAGACGCGGTCGGGCTTGCCGATCACCCACGCGTTGGGCCACGCGCGCTTCTTCGGCGCGTCGGCGGGGTCACCCTTCGGCATGTCCGACTTGAGCCACGCCAGCAGATCGCGCTTTTCCGCGGGCGTGAGCGAACGGTCGTTGGCGAAGTCGTGCTTCGACTTTTCGCCCGCGAACCAGGGCGGCATGAGCCCCTTGCGCACCGTCAGGCCCGCCATGCCGGCGTGGTCGCGCAGCTCGTCCCACGTCTCCAGCGCGAACGGCGCGAGCCCGCCCTGGCGATGGCACTCGACGCAGCGCCGCTGCACGATGTGCTCGATGCGGCCGTGGTAGGTGAGCTCCGTCTTCTCCGCGGATTCGAATGCCAGCTTGCAGCCCGGCGCGGAGGTCGAGCGCACGCGCGGGGCGCGCCCGGCGCGCAGGGCGGCGATCGCGTCGGCGAGAAAGTCGTGGCGCGGGGCGTCGAGGGCGGTCTGCACGCCGTACTGGTCGCTCACGGCGCCGCGGTAGGCGAGCTTGCCGGCGGCATCGACGAGAAAGACCTCGGTCGTGGTGGTCGCGCCCAGCTTGCGCGCCAGCTTGCGCTCCGGATCGTGCACCAGCCGTCCTCGGAATCCGTGTTGTTTTGCGAACGCCTCGAACCGCTCCTTGGTGTCGACGCCCTGCACGTCGACGAAGACGACGTCGATGGTGCGCGAGAGGCGCCCCAGCACCGGGGCGAACTTGCGGCTGAGCGGGCAGGTCGTGCTCGTCATCGCGAGCACGTATGGTTTCGCCGCGTGCTCGAACGCGACCGGCTCGCCGAGACCCGGCCGCTCCGCGGGGAGCGCCACGAGTTCGGGATCGGCCGTGAACGCGAGGAGCAGCAGCAAGCTGGTCATGGATCGTTTCAACCCGGAGAATACCAGCGTGGTTCCGGAGCTGGAGATGTCCTTCCTGGTGCGTTCGTTCGAGATCGACGGGCGCTACCGCGCGCTTCCGCGCACGCTGACCAACTATCTGCAGGAGCTGGCGGTGCAGCACGCGCACGACCTCGGCGTGGCGCGCGGCCAGCTCGACGAGGGGCTGACCTGGATGCTCTCGCGCCTGCGCATCGAGATGCAGGGCTGGCCGCGCTGGCGCGACGAGCTGACGCTGCGGACCTGGCCCTCCGGGCTCGAGCGGCTCTTCGCCCTGCGGGACTACGAGATCGGCCCCGGACTCGGCGTGGCGACGAGCGCATGGCTGGTGGTCGATGAGCGCAAGCGCCGCCCGATGCGGCTGCCGGCCTACGTGCAGAAGCTGCGCGAGGTGGAGCCGGAGCGCGCGCTTGTCGGCTTCGAGCCGCTGCCGGATCTCGTCGCGGCCGAGCACGAGCGGCGCTTCCACGTGCGCTGGTCGGAGTGCGACATGAATGGCCACGCCAACCAGTCGAGCTACCTCGACTGGGCGATCAACGCGCTGCCCGGCGCGTTCCTCGACGCGCACGTACCGCGCACGCTGGAGATCGAGTTCCGGGCGGAGGCGTATCCGGACGACGCCGTCCTCTCCCGCTGCGGCGGCGGCGTGCACACGCTCGTGCGCGAGGCCGATGGGGTCGAGCTCGCGCGCCTGCGCATCGGCTGGGAGCCCGACGCGTGATTCGCGCCGTAAACGTGCGGGACCACATCCCGCGCCACGGTAAGCGCTTTCTCGTCGACCGACTCTGGCCGCGCGGCATCGCGCGCGCCGACCTGCAGCTCGACGGCTGGTGCAAGGAGGCGGCGCCCACGCACGACCTGCGCCGCTGGTTCGACCACAAGCTGGAGCGCTGGATGGAGTTTCGCGAGGAATACCGCGCACAGCTGGCCGAAAACCAGGCGAGCTGGCAACCGCTGCTGGAGGCCGCGCGCGCGGGCGACGTGATCCTGCTCTTCTCCGCCCGCGACCGCGACTACAACCAGGCGGTGGTGCTCAAGGAGTTCCTCGAAGAGCAACTCTGAGCCGCCTTCTGAGCCCCCCTTCCGAGGCCCCCTCCTGATGCACCTCTTCCATCAGGGAAACGTCACAAGTCCTGGCGGAGCAGGAGGTTACGGCGGTCGAGGTGCGGAGTCAATCCCGCAGATTGGCGCCTGGGCCGGCTTTCGGGCCAGCGCCCGGACGACTTCTCAGGCCACCGCCATGGGGGCCAGCTCTCAGGCCACCGCTATTGGGGGCCCGCGGCCGTGACCGCGGCGTCGACGTCGGCTTCGTACTGCTTGAAGTTCTCGCGGAACAGGCCCGCCAGCTTCTTCGCCTGCGCGTCGTAGGCGCCCTGGTCGCTCCACGTCTTGTTCGGGTGCAGCACGCCGTCCGGCACGCCGGGGCAGGTCACCGGGATCGCGAGGCCGAAAACGGGATCCGTCTCGTACGCGACGTCCTTGAGACCGCCGGAGAGCGCCGCGGCGAGCGAGGCGCGCGTGTGCTGGATCGACATGCGCTCGCCGACGCCGTAGCCGCCGCCGGTCCAGCCGGTGTTGATCAGCCAGACGTCCGCACCGTGCTTCTCGATCTTCTCGCCGAGCAGCTTCGCGTAGACGTTCGGGTGGCGCGGCAGGAACGGCGAGCCGAAGCAGGTGCTGAACGTCGCCTCGGGCTCGGTCACGCCCTTCTCGGTGCCCGCGACCTTGGCGGTGTAGCCGCTCAGGAAGTGGTACATCGCCTGCTCGGGCGTCAGCTTGCTGATCGGGGGCAGCACGCCGAACGCGTCGCAGGTCAGGAAGAAGACGTTGTTCGGGTGGCCGCCCTGGCCGCTCGGCACGTAGCCCTCGATGAACTCGATCGGGTAGCTGGCGCGCGTGTTCTCGGTGAGCGTTCCGTCATCGAGGTCGATGACGCGCGTGTCCGCGTCGTAGACCACGTTCTCGAGCACGGTGCCGAAGCGCCGCGTCGTCGCGTAGATCTGCGGCTCGGCCTCGGGGTCGAGGCGGATCACCTTGGCGTAGCAGCCGCCCTCGAAGTTGAAGGTGCCCTGGTCGGACCAGCCGTGCTCGTCGTCGCCGATGAGCCCACGCTCCGGATCGGCCGAGAGCGTCGTCTTGCCGGTGCCGGAGAGGCCGAAGAACAGCGCGGTGTCGCCGTCCTTGCCGATGTTCGCCGAGCAGTGCATGGGGAGCACGCCGCGGTCGGGCAGCATGTAGTTGAGCACGCTGAAGATCGACTTCTTGTTCTCGCCGGCGTAGCTCGTGCCGCCGATGATGACCGTGCGGCGCTTGAAGCTGACGAGGACGAAGGTGCCGCTGCGCGTGCCGTCCATCTCCGGGTCGGCGCTCAGCTCGGGGCAGTTGATGACCGTGAAGCCGGGCTCGAATCCGGCGAGCTCCTCCTCGGCCGGCTGGATGAACATGTTGCGGCAGAACAGGTTGTGCCACGCGTACTCGGAGACGATGCGGACCTTGAGGCGGTACTCCGGGTCGGCGCCCGCGTAGCAGTCCTGCACGAAGAGCTCGCGGCCCTGCACGTACGCCTGCATCTTGGCGAAGACGCGCTCGAAGTGCGCCTCGCTGATCGGCTTGTTGACCGGACCCCACCAGACGGTGTCCTTGTTCTCCGCCTCCTCGCAGACGAACTTGTCCTTGGGCGAGCGACCGGTGTGCACGCCGGTCTCGGCGCAGAGCGGGCCGTCCGCCGCGATCTCGGCTTCGCCCCGCTCGACGGCGGCCTCGTAGAGCGCCGGCGCCGAGAGATTCCAGTAGACGGCCCCGACGTTGTGGAGACCGTGGTGGTCGAGCCCGTACTGGCTCTGACGGGAGGTCGTGCTTTCGGACATGGCCCTATCTCCTCTGGTGGCTTCTAGGGTGCCATTCCTACGCGATGGGCGCGCTCAGGACAAGGATCGCGCATCCGGTTGCTCGCCGGTTTGCACGGCCCATAAGCCGGCGTAAAGGCCACCGGCCGCAATCAGGTCCTCGTGCGTCCCGATTTCGCGTACCCGCCCGTGCTCCATCACGTAGATCCGGTCGGCGTGGCGAATGGTCGAGAGCCGGTGCGCGATGATCAGGGTCGTCCGTCCCACGCTGATCGTTTCGAGGGAACGCTGGATCGCCGCCTCGGTCTCGTTGTCGACCGACGACGTCGCTTCGTCGAGCACCAGGATGGGCGGGTCCTTGAGGACCGCGCGCGCGATCGAGATGCGCTGGCGCTGCCCGCCCGAGAGCTTCTGGCCGCGTTCGCCGACGACGGTGTCGTATCCCTCGGGCAAGGATTCGATAAATCCGTGCGCCTCGGCGACCTTCGCCGCCTCGATCACCTTCTCGAGCGGCGCGTCGAACGTGCCGTAGCTGATGTTTTCGCGCACGGTGCCGTGGAAGAGGAAGACCTCCTGGCTGACGAGACCGACCGCATCGCGCAGCGCGTGCAGGTCGAGCTCGCGCAGGTCGGTGCCGTCGAGCTTCACGGCGCCCTGCTGCGGGTCGTAGAAACGCAGCAGCAGCTTGATGAGCGTCGTCTTCCCGGATCCGGTCGAGCCGACGACCGCGGTGGTGCGGCCCGCGTCCAGCTCGATGTCGACGTCGGTCAGCACCTGGTCCCGCTTGGGATAGGAGAAGCCGACCTTCTCGAACGAGACGCGCCCCGCGACCTCCGTCGGTGTCACGTTCCCGCTCACGATGGCGGGCTTCGTGTCGAGCAGGTCGAGAACGCGGCCGGCGGAAGCCATGGCGCGCTGATAGAGATCGAACGTCTCGCCGAGGCGCGTGAGCGGCCAGAGCAGACGCTGCGTCATGAAGACGAAGATCGAATACTGGCCCGCCTCCAGCTTGCCTTCGAGCGTGTACTTGCCGCCCAGCACCAGCGTGCCGATGAAGCCGCAGACGATGACGATGCGAATCAGCGGGCTGAACGCGCTGGAGAGCCAGATCGCGCGGCGGTTCCGCGCGCGGTACTCGTCGGAGAGCGTGCCGATGCGATCGACCTCGTGCTGCTCGGCGGTGTAGCTCTTGATCGTCGCGATGCCCGAGAGGTTGTTGGCGAGCTGTCCGCTCAGCAGTCCGACCTGCTCGCGCACCGCGGCGTAGCGCGGCTGGATGCGGTGGGTGAACTTGAACGAGCCCCAGAGGATGAAGGGCATCGGCAGCATCGCCAGCACGGCGACCGACGGCGCCAGCACGAAGAAGATCGTGCCGATCACGACCACCGTGGTGAGCACCTGCAGCACCTCGTTGGCGCCGACGTCGAGGAAGCGCTCCAGCTGGTTGACGTCGTCGTTGAGGATCGCCATCAACCCGCCGGTGCTGCGGTCCTCGAAGTAGCCGAGCTCGAGCCGCTGCACCTGCGCGTAGCAGTCGAGCCGCATCGCGTGCTGGAGGGTCTGGGCGAGGCGGCGCCACTGGACGCTGGCGGCGTACTGGAAGACCGATTCGAGCATCCATATGACCAGCGTGGCGACGGCCAGGACCCAGATCTGCTCCATCGGCTCGCGGAAGCCCCACTGGCCGAGAATCGACTCCTCCCGGCGCACGACGATGTCGACGGCGGTGCCGATCAGGAGCGGCGGAGCGAGGTCGAAGACCTTGTTGAGGATCGAGCAGGCGGACGCGGCGCGGATGCGTCCCCGGTAGGGCCGCGCGTATCGGAACAGGCGCTGCAGCACGGACTGGATCGTATTCGCGGGGCGCAGGTTTCAAGTGGGACGGACGAACGTCCGAACGTGACTGCAATGAGAGAGTTTCTACCCACTTTCCTTCTCGCGGCCGCGCTCGTTGGCTGCAGCAGCGACTCGGATTCGGCCCCGGTCGACGACGGCATGATCCGCGTCACGCCGGCCGACATTGGAGACAGCTGGCTCGTGAACGACACGCGCGCCGGGGGCACCGTCTCCATTGCGGCGGACAGCTTCGGGCCGCGCCCGCTCGGGGACGGTTCGCTGCAGCTGAGCACGACCGACACGCAGGGCGGATCCGGCCAGGCGAAGGCGCAGCTCTACTACTACGGCTACGGCAGCCTCGGCGATCCGCTGGCCGGCGTGGCGCTGTCGGACCTGACCGCGCTTGCCTACACGGCGTACCGCGACGCGACGTCGACCAACCCGGCGGCGCAGACCGTCTCGCTCAACATCGAGGTGGACTTCGTCGGTGACGGCACCAGCTACACGACGCTGGTCTTCGAGCCCATCTACAACACCGACCAGGGCGCGATCCAGCCCGGGACGTGGCAGCGCTGGGACGCCTTCAACGGCGGCCAGGCGGTCTGGTGGTCGACGCGGGCGATCCCCGGCGCGCCGAGCAACAGCTTCGTCGCGCTGCAGACGATCATCGACAACAACCCGAACGCGAAGATCATCTACGGCGTCGGCTTCAGTGCCGGGTCGGGATGGACCGGAGACTTCTTCGGCGCGGTCGACGCGCTCGAGGTCGGGATCTCCGGGGAGACCGTCACCTACGACTTCGAGCCGCAGTAGCGGGGAACGTTGGAAGTTGGACGTTCAACGTTTGACGTTGGATGGTCGACGAGATCGGGGGCGGCCTAGGCTGTTCCCGATCCGCATCCCATCCTTCGCACGGACCTAGGCGCCTTTCCGCACTGCACGTCGAACGTCAAACGTCCAACGTCGAACGTACTCTCCTAACGCGGCGCCTCGAGAAGCAGATAAAGCACATTGTCCGCGAACTGCGCGTCCTTCGTCAGGCCGATGTGATCCCGGAAGAGGAAGACGACCTGGCGCCACGTGATGGGGGACTCCAGCATCGGCATCCACGCGCGACCGATGCGTTCGTCCATCAGCGCGGAGCTGCGGGTGACCGTCCCGTCGCCGGGCGCGTAGGTGGTGAAGTCGCGGGCCTCGGCGTCGAACACGGCGGGCGTCTGCACGGCGTCGCCGGCGAAGAGGTAGAGGCTCGCGTTCGGGGGCGGTGCCGCCTTGACGTCGAGGGCGGCGTGGAACGCCTTCGCACGCTCGAGGCACCAGCGCTGGTGCGCGAGCGCGCGCGTGCGACGTTCTTCCGCCGACACGTCGGGCAACAGCTTCTCGAGCGTGCCGCTCTCGTTCGGGTCCGCCAGCCCCCAGCCGCGATCGATCCAGACCTGCGGATCGAACACGTCCACCCGCTCGTCGCCGGCCACCGTGCTCCCGTGCCGCGTCCGCGGCATGAGCTGGTAGATCGACGGATAGGTGCCGAGCAGCGCCGGCGGGTACTTCGGCAGGATGGGCGCGAGCTGCGTGCCCCGCACCAGCTGGTGGACCGCGGCGGCCGAGCCGGCGTTCGGTGTCCCGACGAGGAACGCGCGCTCCACGTGCTGCGTGCCGGCCCACGTGATCGGCCCGCCCGGCTCCGCCGTGCCGTAGCGCATGTAGTAGCGCGTCACGAGCCCGCCCATGGAGTGCGCGACGATGTCGAAGCGCACCTCCTTGTCGAGCTTGCCGTAGCGCTTCTCCAGCTCCTTCGTGACGAAGGCCTTCTTCTCGACGATGAACTCGTGCAGCCGACGCGCGTTCTCGATGTTGTCGCGGCGCCAGTCGTAGGCGAACTGAAAGCAGGTGAAGTGGTCGTCGCCGTAGTCGACGGCGCCCGCCTGCGCGAGCTGCTGGTCGCGATAGCCGCCGGCGCCGAGCGTCTGCAGGATCTGCGCGTAGGCGGAAAGCTGCACCGGCAGACCGAGCACGTTGAGTCGCACGCGATCGAGCGCGCCGTCGACGCGCACGCCGTCCTCCGCGTTGGGGTCGTTCATCGGCAGCGCGAGCAGTCGCGCGTCCGCGGGCTTCTTCGGATCGGCGGACCCGCCGCCGAACGCGCCCCAGACCACCTGGTCGCCCGCCACGAGGCGGGAGCCGAGAATGCCGGGGATCACGATGACCGGGTTGCGCTCCGGGCCGTGGTGCTGCGCGGCGCGCGTGTAGAGGTCGCCGAGATCGGCCGCGGGCGGCGGCGCGCTACAGGCGACGACGAAGAGAAGCGTGCAGGTCCACCGCATCATCCGTTGAGATGCCGCCGGACCGCCTTGAAGTACGCGTCGTATTTCTCGCGGGCGCCGACGATCTTGTCGTTGATCGACGTGCGCGACTGCCCGGAGAGGTGGTAGGTATACGTGATCACCACGCGCAGGCGGCTTTCGGCGAGGCCGGACGTGGGCGGCAGGACGTCGGCGCGCAGGATGTAGTACTGCACGTTGACGCCGATGCCGCGGCGCGTCGGCTCGGTCTGTCCGCTGATGCGTCCGCCGGTCGGATCGACGACATCCGTCCGGTAGCCGACCTCGCGTGCCGCCTGGACCGCTGCCTCGAACACGCGGTCGCGTTCCGCCGCGAACGCCTCGATATAGGAGCCGTCCTCCTCCACGCCGGCCCCGGTCTGGGTGGCGGGCGAGCCGCAGCCCAGAACGAGAAGCGGAAGGAGAAGCAGGGGCCACGTCACGCGCATGGCCGGATTGTAGGGAATTGACGGTGACGCCGGGGATTGGAACGATGCGCGCGTGCGTCTCGTGCGGCGGTACCCGAACTCGACCCTGCTGGTCTTCCTGCTGATCTTCTTCGTTCTGCAGCCGATCGTGACGCAGTTCCCGATCCTGCTGGCCGCGCTGATCATCGACGGCAGCTTCATTCTGATCTTCGTCGCGGCGCTCAACGCCGAGTCGGAGCGCATCAGCTGGCGCGACCCCGACTTGTGGCTGGTCATCGCCTCGACGGTCCTGCGACTCACCGTCACGCTGCGCGTGGGCGACATCGACGCCGGCCCCTATCGCAACCTCATCATCTGGACCGAGATCTTCTCCGGGATCGTGCTCTTCCGGCTCTGCGGCACGCTGTTGCGCAACATCCGCAAGTCCCCGCGCGTGCGCTTCGACACGATCGCCTGCGCCAGCGCCGTCTACATCCTGATTGCGCTCGCCTTCACCAACCTCTACATCGCCGCCTGGGTCCAAGAGACGGGCGACGGCGCCTTCAACGGCGTCGAGGCCTGGGAGGGCGGCCAGTTCGAGGACTCCACCCTGCGCAAGTGGGGGCAGTCGTTCGCCTACTTCAGCGTGGTCACCCAGACGACCCTCGGCTACGGCGACATCACGCCACGGACCTCGATTACGCGTGGGCTCGTGATGCTGCAGACGGTGGTGGGGCAGCTCTACCTGGCGATTCTGCTCGCTCTCCTCGTGGCGGTCTGGCTGGCCCAGCGGCAGCTGGACGACCAGGTCGAATAGCGCCCTGGCCACGGCAGTAGAATGCCGCCATGAAGAGTTCGGTGGGAATGATCCTCCTGACGGCGATCGTGGCTGGGGTGGCCACGGGGGCCACGATGACGGCGCTGCGCGGCGACAAGCCGGCGACGCGGCGCGACATGCGGCGCGCGTATGACGACTCCGAGCTCCGTCGGCAGATCGCCGAGCTGCGGACGGAGGTAGCGGCGCTGAAAGACACGCGGTCCGCGATGCCGGCGACGCCGCCCGAAGAGCGATCGGAGATCGAGGTCGAGGCGCCGCCCACGGAAGGCGATGCCGCGTCCCCGACCGAGGAGAAGCCCAAGGTCTTCCAGCCGTCGGAGTTCATCGAGTCGCTGCGGGGCAAGCGGTTCGACGTGACCATGTCCAACCGCCTCATCACCGCGCTCTCGATGGACACGTCGAAGATCGCCCCGACCGTCAAGGCGCTGCAGGCGGCCATCAAGGCCGACCCGACCAATGCCGAGCTCTACGCCGCGCTCGGTGCCGCGCACGTCTCCAAGCTCGCGTCGGGCCAGGCGCAGGGGCCGGCGGCGGGTCCCGTGTTCATGCAGGCGATCGGCGCCTACAAGAAGGCGATCGAACTTGACGAGGACCACTGGGACGCACGCTTCAACATGGCGTTCACGACGTCGATGGCGCCCGAGTTCTTCGGCCTGCGTCCGGCCTCCATCAAGCAGTTCGAGGACGTCCTTCAGCGGCAGGAGTCGATGGATCCGCGTCCGGAGTTCGCGACCACCTACATGCGGCTCGGCACGCTCTACAAGGACGCCGGCAACGCCGACAAGGCGAAGGCGCTCTGGAAGAAGGGGCTCGAGCTCTACCCCGATGACCGTCGTCTCCGCGAAGCGGTCGGCGTCGCGGAGAAGAAGTAGCTACTTCCTTCGGACGAGCTTGCGCAGCGCCGCCTCCATGCGCATCGCTTCCTTCATCGGTTTCGCGGGGTAGCCGAACCACGCCTCGCCCCGCGGCACGTCGCGCATGAGTCCCGACTGCGCCCCGACGCGGCCGCCGTCGTGCACCTTGACCTTGTTCGCGAAGCCGACCT
The DNA here is from genome assembly GCA_039182715.1 of Planctomycetota bacterium. Lineage (GTDB taxonomy): Bacteria > Planctomycetota > PLA2 > PLA2 > PLA2 > JBCDBY01. The sequence goes on from JBCDBY010000004.1 coordinate 34,945, forward strand.
GGCCGCCGATCTCGCAGCCGTTGCCCACCTCGGCGTGGCCCGCCATGCCGGTCTGTGCGGCGATGAACGTGCCGCTGCCCACGCGGCAGTTGTGGGCGACGTGGACCAGATTGTCGAGTCCGGTCATGGCGCCGATGCTGGTCTCGTCGTAGCGCGCGCGATCGATGCAGCAGCCGGCGCCGACGTGGCTGTCGTCGCCGATGACCGTGCGACCGACGTGGGTCAGACGCACCGGACCGGCGGGGCCCTTCGTGAACCCGAAGCCCTGTCGCGAGATGACGGCGTGCGCGCCGATCGTGCAGCGCGCGCCGATCACCGCGCCCTCGTGCAGTACCGCGCTCGGCTCGATGATGGTGTCGTCGCCCACCTGCACGCCGCGTTCGATGACGACGTGCGCGCGGACGGTGGCGCGTTCGCCGAGCACCACGCCGGGGCCGAGGACGGCGTAGGGCCCGACGTGTGCGCTGGCCGGCACCGTCGAGCTCGGGTCGACCACCGCGGTCTCGTGCACGCCCGCCCCGTTGCGCAGGGGCGCGAGGCCGAGCGCCTCGATCACCTCGTTCATCGCGACCAGCGGAAGCGGGTGCACCAGCAGCGGACGATCGCCCAGCTCGCCGGCAAGGGACGGTGAGACGATGATCGCGCCGGCCTTCGACGCGCGCGCGGCATCGACGTACGCGGCATCGTCGAGCGGCGCCAGGTCGTGCGGGCCGGCGCCCTCCAGCGAACCGACGCCACGGATTTCGGTGCTGTCCTCGCCGCGGACCTCACCTTCCGTGAGTCCGCCGATGTGCTGAAGCGTGAGCATGGCGCAAGCGTAGTAAGCGGGCGCGCGTGGTACAAGTTGCCGGTGTGTGATCTGCGGCCCGCGCGCGACGACGATACCGAGGGGGTGATCCGTCTGATCGGCGCGGTTTTCGACGAGTACGAGGGCTGCGTGCTGGACGTCGACCGGGAGGAACCCGAGCTGCGCGCGCCGGCCACGCACTACGACCGGTTCTGGGTGCTCGAGCGCGAGGGGCGCGTGGTCGGCTGCGCGGCGTGCTCGTTGCATCTGCCGATGGTGGAGATGAAGAAGATCTATCTCGACGCCGACCTGCGCGGCACCGGTTGGGGCCGCCGTTTGATCGAAATCGTCGAGCGCGAGGCGCGCCGGCTGGGGGCGACCCGGATCGAGGCGTGGAGCGACACCCGCTTCACCCGCGCGCACGCGGTCTACGCGCATCTCGGCTACGAAAAGGCGGATGCGACGCGGTTCCTCCACGACCTGTCCGGGACCGAGGAATACCACTTCTCCAAGTCGCTCTAGCGCTTGCTACTATTTCCAGCTTCATGAGCACGCCCTGGACGACTCCCATGCCGGAAGAGCAGTTCGCCTTCCTGCGCGACATTCTCGCGGCCCCCAGTCCGATCGGCATGGAAGGCGCCATGACCCACGGCGTGATCGAGCCGCGCCTGCGCGAGATGGTGCCCGCCTCCTGGGCGATGCATCGCTTCCGCGGCAACGCGGGACTCGTCGTCGACAGCGCGCCGGGGCGCGAGGACCTGTTGAAAGTGATGGTCATCGGCCATGCGGACAAGATCCGCATGCAGGTGCGCAGCATCGGTTCCGACGGCAAGATCTGGGTCAACAGCGACTCGTTCCTGCCGATGACCGTGATCGGCCATCAGGTGAAGCTCTTCTCGGAAGACCCCGACGCGCCCGGTCGTTACCGCGTGATCGAGGGCGGCACCATCGAGGCGCTCGGCGCGATCCACTTCGCGAGTCCGGAGCTGCGCACCGGCCGCAAAGGCATCAAGGCGGAGCAGCTCTTCCTCGAGCTGCAGCTGAGCGGCGAGAAGCGCAAGGACCAGGTCCAGCGTCTCGGCATTCGCCCCGGCGACCCGATCCTGCTCGATCGCCCGATCCGTCGCGGCTTCGGGCCCGACTCGTACTACGGCGCCTATCTCGACAACGGACTCGGCTGCTACGTCGCCGCCGAGGTCGCGCGTCTGCTCGCCGACGCGGGCGGCGTGGAGAAGGTGCGCTATCTCGGCGCGTTCGCGACGCACGAGGAGATCGGTCGCCAGGGATCGCGCGTGCTCGCGCAGGAGTTCCGCCCCGACGTCGTGATCGGCGTGGACGTGTCGCACGACTTCGATGCGGCACCCGGCATCGGCGACAAGCGGATGGAGCCGATCAAGATGGGCGGCGGCGCGTCGCTCTCGTTCGGCGCGGTCTGCAGCGCGCAGCTCAACTCGATGATGATGGAAGCGGCCAAGGAGCACGACATCCCCGTGCAGCCGAAGTCGGCGGGCCGCGACACCGGCACGGATGCGATGGCGGCGGTGCTGGCAAGCATCGATTCCGCGGCGACATCCGTCGGCGTGCCGATCCGCAACATGCACACCATCTCCGAGACGGGGCACACCGGCGATCTCATCGCCGCGAGCCATCTCTGCTTCGAGCTCATTCGACTGCTCGACGCCCGCGGCATTTCGGCAGACTCGTTCCGGGAGGGGCATCCGCGCCTGGACGGCTCCGAGGCGCTCGGGTGGCAGGCGCCCAAGGACGAGGCCGAGGACGAGCACGGGGACGAGGACGACAAGCCTGCATGATTCATGACCGCGCGGGAGCTACGGAGGGGAATCGCCGCTGCATTGCCGTGCAAGGCGAGAGCGCGGGGCGTCGCCTTGCACGGCAATGCAGCGGCGATTCCCCTCCGTAGCTCCCGCGCGGTCATGAATCATGCAGGCTTGTCGTCCTCGTCCCCGTGCTCGTCCTCGGCC
>JBCDBY010000005.1:0-37171 GCA_039182715.1 Planctomycetota bacterium
ATCGCCGCCACCTTCCAGAGCAGCGGCGTCGAGGCGACCGCGGCCGACGTGCTCGCCTCCTGCGGCGTGAAGCACTCTCTTTACAACGCCTTCTCGGTGCTGCTCGACGACGGCGACGAGGTCATCCTGCCCGCGCCCTACTGGGTCTCCTACCCGTCGATGGCGCAGGCCAACGGCGCCGCCATCCGCGTGGTCGATACGCGCGCCGACGGCTGCATCCTGACGCCGGCGCAACTGGAAGAGGCGATCACGCCCCGCAGCCGCCTGCTGGTGCTCGTCAGCCCCAGCAACCCGTCCGGCGTCACGCACTCGCGCGAGCAGATGCGCGCGCTCATTCCGGTGCTCGAAAAGCACCCCGACCTGGTCATTCTCAGCGACGAGATCTACCGCGAGCTGGTCTACGGCGACACGGAGTTCTGCAGCTTCGCCGCCGCGTGCCCGGAACTGGTCGATCGCACGATCACGGTGCAGGGCGTCTCGAAGACCTATGCGATGACCGGCTGGCGCATCGGCTACACGACCGGACCGCGCGACGTCGTGCAGGCGATGATTCGCTTCCAGTCACACACCACGTCGAACCCCACCGCGATCGCGCAGGTGGCGGCCATCGCGGCGCTGACCGGACCGCGCGAGCCGATCGAGGCGATGCGGCAGGAGTTCGACAAGCGCCGCAGGCTGATGATGGCGCGCCTGCAGGAGATCGAGGGCTTCTCGCTCTTCCCGCCCAACGGCGCGTTCTACTGCTTCCCCGACATCGCCGGCGCGCTGAACGGCCGCACCGGCAACACGCCGCTGGAGTTCTGCGGCAACCTGCTCGATCAGGAGCGGGTCGCGTGCGTCGCCGGTGAGGCGTTCGGAGCGGAGACGAACATCCGCTTGTCCTACGCCTGCTCCGAAGAAGACATCAACGAAGGCTGCGATCGGTTGGCTCGCTTCGCTCGCGGCTAGGGGCCAGGGGCCGCGCCCGCTGATGCAAGAGGTGCATCATCTGGCGCGCGTAACCGGCGACATGGACGCGAGATATGCGCGCCACGTGCGGAACTGATTCCGCAGTTGGCGCGATTCCGGCTAGCCACCCAGGCGTTCGAGCTCGGCGCGGGCGGTTTCGGCGATGCCGGGGGTGTCGGCGGTGTCGATCGCCTGGAGCAGGTGCTCGCGAGCGGCGGCGGGGCGGCCGAGACGGCGCGCGTAGAGAATGCCGAGGCCGAGGTGCACGCGGTCGGTGTCCTCGGAGCGCGGATAGTTCTTCAGGAAGTAGCGGAAGACCGCCGCCGCGTCGGGCGAAAAACCCTCGTCGTACAGCCACTCGCCCAGCCGGAATACGGAGTGCTCGCGGGGGTGCGCGCCGCCCTTGCGGTTGAGCCGGCTGAAGGCGTGCGCCGCCGACTCCATGCGCCCTTCGGCGATCGCCTTCTCGAACTCGCTGCCGTGGTCCACCGGCGTGCTGTCCATCTCGCGCCAGTTCGGCTCGACCGGACCGGTGCCGGGCCGGTAGCGGTTGAAGTGATCCGGCTTCGGCACCGGTTGCTCGCCCTTGATCGAGTTGTAGGCGAGCGCCGCTACCGCGCCCGCGACGAAGCCACCGAGGTGCGCGCCATAGGCGACGTTGCTGTCCGCGCCCGCCACGAGCGGAATGATGTTCTCGATCACGACGTAGATCAACAGGATCCAGAGCGCGCGAATCGGGATGATTCCGAAGAACGGGAAGAAGAAGAACATCTTCACGTAGTTGTTCCGGAACCAGATCAGGTAGAAGCCCAGCACACCGGAGATGGCGCCCGACGCGCCGACCAACGGCACGAGCGAATCACCCGCCAGGAAGGCGAAGGAGAGCGTGGCCACGACACCGGTCGCGAGGTACGCGATCAGGAATCTGAGCCCGCCCAACCGGTACTCGACGTTGTCGCCGTAGATGAACAGGAACAGCATGTTCCCGAAGAGGTGCATGAGACCGCCGTGCAGGAACATGCAGAACAGCAGGGAGAGCAGACTGGGCGCGCCGGGCTGATAGCCCCACTTGAAGACGAAGAGGTCGTACTGACTGACCAGCTTCGTCTCCCACCACTCGCGCGTAATCTCCTCGCCGGGCCGAAGCGCGCCCGCTCGCCGCAGTTTCGCCTCATCTTCGCGAAGCGACGGCTCCTGCAGCTCCCACATCAGCGCGAGCCTCGCCCGCTCCTCCACGCGTTGGGCGCGCGTCAGCGGTGCGCTCTCCATCGGCATCGCGATGAAGAGGTGGACCGCCACGTTGATCCCGATCAGGATCCGCGTGACCCACTGCGGCTTCGGCGGGTTGGGGTAGTCGCCGACGGGAATCATGGCGACCTAACGATTCGATCTAAGCCTGCGCCCGGATTTCCTCGACGATGATGTCGCCCGCCTTGTCGGTCGGCACCGCGCCCGCGCTGAGCGACGGGATCTTCTTGGTCCCGAGCGCGTTTGCGATCGCGTTCTCGACCAGCTGCGCGCCGTCGTTCTCGCCGAGGAAGTCGAGCATCATCAGAACGGCGTTGATCGTCGCGACCGGGCACGCCTTGTTCTGGCCCTTGTACTTGGGCGCCGAGCCGTGGATCGGCTCGAACATCGAGACCTGGCCCGGGTGGATGTTGCCGGACGCGGCGATGCCGAGGCCGCCCTGCAGCATCGCGCCGAGGTCGGTGATGATGTCGCCGAACAGGTTGTCCGTGACGACCACGTCGAACCAGTCGGGGTTCTTCACCATCCACATGCAGGCGGCATCGATGTACGCGTGGTCGGTGTCGATGCCGGCGTGCTCGCCGGAGACCTTCTCGAAGGTGCGCGTCCAGAGGTCCATCGGGCGGATCGCGTTGGCCTTGTCGACCAGCGTGACGCGGTTCTGCTTCTTGCGCCGCTCCGCCTGCTCGAACGCATAGCGGATGACGCGTTCGGTGCCGGACTGCGTCCATACCATGTTGCAGATCGCGACCTCGTTATCGGTCTCCTTCTTCATGATGCCGCCGAGGCCCACGTAGGCACCCTCGGTGTTCTCGCGCACCACCGCCATGTCGATCTGCGCCGGCGTCACGCCCTTGAGCGGGCAGAGATGCTCCGCGTAGAGCTTGATCGGACGCAGGTTGACGTAGAGATCGAGCCCGAATCGGACACCCGCGATGATCGCGCGCTCCAGCAGGCCGGTCTCCACGCGCGGGTCGCCGATCGCGCCGAGCAGGATCGCGTCGTGATCCTTCATCGCGCGCAGCGCGGAGTCGGGGAACGTCTCGCCGGTCTTCAGGTAGTGCTCGGCGCCGTAGGGATACGTCTCGAGCTTGTACTGGAATCCGGTGGCGGCGGCGACGGCTTCGAGGACCTTGAGGCCCTCGCGGACCACCTCCTCGCCGATCCCGTCGCCGGGAAGGACGGCGATCGTTTTCATGAAGAGCGCGGACTATATCAGCGCTCGCTGGCGGGGCCCACTTCCGGTGCGACGAAGAAGGACTCGACAAGCCACACCTGCCGCAAAAGGCCGATGTACGCGTGCGTTTCGTCGACGCCGCGCGCCTTGTAGAACCCGCGCTCCGGGTGGTACGCCTCGCGAACGGAACCGCGCTGATCGTCGATACCGCTGAAGATGCGATAGCCGCGATCCTCGAGGTTCGCGCGCAACGCAGCCGGTGCCAGGCTGCCGATCTCCGCTTCGATCCAGCGGGCGAATCCCTCTCGAACGCTCATGGCGCGCATTATGGGATTCGAACACGCCCCAACGCGAGCGATCAAAACTCAAATCGCGAGTCTATTTCATGTTGAGGCGTTCAGTTTTCGGGACGGACGCGCTATTCGTTGCGAAAGTCCGCCGTTCGCTTCTCCAGGAACGCCTTCATGCCCTCGCGCATGTCCGCCGTGCTGGAGATCAGGCCGAAGAGGTTCGCTTCGTACCACAGCGCCTCGTCCATCGGCAGCGAGCGCCCCTTGAGCGCCGCCTCGATCGCGTAGCGCACGGCGATCGGCCCGTTCGCGGCGATGGTGTCGGCCATCTTGTGCGCCTCGTCCATCAGCGTGTCGGCCGGATAGACGTGGTTGACGAGCCCGAGCGACTGCGCCTCCTCCGCCTTCACGTGGCGGCCGGTCGCGAGCAGCTCGAGCGCGGGGCCGAGACCGATCACGCGCGGCAGCCGCTGCGTGCCGCCGAAGCCGGGCACGATGCCGAGCGTGACCTCGGGCAGGCCGACGCGCGCGGCGTCGGACGCGAGGCGGATGTGACACGCGAGCGCCAGCTCCAGACCGCCCCCGAACGCGAAGCCGTTGATCGCCGCGATGACCGGGCAGGGGAACGACTCGATGCGGTCGCACAGCTCCTGGCCGAGGCGCGCACGCGCCTTCGCCTCGAGCGGCCCCTGCTCGGCAAGCTCGGCAATGTCGGCGCCGGCCACGAAGGACGGGCGCTTCGCCTCGCCGCCGGTCAGGATGACGGCGCGAAGCTCGCCGTCGCCGGCGAGATCGGTAAAGGCTTTGGTCAGTTCGATCAGCGTCGCGTCGTTGAGCGCGTTCAGCTTGTCGGGGCGCGCGATGGAAATCTCGGCGCGGGCGCCCTCCCGCGCGACCTGGATGTTCTCGAATGCCATACGGCAAGGGTACGCCGGGCCTCCCGAAATCCGATCAAGTTCGCAGTGGTTCAGGTCGATACGGGGGCACGATGCTGGTCAAGTGCGTCTGTGCCAACTGTGGGCACTCGTTTCTGACCGACGACCAGGCAGGGGATCTCACCTGCCCGCGTTGCGGCTATGTAAACGACAACGCGTCCGGAGGCGGATTCCCGGTGGAGCCGGCGCCCGACCACGGTGCGCTGCCCCCCGAGTTCCAGCCGGAGCCGGAGTTCAACCACGGCGCGCCCGAGCCGGCGTTTGCGCCCCCCAGCGGGTTCGACCCCAAGTCGCCCCCGCCCCTCTTCATGTCCTGGGACCGCATGTTCCGCGGCATGTTCTTCGGCGGCATCCTGACGCTCAGCCTCGGCGCGGCGCTTGGCGCGGCCCTGGCCGCCACCGGCCTCGTGATTCCCGGCGTGGCGGCGCTGCTCATGGCGCTCGGCGCCGGCGCGGCGACGCGGCACGGGCTCGGCGGCCGCACCGCGCTGCGCACCCGGGGGTTCGCCATCTCCGCGATCATCGTCGTGGTGCTGGTCGGCTACCTCGGCATCATCGGCGGCTCGTGGATGGTCGAGCGCTTCACCGGCACGCGGGCCGCGCAGACGCGCGAGGATCTGAGCGCCGGCAAGGTGCAGCTCGCCTCGCAGCTCGCCCGCGCCCGCAAGATGACCGACGTCAAGAGCGCGGCCATCCTCGAGGCGAAGTTCGAGCAGGCGGAAAAGCTCGAAAAGCTGACCGACGCGCAGATCGAGGACTACCTCTGGACCCAGCAGGCGCAGTTCAACCAGCCGCTGGTCGCCTACGCCAAGGTCAAGCTCACGCAGGGCGACCTGCTGAAGCTGGGCGCCGACAAACCGCCGGTGCGCGCGCCGAAGCATGCCCCGATCGCCATCGCGGGCGTCGAGCTGCTGCTCGCGATGCTGATCGCCTACCAGGGCGTGAAGTCGAAGCGGTAGGCCCGACGGCCGACGCGGAGAAAGTGCGGGATTGATTCCGCACCCGTGCGGCCGTAATCCCCTTCCCCGTCTCGCGTTACGACCACGAGCTGATGGAAGAGGTGCATCAGGAGTGCTTCATGCGGTCGAGGGCTTCGCGGACTTCGGCCTCGGTGGCGTGCTGGAGGTTGGTGCCCAGCTTCTTCAGGCTGTGCTGAAAGCGCTCGACCTGTTCCTGCATCGTCTCGTGGGTCTCGCGGGAGCCCCCGAGGAGCGCGAAATCGTCGCCCTTCGTGATGTGGGTGTGCCCGTCCGGGTCCTCGTCGAGGCCCAGACCCAGCAGGATGCGCATGTCGCGCGGGTCGCGTCGATCGGCCATATCTACCTGTTCGAAACCTAGCACACCCTGGACTCTTTACCCTTTCGGGTGTCATCCGGAGTCTCTACGATCCATTCACCTTGTGTTTGGGGGCCCCAATCGGGGCGAAAGGAGACGACGTATGAAGCGGATCGGTACCGCACTGGCACTTTTCGCGGTGCTCATGATGGGGACCGGATGTGGGGGCGGAAGCGACGACCCCGTCGATGCCCTGGGCCAGCTCACCAACTGCACGGGCGACGGCATCGCCTTCCTGACCGGCCTCATCGCGACGGCCGGCGTGCTGGGCGAGCTGATCGAGGACGACGCGCAGCAGAACCCGGCGATCACCATCACGGAGGTCGTGGGCAACCCGCTCGCGTTCGACTACGAGATCCAGCTCGACATCGACGGCGACGGCCTCAATGAGACCACCATCACGGGCCGCGCGACGTTCAGCGAAGACCCGACCGACGGCATCGCCAACGGCGCGACGGCGGTCGTGACCTTCAACATCAGCGGCACCGAGGACCGCGCGGGCGGCGGCACGCTGAACCTCGAGTTCGGAAGCGGCGACGAGCTGTCGGTGTACGGCGCGGGCAGCCTCGATCTCGACGGCGACTGCGAGTTCGACTTCAACATCGATCAGAACACCGCGCTCACCTTCGGGTTCAGTGGCGGCATCCCCGCCATCAGCCTCGGCGGCGCGCAGCTCTTCGGTGTCATCGGCGTCGCCACCTCGGTGGGTGCCAACGACCTGGAGGCCTCCGTCACGCTGGCGCAGAACAGCAACGACATCACCGCTTCGGGCGTCTCGCTCAACGGCGCGCCGGTCGAAGACTTCAACTTCTCGCTGCCGATCGACGAGGAGACCGTGTTCGGTCTGCTCTTCTGCTCGATCCTCCAGGTCGAGGGCGCCTTCTCGCTCATCGACGAGATCCTCGACGCCCTCGAGGCGGAGATCACCGACGGGACCTACGAGAACGGCACGGCGACCTTCACGCCGACCGGCCTGACGTCGTTCAGCTTCTCGATCACCTTCAACGGCAACGAGGTGTTCGAGGACGGCGACACCGTCATGGGGACCGTCACCCTCAACGCGATTCCGGCTCCCAACTCGACGATCACCGCGACGATCACGTTCGACTCCAGCCTGACGGTCGAATCCGACGTCTCGGCATTCAGCGTGTCGACCTCGCAGTCCGCACCGCTGGTCGTGACGATCGCGCTCGGCCAGACCCTCGACGTGCTGAACGGCGAGCTCTACGGCACGATCAACTCGTCGCTGACCGGCGACAGCGAAGGCGAGAGCTGCACCGGCCGGATCACGATTCCGCAGGAGACGGCGCTCGAGTTCGACATCGACGAGGAGGACGACGACGGCATCTTCGACGAGCTCGAGGGTGGCGCGCTGACGATCCTCACCGACCTGGACGGCGACACGCTGCGGTTCAGCCTCGGCGTCGTCGATGGGTTCGACGTCCTGTTGATCGCCTACGTCAACGGCATCCCGATCCCGGGCGAGCTGATCTTCGGCTTCCTGAACTAGCTTTCCAAAGGGGGCGCGGGCAACCGCGCCCCTTTTGTCATTTGAGGGGCGACGTGCGCGCCGCCACCGTCGCGCGCTTCCAGAAAAGCAGCGCAAACGAGGTCCCGACGATGCCGTTCGGCAGGCCGCCATTGTCGCGCTGCGCGGCCAGCAGCAGCTCCGAACCCTCCCGGTACCAGTCGCGCGTGCCGATGTAGCGCTGGTCGAGCAGCACGCCGACGCGCTCCATGTTGAAGAGGTAGTAGGCCCACCATGCGCCGGGCTGGAACGGGTTCTCGCGCAGGTCGTAGTACTCCTCCAGCCACGCCAGCGCATCGCGAATGCCGGCGCGCGTGCGCTTCGCGTAGTGGGTCTGGAACTTCACGTTGCGCGCGAGCGCCTGCTGGCACAGGACGAGCGAGCAGAGCCCCGCCGAAGTCATCGCGCCGGTCGGATTCGCGCGCTCGTGGTAACCGAAGCCGCGCGCCTGCGCGTGCTCGTAGCGCCGGCGCTCGAACTCACCCTGCTTGAAGTAGCGCGAAACCTGCAGCTTGGGCCCCTCCTTCTCCTGCACGCCCAGAAGGAAGCGGAGCGTCGGCATCCACACCTTGGAGGTCGGCACGCCGCAGCGGTTGGCGGCGGCGAGGCCGAAGAGCGCGTACTGCGTGTTCGAGAGATCCCAACCGCCGTGCGGATAGCGCCACACCGGGAAGAGCGGCCGCTGCTTCTCCGGATACCCACCGCCCTGCTGCTTCGCCAACCAGCTCGCCAGCTGGACGATCCAGTCGCGGTCGCGATCGGGAATGACGCGTTTCGCCTCGCGCGGGTTGGCGCCTTCCGGGAAATAGCGCGCCTCGATCGCCATGAGCAGCACGGCGCAGGTGTAGACGTGGTTGGGCTTCCAGCCGCGCAACTGCGCGAACGCGCCCTGCACCGCGGGATCTTCCGGCTTCACGCCCGCCTTGAGCATTGCCAGCGCCGCGAGCGCGGTCACGCCCATGGTGTGCGAGCGCAGCTCCCACGTGCCGTTGGTCTGCTGCATGAGCCGCAGGTACTGCACGCCCTTGCCGATGCCCTCGTTCACGCGGCGGCGGAACGCGGTCGGGTAGGCGCCCGGATTGAACGGCTGGTCGATCGCGAGGTACTTCGTCAGGTCCTTGCCGGGCGCCGCGTAGAGCAAACCGCCCATCCACGCCGCGCGCCCGCGGCCGGCACCGCGCGCCTCCAGCTCGAGGATGAGCACGCCATCCAGCGGCACCTCGAGCTGCACCGGCTCGGCGCCGGGGAAGAGCGGCGGCGTCGAGGCGAGCACGCGTCCGCGCCCGTGCACCAGGAAGCGCACCGGCCCCTTGCCGCCGTCGAGCACGCCGACCTTCACCTCGAGCTTCGCGAAGCGCCCGTCGAGCAGGTAGGCGACGCGACTGCCGCGCGTCACGCTCAGCCCTCGAAGGCGTTTGCCGCCGATTGTGAGGCCGGGCGCCTTCGACGTCCGGCTGCGCATCATCAGGCCGCCCTTCTCGTAGGCCGGCTCGAGGTCGCGCAGCGGGATCCGCGTCGGCTTGGCGCAGACCGTCCCCGCGAGGGCCAGCAGGGCCGCGAGGCTAGTGAGCTTCCAACCAGTTATCGCCAACGCCGACCTCGGCTACGAGGGGCACGCGCAACTCCAGTGCACCCTCCATCTCGGAACGCACCAGCGCGGACGCCTGCTCCACTTCTTTTTACGGCGCCTCGAAGACGAGCTCATCGTGCACCTGCAGGATCATGCGGGTCGCGAGCCCCTCCTCCTGCAGGCGGCGATGAATGCGAATCATCGCGACCTTGATGAGATCGGCCGCGGTGCCCTGCACCGGCGTGTTCTTGGCCATGTTCTCCGCCTGGGCACGCACGCCGGGATCGCCGCTGTGCACGTCCGGAATCGAGCGGCGGCGGCCGAGCAGCGTCATGACGTAGCCGTCCTGGCGCGCGTGCTCCACGGCCTCCTTCTGGAACTCCGGCACCTTCGGGAACTCGCGGAAGTACGCGTCGAGAAACGCGCGCCCCTCGTCCATGGTGATCTTGAGATCGCGCGACAGCCGCTGCGGGCCCATGCCGTAGAGAATGCCGAAGTTGATCGCCTTGGCGCTGCCGCGCTGCTCGCGCGACACCTCGGCGAGCGGCACGTCGAACATGCGCGCCGCGGTCTCCGCGTGCACGTCGCCCTCGCGCTCGTAGACGTCGATCAGCCCGGGATCGCCGCTCAGGTGCGCCATGAGCCGCAGCTCGATCTGGCTGTAGTCGGCGCTCAGCAGCTTGCAGCCCTCGCCCGCCACGAAGGCGCGTCGAATGCGGCGGCCCAGCTCCGTGCGCACGGGGATGTTCTGCAGGTTGGGGTCGTTGCTGGAGAGCCGCCCGGTCGCCGCCACCGTCTGGTTGAACGACGAATGGATGCGATGGTCGTCGGGGTGCACCATCGTCGGCAGCGCGTCGACGTAGGTCGACTTGAGCTTGGTCACCTCGCGGTACTCCAGCAGCTTCGCGACGATCGGGTGCTCGGCGTACGCCTCCAGCGTCTGCGCATCGGTCGAGTAGGCGCCGGTCTTCGTCTTGCGCGGCTTCTTGCGCTTGCCCTTCTGGATCTCCAGCTTCTCGAACAGGATCGGCCCGAGCTGCTTGGGCGACTTGACGTTGAACTCCTCGCCGGCGATCTCGTGGATCTCCGCCACGAGCCGTTCGGCGGTCTCCTCCAGCTCCTTGCTCATGCCGGCGAGGTAATCGGAGTCGAGCGCCACGCCGGCGCGCTCCATGTCCATCAGCACCGGCACCAGCGGCATCTCGACCTCGTCGAAGAGCTTGGTCAGCTCGTGCTCCGCGAGCTGCGGCCGGAAGAACTCGACCAGCCGGTAGGTGCAGTCGGCATCCTCGGCGGCGTACTCCGCGACGGTGGCGACCGCGACCTCGGCCATCGTGATCTGCCCCTTGCCCTTGCCGATCAGCTCCTCGGTCGGCGTCTTGCGCACGCCGAGGTGGCGCAGCGACATGGTGTCGAGGTTGTGGTTGCCGCGCCCCGGCTCCAGCAGGTAGCTCGCGATCATCGTGTCGAACGCGAGATGCGCGACCTCGATGCCGTGCGTGCGCAGCACCTGCGCGTCGTACTTCATGTTCTGCCCGCCCTTGGGCAGCGACGCGTCCTCCAGCAGCTCCTTGCACTTCGCGTGCACGACCTTGCTCCACGGCACGTAGACCGCCTCGTGCGCCTGCCACGAGAACGCGATGCCGACCATCTCCGCGCTGTACGGATCGAGGCTGGTCGTCTCCGTGTCGTAGACGGCGAAGCCCGCCGCGCGCATGGCGGCGATCGCCTCGTCGAGCTCCTCGCCCTCGTCGATCAGTCGGTAGCCGTCGGTCTCCGCCGGCGCCGCGGTGTCGCCCGCGAAACGGTCGCGCAGCGAGTTGAACTCCAGCTCGTCGAAGAGCCGGCGCAGCGTCTCCCCGTCCTGACGGTCCTCGTGCATCGGCTCGAACGCGAAGTCGATCGGCACCTCGGTGTGGATCGTCACCAGCTCCTTCGACATGCGCGCCTGGTCGGCGAACTCGATCAGGTTCTCGGTCGTCTTGCTCTTCTTCTCCGCCGGCGCCATCTCCAGCACGCGCTCGAGGCTGCCGTGCTTCTGGATGAGCGCCGCCGCCTTCTTGGGACCGACGAGCGGCACGCCCGGCACGTTGTCGGACGAGTCCCCCATCAGCCCGAGCACGTCGACCACCTTCTCCGGCGGCACGCCGAACTTCGCCTCGACGCCATCGGCGCGAATCAGCTCGGGCCCGCCGCGCTTGGAAATGTCGTAGATGGCCGTCTGTTCGGAGACGAGCTGCATCATGTCCTTGTCGCCGGAAACGATGCGCACCTTCAGCCCCTGCTGCTCGGCGCGGCGCGCGGCGGTCCCGATGATGTCGTCCGCCTCGAAGCCCGCCTTCTCCAGCACCGGCACGCCGAGCGCCTCGGTCAGCTCCTTGATGACCGGGAACTGCGCGACCATCTCCGTCGGCGCCTTCTCGCGCGTCGCCTTGTAATCGGGGAACTGCTCCTTGCGGAAGGTGGGCTCCGGGCGGTCGAAGGCGACGAACATATGCGTCGCCTTGTCCTCGTCCATGAGGCGCAGCAGCGCGGTCACGAATCCGAAGGTGGCCGAGGTGTCCTGCCCCTTCGAGTTCACCAGCGGGTTGCGGATGAAGGCGAAGTGGGAGCGGTAGGCGAGCGCGGTGCCGTCGACGAGGTACAGAGTTTCCGCCATGAGGGAGCATTATGGCGAGCCATGCAGTTCGACGCGATCATCTTCGACTTCGGGAACACGCTGGTGCCGTGGGGTCCGGAGCAGGGCCGCGCGCTCTACGACGCCGCCCGGCGCGTCCTCGAGGCCGAGGCGGGGCCCATCGAGGACTTCTTCACGAAGGCCCGGAACGCGCACATGGGGCTCGTCCGCGAGCGCGAAGACGGCTCCATGCGCGAGGTGACGTGCGCCGAGTTCGTCGCCGCGATCATGGGCGCCGAGCAGCCGGCCGACCTGGTCGAGAAGGTGGAATCGGAGTCGCATCGCACCTTCGTCGAGCTCTGCACGGTGCCGCCGCACGTCCGGCCGCTCCTGGAGCGGCTCCGCGAGCGCTACCGGCTGGGCGTGCTCTCCAACTTCTTCCTGCACGGCACGGTCGAGGAGGTGCTGCAGACCGGCGGGCTCTGGGAGCTCTTCGAGCACGTCGAGGTCTCGAGCACCGAGGGCTGGATGAAGCCGCACCCCGCCCCGTTCGAGGCGGTCCGCATGGCGCTCGGCAGCGAGATGGAGCGCACGCTCATGGTCGGCGACGACTTCTTCGCGGACGTGGTGGGCGGCTTTCGCGCCGGCCTGCTGACCGCGCTCACCCACGAGTACCGGCAGGCCGATCCCTTCGACGCGCGCGCGCCGGAGGTGAAGGCGGACCGTATCCTGAGCAGCCTCGATGAGCTCGCCCGTTAATCCCGAGTACCGTCTCCTCGCCCTGAAGCGCAAGGTCAACGACCTGCTCATGAGCCGGCGTCTGTCGGCCGACCCGGAGCGCACCGGCATCGTCGAACTGGGCGACTTCGGCAAGAAGTGCGACGCGCTGGCCGACCACTGCGCCGAGAGCGTGACCGAGCTGCACGCGGTCCGCGGCGCCGAGGCCCGCACGGCCGCGCGCATCGCGGAGGAGCTCGAACTCGCGGCGCGCATCGCGGCGCGCATGGAGGAGCTGCCCCGCACGACGGCGCGCATCCACAAGCAGTGCGAGCTGCTCGAGGCGCCGGCGCGCACGCTGCAGACCGCGCTCGACGTGGAGCTGCTGATGGAAGAAGACGACCTCGCGTTCGGCCTCGGCGCGCTCGCCGAAGCGGAGCGCGCGCACTTCGACGAGCTGCTGGCGTTCGAGGGCACCATCCGCTCGCCCGCGCCGCGTCCGGTGCCGCTCGGCGCGCTGCGGCGGGCGCTGCGCCGCGCCATGCTCGAACACGAGGAGGGGCCGTTTCACCTCGCGGTGACCGACGCGGGCCGCCTCGAGTTCGGCGACCAGTGGTTCGACGCGGAGGGCGAACCGGTCGAGCAGGAGGAGCTGCCGCGATCGGTCAACGAGCCGCGCGAGACCAAGCAGGCGCTCGACCTGTTCCTCGCAAGCCCCGACGAGGCGCTGAAGGACTTTCTGCTCGTCAAGGCGATCGACGCGGGCCTGCTCGCGCTGCTCGGGCCCAAGCTCGGCACGCACGCCTGGGTGACGGCGGCGCGCGCGCTGCCGCGGCGGCCGGGCAAGCGAGCCGGCGTGCGTCCCGAAGCGGTGCAGCGCGACCTCCCCGGCTGGGACCCCGAGGAGGCGGCGCGCGGCGCGGACAAGCTCGCCAACAAGCGCGCCGGCCCGGAGTGGGCGCGACTGCCGAAGGCGCCCTACTGCTACCACCTCTTCGGCGGCGCCGACGATGCGCTGACAACCGACCTGCTCACCCTCGGCCCGGCGCTCAAGCGCATGGAAAAAGGCGAGACGGTCGAGGACATCCGGCCTGTCGCATTGCGGGTCTGGCGCACGCTGGCGGGCTCGCTCTGATCCGCTTCGTAGCTCGCTTTCGCGGGTAATCTAGAGCGCATGTCCGAATCCAACCGGCCGCCCCAGAAGATCCTCGACCGTCTGCTCGACCAGCGCATCGTGCTGCTGTCCGAGCCGGTCATGCCGGAAGCGGCGGAGCGCCTCGTCGCGCAGCTGCTCTATCTCGACGCGGTCGACTCCAAGAAGCCGATCCACTTCTACATCAACACGCCCGGCGGCTCGATCAGCGACGGATTCGCCATCTTCGACACCTGCCGCGCGATCAACGCCGAAGTCAAGACGATCTGCACCGGCATGAGCGCCTCGATGGGCACCATCCTGATGCTCGCGCCGACCGAGAAGAAGAACCGCGTCTACCTGCCGAACACGCGCTTCATGATCCACCAGCCGAGCGGCGGCTACCGCGGCTCCGCGTCCGACATCGAGATCGGCGCCAAGGAGATCCTGAAGACGCGCGACCGCCTCATCGAGATCTACGCCGAGGCGGGCATCGACTCCGACCGCGTGCGCGACGACATGAACCGCGACTACTGGATGAACTCCGACGAAGCCGTCGATTACGGCCTGGTGGATCGCGTCGTGGCCAGCGTCAACGACGTGTGACCGCCGCGTTCCTGGTCGTCCTGGGCGCCGGGCTTGCCATCCGTCTCTACCTGGCGGCCCGGCAGATGCGCCACGTCGCCGCCCACCGCGACGCGGTGCCGGCGGCGTTCGAGAACCGCATCGGACTCGACGCGCATCGCAAGGCGGCCGACTACACGATCGCGCGCACGCGCTTCGGCATCGTGCGCGCGATCGCGGGCGCGATCCTGCTGCTCATCTGGACGCTGGGCGGCGGCATCGAACTGCTCGCCTCGCTGGTCGGCGCGCAAGGCATCGGCGGCGGCACGCTGTTTCTGCTGATCGCGTTTCTCGTCTCCGCGATCCCGCTGCTGCCGTTCGACCTCTATCGCACCTTCGTGATCGAGGAGCGCTTCGGCTTCAACCGCACGTCGGGCAAGCTCTTCGTCCTCGACATGGTCAAGGGCGTGCTGCTCGGCGGCGCGATCGGCGCCCCGCTGGCGGCCGGCGCGCTCTGGATTCTCGCCCACGGCGGCACGTGGTGGTGGATCTGGCTCTGGGTCGCCTACCTCGCCTTCTCGTTTTTCTTCGCGTGGGCGTGGCCGACCTTTCTGGCGCCGATCTTCTTCAAGTTCACGCCGCTGCCGGACGGCGAGCTCAAGGAGCGCGTGCGCGACCTGCTCGACCGCACCGGCTACGACAACGACGGCATCTTCATCATGGACGGCTCGCGCCGCTCCGCGCACGCCAACGCGTTTTTCGCCGGGCTCGGCAAGCGCAAGCGCGTCGTGCTGTTCGACACGCTGTGCGAGATGCTGCAGACCGACGAGCTGGAGTCGGTGCTGGCCCACGAGATCGGCCACGCCAAGCTGCGCCACATTCGCCAGCGCATCGTGGCGGGCGCCATCCAGACGCTGCTGGTGCTGGGGCTTTTCGCGTGGCTGCGCGACCAGCCCTGGTTCCAGGCGGGGCTCGGCGTGCAGGAGGCGACCGACGCGACGGCGCTGCTGCTGTTGCTCTGGGTCGGCCCCGTCTTCGCCTTCCCGATCGGGCCGCTGTGGAGCTACTGGTCGCGCGTGCACGAGTACGAGGCGGACGCCTACGCGCGCGACGAGACCTCCGCGGACGCGCTGGCCCGCGCGCTCGTGCGTCTTTATGAAACCAACGCGTCGACACTGACCCCCGACCCGCTGCACTCCGCGTATTACGATTCCCATCCCCCGGCCGCGCTGCGGTTGGGTCGGTTGGAAACATGAGACTCGCCTGGCTCCTCTTCCTGCTTCCCGCCTGCGCGGGTCCCCGGGAAGATCCGGAACCGCCGCCGCCCGAACAGACGCCGGAGGATCTCCGCGTCGTCGGCGACATCCATTTCCTCGCGGCCGCCAGCGCCACCTACCGCGCGCTGATCACGATCGAGTCAAGCTCGATGGAAGAGCTGCTCGATGCGGAGAACCGGCTGCCGGAGGACGTCCGCGCCCGGGTGGCCGTGCACGCTTCCGCCGGGCAACAGATTGCCGACATGTGGCTCGAGCAGGAGCCCGACAACGCGGAGGCGCACCTGCTCGCCACCTCCCTGCTCGGCTTCGAAGGCATCGCCAAGGGCAAGCTGAGTGCGTTCCTCGAGGGCATCCCCAACCGCATGACGCGCGCCTGCGCGAAGCTGATCGAGCTCGACGAGACGGTGCGTTCGGCCGGGCCGCTGCAGGTGCAGGGCCGCTTCCGCACCATCGTGCCGTTCCCCTACCGGCAGCTCGACACCGCGATCCGCTCCCTGGAGCGCGCGCGCGGCATCGCGCCGGTCAAACAGACGCTCTACTTCCTCGGCGACGCCTACGCGTGGAAGGGTCGCATGGGCGAAGCGGAGCGGACCTGGCGCGCTGCCCTCGTCGCGCCGAGCTCCGAGCGCACGGAGAAACTCGCCGGGTACATCGACCAGCTCGTCGAGCAGCGCCTCGCGATGCTCAAGTGAAGAGCATCACTTCGGCCGTCAGGCCGGGGCCGAAGCCGAGCGCGACGCAGGGTAGCGGCGCCTGCGCGCGACGCAGCCGCTCGATCACGAAGAGGATCGTCGGCGACGACATGTTGCCGAAGTCGCGGAGCACGGCGCGCGACTCGACGAGCGCGTTGCGCGGCAGCGACAGCGACTTTTCGACCGCGGTGAGGATGCGCGGCCCACCCGGGTGCACGGCCCAGGTCGCGACGCGATCGATCGGGACGCCCTGCTGCTCCAGCCAGGGCTCCAGCCACGGCCGCAGCATGGAGCGGATCGCGTCGGGCACGAGACCCGACAGGCCCATCTCGAAGCCGTGGTCGCCGATCTCCCAGCTCATCATGTCGGCGGTCTCGGGCAGCAGCACCGAGCCGCTCGCCTGCAGGTTCCAGTCGCCGTCGCCCGCCTGCGCGAGCACCGCCGCGGCACCGTCGGCGAACAGTCCATTCGCGACCAGCGTGCCGGCGTCGAGGCCGTACTGGTAGTGCAGGCTGCACAGCTCCACGGCGCAGACCAGCACGCGCGCCGCGGGATCCTGCGCCGCGTACCCGTGCGCCACGCGCAGCGCGTTGAATGCGCCGTGACAACCCATGAAGCCGACGTGCGTGCGCTGCGTGGTGGCGGGCAGGCCGAGGCCGTGGATGAGGCCGATGTCGACGCCCGGCGCGCGGAAACCGCTGCACGACGCCGTGACGATGTGCGTGACGTCGCGCGCCTCGCGCAGCGCCCGCCGCGACGCCTTGAGCGCGATCGGCAGGGCCTCGCGCTCGTAGCGCTGCATGCGTTCGCTCGTCGTCGGACCGGCGTCGCGCTCGCAGTCGGCGGGCTGGAAGAAGTCCTGGGTCGCCGGGCTGCCCTGCAGCAACACGCTGTGCCGCTTCTCGATGCCGGAGCGCCCGAAAATCTCCCCGATCAGGCGGCGCCGGCTGCCCATCTTCGCGAGGACCTCCTGGGACCAGCTGGCCGAGGTCTTCTGCGTGATCGAACGCGCCGGGACGGCGGTTCCGAGTCCTAGGAATTCGAGGCCCATGCGGTGGTCCGGCGTACGAGGGGGGATGCTACGGAAGGAAAGAGACGAAGGGCGCGCACCGCCGAGGGAACCGCGCCCGGAATGCGCATCGCGCGGGTGAGAATACGACAACGGCGCTGCGAGGTATGCAGGATTCGGTCGCGCTCCGCGGCCCACGCCTCGCCCAGCCCTTCGCGCCAGCCGTCGGCGGCCACGCGGGCGGCGGCGAGAGCGGACTGCATCGCCCAGCCCATGCCCTCGCCGGTGAAGGGCTCGACGTAGCCGGCGGCGTCGCCGATCAGCAGCGTCCGCCCGTGGAACGGCTTGGGCACCGCACGGGTCAACAGCGGCGTGCCGCGCCAGCGTTCGTGGTCGGGCAGGGGCGGCCGGCCCGCTTCCGCGAGGATGCGCTGCACCGTCGCCCCGATCCCGTCGCGCTGCGCGTCGGCGGGACGCAGGGCGGCGCCGACGATGAGCCGGTCCCGCTCCCCGACCGCGGCGCCGACGTAGCCGGCGGGCGCATGCGCCATGATGATGCGCCCGCGCGGAAAGTCGCCGGCGTCGAAGACCGCACCGGTGCCCAGCAGCGAACGCGGCGCGATCTTGCCGCCGCCCAGGCCGGTCGCACGCAGCACCAGGTCCGCGGCGAGCACGCGGCCGTCGGAGAGCTCGACACGACCCTCGCCCTGCTCGCGCGCGGTCACGCCGGTGATCAACTCGGCGCCGGTCGCGGCGAGCAGCGCGTGGTCGAGCGTGGCGCGCGAAAGCACGACGCCGCCCGCCACCGGAAGCTCCGCGTGGCGACCGCCGGCATGCAGCTCCAGCATGGTCAGCTCTGCCGACCCGAAGTCACCCGGTAATGTTTCCAGGCCCGCTTCGCGCAGCGCCCGCATGGCGACCGGCGACAGGCAGGCGCCGCAGATCTTGTCGCGCGGAAAACGCTCGCGCTCCACGATCGTGACCGCGTGCCCGGCACGGACCAGCATGCGGGCGGCGAGCGTGCCGGCTACGCCGGCGCCGATGACGACGGTTCTCGTTCCCATGAGATCAGGTATCGCTGGGGCCACTGGCGCTCCAGCCGCGCGTCGGACAGGCCCGCCTGCTGCATCAGCTCGCGCACCTCTTCGAGGGTATACGCGCCGCGAACCGATGCCGGCGCATCATGCAGGACGACCGGCGACCATGTAAGAAAGTACGTCCCCCATCGCGCGAGCCAGTAGCCCCATCGCGTGCGGCGCAGGTCGCTGAGCAGAAAGGCGCGTCCGCGGCCCATGCGCCGCAGGAACGCGATCGACTGCTCGTCCGGCAGGTGATGCAGGAACAGCGAATTGATGTAGACGTCGTACTCGTCCGGGACGTCGAACACGTCCGACACGAAGAACTCGGCGGCGCCGTCGCGTTGCGCGAGTTCGATCGCGATCGGACTCATGTCGCAGCCGACGAAGGTGAGCGGCACGCCCTCGCGGCGGGCGCGGCGCGCGAGCGCGTTGGTCACGTCGCCGCCGCCGCAGGCGAGGTCGAGCACGCGCAGCGGACCATGCCGTTCGGCGAGCTGCCGCAGGCGCGGCCAGAGCAGCGCCGGGGCGCGGCTGAAGACGTTGATGCGCGCGATGCCGCGCAGCGCGGCGAGGTGGCGGTCCCGGTCGAGACCGGGCTCGTCCATGATCTCCGGCTCGCGCCGGCGGCCGCTCAGCGCAGAAAGGCCCATTCGCTCGCCATGTTGTCGTCGGTGATCACGACGGCGCCCTCGGTCCGCGCGAGCACCTGCTCCGCGCTGTACCAACGCTCGTCGGCCACGAGCGCCTCGAGCGTCTCGCGATCCTTCGGCAGATCGAACAGTCGCTTGCCGTCGATCACGTAGTTCGCAAGCACCTCGCGATGACGCGCGCGATCGCGGATCAACGGCTTGTCGCTGACGATCATCGCGTTGTCCACGAGCCAGCAGTAGGGGAAGACCATCGCGCCGGTGCGCTGTGCGTCCTTCGAGCGCGTCGTGTTGTAGAGGATCAGCCCGCCCTCGTTGAGGTGCTTGCGCGAAAGCTCGAGGTACTCCCGGCTGAGCAGGTTGGTTGCGTGCGCACGGAAGTGATAGGTCGTGTTCTGGACGATCCAGTCGAAGGTCTCATCGTGGCGCAGCATCCAGCGGCGGCCGTCGTCGATGACGATCTCCACCTTCGGGTTGTCGAGAATGCTGCGCACGACCGGCGAGTGCCGCACGACGTCGAGATAGTCCTCGCCGATCTCGATGACGAGCACGCGCTCGACGTCGGGATGGCTGGCGAGCACCTGTGTCCACGAACCCGAGCCCATGCCGATCACCAGCGCCGTTTTCGGCGGCGCCCGGAACGCGAAGGGCGCGTAGGCGCGGAAGATCCCGTTGATGTCGTCCTTGGGATCGACGTTGAACTTGCCGTCGTAGACGCCGCCGCCGTAGACCGTGCCGTCCTCCGTGACGGTGACGACCCCGCTCTTGCCCTCGATGACGAGCGCGAAGCGCTGGCCGGGCTCGTACTCCTCCTTGAACTGCATCTTCTCGTAGAGGCCGTCGAACAGGAAGAGCGAGCAGCCGACGACGAACAGCGCGCCGACCAACGTTTCGCGCCAGCGGCGCGCGATGCCGAAGAAGACGGCAAGTCCCGCCAGCGCGAGGATGACGCTGACCCGGGCGATCGGCAGCTCGAGCAGCACGAAGCCGGTGAGCAGGCTGCCGGCGGTCGAGCCGACGATGTTGGCGCCGTACAGGTAGGAGACACCCGCGCCGGCGTGCTCGTCGGGGTCGACGCCGAAGTGCGCGATGAGCGGAAACGTGGTGCCGAGCAGTCCGGCGCCGAGCGCGAAGAGCACCAGCGACCAGGCGACCGGCGCGACGCGCGCGAGTTCGGCGGCGAGCGGCACGAGCAGGAAGCCGACGAGGTTGGCGAAGAGAATGAACCAGGCGAGCGCACGCAGCTCGCGGTGCCCCTCGGCGCGGCAGAAGCGCCGCGCGTAGAGCGCGCCGAACGCAATGCCGGTCAGGTAGGCGCCGAGCAGCGCGCCGAACGCGCTCGCCTTGCCCCAGCTCATCATGGAGAAGACGCGAATCCAGACGATCTCGTAGGAGAGCGCGATGAAGCCGCTGAGCGCGGCGAGCAGAAGGGCGAGGCGCAGTCTCATTGCGGCCGCTCCCGAAGCCAGATCCCGAGCACGCCGAGAGCGAGCAGGATATTGAGCACCGCCGCGCCGCGCACCGTGCCGGCCAGACCGAGCAGGCCGAGCAGGAAGAGCCCGGCCGCGAACGCGCCGATGGCCGCGCCGAGCGTGTTGGCGAAGTAGAGCACGCCGACCGAGCGGCCGACGTTGTGCGAGCGCGCGGTGGCGTGGGCGACGAGCAGCGGCAACGTGGCGCCCATCAGAGTCGTCGGCACGAGCAGCAGGAGAAAGGCGACGAGCCCGGTGGCGAATCGCGACAGGTCGAGCGTCTGCCCGGTGACAAAGGCGAAGATCGGCAGGCTGAAGAAGCCGAAGAGGCCGATGCCCAGCTCGATGACCGCGAAGAACGGCAGCGCGCGCCGGCGGTGTCGCTCGGAGAGGGCACCGCCGACCAGACTGCCGATGCCGAGGCCGAGCATGAAAACCGTCACGATCACGGCGACCGAGGTGTGGTCGATGCCGTAGACCGAGAAGAGGACGCGCTGCCAGACGACCTGGTAGAGCAGGGCGGCGAAGCCGGAGAGGAAGAAGATCGTGAGCAGCGCCAAGGCGCGGTAGATCTTCCCGGAATCGCGAAGGAACCGCGCGGTTCAAGTTCGGCGGAGGCCGGACGACCTATACTGCGATGATGCTTCGCGCGGCCCCCCTCCTCTTTTGTGCCCTGATCGCCTGCGGCGGCGGCGGGGATTCGTCCGCGGCCGCGAACGAGGACGGAGCCGCCCAGCGGACGGTGGAAGAGGTCTTCCAGGAGTGCGCCGCGTTCGACGCGACGGCCTTCGCGAGCCTGCTCGAAACGCTGCAGGGCTTCACCGAGCCGGGCGCCGAGGTGCCGCTGCCGCAGCTCGACCTGCTGGGCGGCCTGCTGAGCGGCGGCAACGTGCCGTACGAGTGGGATCTCGACGGCAACGGAACCCCGGACGCGACCGGCGTCTTGCGCTTCATCGACGCCGAGGGCAACACGACGATCCCCTTCAGCCTGGCCGACCTGGCCGGCGGGATGATCACCGACCTCGAGAGCGCGCTGGCGAACGTCCCGGACGGCACGCGACTCTCCCTGACCTTCGAGCTCGCGGATTCCCTGGTCAGCGGCCTGGAGGAAGCGGACGGCGCGGGCGAGCTGATCCTGACTCTATTCGACGGCGAGGCGGCGTCGGCATCCGGCCAGGGCGTCTTCGGGAGCGGCCCCTGCCGCTTCGAGTTCGACTTCGCCGACGTGGACCTGCGCCTCGAGGACCTGGCCGACGGGTTCCCGCAGGCGACCTTCGCGTTCGACGCGCGCGCCGGCGAGGACGTCGTGGTCGGCTCCATCGCGTTCGACGGGACCTCGCTCGCCACGGTGCGCGCGCGGCTCAACGACGAGCCGGAAGAGGTCTTCGAACTCGATCTCGCGGCCATCCCGTAGGCCCCACTGTTTCCGTCCCGCCCGAAGGCGTACACTGCGCCCGTGGGATGGATGGAACGATGGAGCGGTGCGTGCATCGCTTGCCTCGTGCTCGCGGCCGCGGCGTCGGCGCAGGACACGGCGCGTCAGGCGCAGCGGCTGGAGCAGGAGCTCAATGAGATTCTCGAGCAGCGTTACGAGCAGGTCGCCGACCTCTCCGCCCTCGAGGCTTCGCGGATCGACTACGGCGCGTACGTGCAGGTCAGCGGCACGGGCGCGGACCGGCTGAACGGCACCACGCGCATCTTCGGCCAGGTCGACGCGCGCCTGTGGGTCGACGCGCGCCACCTCGGCCACCGCGTCTACGCGCGCGCCCGGTTCCGCTACATGTGGTTCGACAAGGGCGACTCCTGGTGGGCCGGCGGCGACGGCTTGCGCTACCCGATCGGCGACCGCTGGTGGTACGCCTTCGACTGGCGCACGCACAAGCAGACGACCGAAGGCGTCGATCCGGGCTGGAGCTGGAAGGTGCGGGTCGGGCGGCAGCTCGTCAGCTGGGCGACCGGCACGACGCTGCGACGCACGCTCTACGCGGCGCGACTGCGCGGCGAGTGGGACAAGGCGCACGTCGAAGCGATGGTCGGTCAGACGCCGGGCGCGGACTTCATCGATTTCGACGCGACGCGCCCCGGCTACACGAGCGACACCGACCGGCTCTTCTACGGGCTCATCGCCGACTGGCGCGGATTCCGCGACCACCAGCCGTACGTCTACTTCCTGGGCCAGTCCGACAACAACGACCAGTCGCTGCCGGGCGGCGCGCGGTACGGGTACGACTCCTACTACTTCGCGCTGGGCAGCTCCGGGCAGTTCGGCGGCACGGTGCTCTACCGCTTCGAGTTCATCTACGAGTTCGGCAAGTCGATCTCGGACATCAACGGCGCCTTCCCGCAGTCCAACGACGACATCAACGCCTACGCGGTGAAGTTCGAGATGTTCTGGACGCCGCGGCGCTTCCCCAAGCTGCGCGACTTCCGGCTCGACTTCGAGTGGCTGATGGGCTCGGGCGACGCCGACCGCGGTCACTCCGCGCACACCGTCGGCGGCAACGCCGCGGGCACGAACGACAAGAGCTTCAATGCGTGGGGCTACTACAACACCGGCCTCGTGCTCGCGCCCGACCTCGCGAACCTGCTCAGCTTCCGGCTGTCGCCGCGCTGGCGCCCGCGCCGCAACGCGGAGCAGGGCAGCCGTTTCGGCATCGGCGCCGACTTCTTCGTCTTCCTCAAGACGGACGAGGATGCGCCGCTGAGCGTGCCGACGCTCCCGGGCGAGCGCTACGTTGGTTTCGAGATCGATCTGACGATCGAATGGCAGATCACGAGCGACGTGGCGATCGATGCGCGCTACGGCATCTTCCTGCCGGGCGACGCGTTCGAGCGGACGAGCCCGCTGCATTTCGTTTACCTGGGGATCAGCTATGGGTTTTAAGGGGCCGGGGGCCGGGGGCTGGGGGCTGGGGGCCTTGCTGCTCTTGGCTGCTTGTGCACGGACGCAGCTGGCGGAGACGGAGGTCGCCGGGGCCGGGAAGGACGAACTCGACTTCTGGGATGCGGTCGCGACCGTGCGCGCGGTCTCGAACCACGATGCGCTCTATGCGCTGCTGCTGACCTACGAGATCGACCCGGGCGCGGACTACGCCGCGCGCGTCGCGATGGCGAAGAAACGCGGCTGGATCCGCGAAAAGGACACGCTGCCGGAGAAGGAGACGGCGCGCACCGGTTGGATCGCGAAGGCGGTCTGTATCGAATCGGGAATCAAGGGTGGCGTGACCATGCGGGTCTTCGGCGCGCGCGAGCGGTACGCTGTCAACGAGCTCAACTACCGCCGTTGGCTGCCGGACCTGACGCCGCAACAGGCGATGACGGGCCTCCAGCTGATCGCGCTGCTGGGCGAAGCGGAAGACGACAATACCGGTGCCCCCACCACCAACCCGGAGGATCTGCCGAAATGATGCGACTCGCGATCCTGCTCCTGATGGCGACCAGCGTGGTCGCGCAACAGCCTGCCAAGAAGACCGACGCGGAAACGAAGACCGCCGAGAAGAAAGAGGTGAAGGTCTTCGAGGCGATCGTGCTCAAGGTCGCCGGCAAGGCGCAGTCGCGCATCGACCGCAAGGCGAAGTGGCAGCCGCTCAAGATCAACCAGGTGCTCAAGCCGGGCGTGGTGATTCGCACCGGCCGCAAGTCGATGGTCGCGCTGCGCGTGGGCGCGAATGCCACGCTGCTGATCGACCGTCAGACGCGCATCGCGATTCCCACGATCATCCAGGACGGCGACACGCTCAAGACGCGCGTCTCGCTCAAGTGGGGTCGCACCGAGGTGAAGGTCAACAAGGTCGGGCGCGTGAACGACTTCGCCGTCTCGACGCCGAGCGCCACGCTCGCCGTGCGCGGCACCGCCTTCCGCATCATGTGGGACGCGATCCACGGCCATCGGGCGCACGGCGTGCCGGGCAACCGCCTGCGCGCGATCGAAGTGGAGTACCTGCGCAAGGTCGAGGCGGCGCTCTCGAGTTCCGACACGACCAGCGAGCGCTTCCCGCTGCCGGCGCTCGACGCCTGGTACGAGACCTACATCGAACCGCTCAAGGGCGCCTTCACGCCGGCGGAGCTGGAGGACGAACGGCTGCGCCCGATCGACGTCGCCAATCCGCTCGACTCGACCGGCCTGCGCGCGGGCAATCAGCAGCGCGGCACGAAGCAGGCGAACTCGCCCGACCGCCAGTGAGAGCTTCCGGGAGCGGACCCGGGCTCCGCGCGTGGATGGTGGGCTCCGGCCTCGCGGTTCTCGTCGCGGTGGCGAGCTGGACCGGCGGGCTGAAGAAGCAGGAGTCGGATGCCACCGACCGCGTCTTCCTGTACGGCCGCCGCGACCCACCGCCCGCCTCCAACCAGATCCTGCTCGCACTCCTCGACGATCAGGCGATCGACACGGTCGGGCAGTGGCCGTGGCCGCGTGCCATCGTCGCCGACACGCTGCGGCGCATCGACGAGTTCGGGGCGCGCGTCGTCGCGATCGACGTCCACATCGCCGACCGCAGCAACGAGCGCGACGACCAGGCGCTCGAGGACGCGCTCGCGAACATGAACGCGAAGGTGATCCTCGCCGCCAACCCGACGGCCTCGGAGACGCGGCTCGGCTGGGCCTGGCGGGGCTCCGCCGGACGCGAGGCGTGGGCGACCGTGATCGCGGCCCTTCGCAAGAACATCCGGCTGAAGGACATCGCGTTGATCAACGCCCTGGAGCTGGGGCCGGTGCAGGCGGAGCGCGTGCGCGAACGCCTCGGCGCGTACAAGCGCGTCGCGATTCGCAAGCAGGCGCTGGCGCTGCGCGCCGAGGGACGGCTCTCCCTGGAGACGCTGCGTGCGTCGATGCTGACGGAGGAAGACCGCGAGATCGGCGAGTTCCCCGAGCTGCGGCTCATGCAGGCGGAGGTCGATCGCGCGCTGGCCGCCGACGTGCTGGAACGCAACCTGCCGCGTGCCGAGCCGGACGTCTCCTATGCGTACGCCGACGGCCTCAGCCCGCCGCTGCTGCGCTTCGCGCGCCACGCCGTGGCGCCCGGCGTGGTCAACGCGGAGCCGGACGGGGACGGCAACATGCGACGCGTCGCGCTGCGCTGGAAGATCGGCACGAAGGTCTACCCGCAGCTCGGCGCGATCGCCGCGACGGTCTATCGCGACGATCCGCTCGTCACGTTCGCGCCGAAGCAGATGCTCTTCGAGGGGGCGCGCGGGCAGGTGGTCGTCGGCAGCCGCAACATCCTGCTCTGCTGGCCGGAGATCGATCGCGGCCGGGGCGCGAACGTCTTCGCCAACTGCTCGCTCGGCACGCTCGTCGAGCTGGACCGCAAGCGGGCGCGGCAGGCGGAACGCGAAGCGGAGCAGGAGAAGCGCACCCGCGAGTTCGCGAAGAAGTACGTCGAGGACGCCGGGCCGTGGGACAGCCGGGAAGAGATGCTCGAGGAGATCCGCGAGCAGATCGATTTCATGCTCGAGGACGTCGAGGGCGACGAAGAGGAGGACGAGGAGGCGCAGCGCATCGCCCGCGCGGCGACGAACTGGCTACGCCGCGACCGGGAGATCGCGGAGCGACGCAAGGAGGTGCGCGCGACGGAGCTGCAGCTGCGCCAGATGTTCGAGGGCAAGCTCGTCTTCTACGGATGGAGCGCGACGGCGAGCGTGGGCGACTTCTATCCGACCGCCATCCACCCGCGCACGCCGGGGGTCGTGGCGCACGCGGTCGTCGCCAACTCGCTGCTCCAGCCCTACCTCGTCCAGCCCGCCCCGAACTGGATCGGCGGCTTGATCGCGCTCTGCCTCGGCCTGCTGTCGACGACGGTGACACGCAGCGCCGGGCCGCGCTTCTCGTTCCTGTTCGCGACGCTGCTCGCGGTCGTCTACATCGCGTTCCACGTGCTGGTCGTCTTCAACGCGTGGCAGGTCTCGATGGCGATCGTGGCGCCGCTGCTCTCGATCTACGTCGCCTGGGCCGGCACCACGACGGTGCGCGCCATTCGCGAGCGGCTGGAGAAGGCGCAGCTGCAGCGTCAGTTCGGCGCGCGCATCTCGCCGCAGCTGTTCGACTTCCTCGTGAACAACCCCGACCTCGTGCACCTGGAGGGCGAGGAGCGCGAGGTGACCTGCTTCTTCAGCGATCTCGCCGGGTTCACGTCGATTTCGGAGCGACTCGACTCGGTCGAGACGGTGCGGCTGCTCAACCGCTACATGTACGAGATGAACGCGGAGCTGACCGAGTACTCCGCGTACGTGAACAAGTTCCTCGGCGACGGCATCATGGCGGTCTGGGGCGCGTTCGAACTCGGCACGCCGCACGCGGAGCAGGCGTGCCTGGCCGCGATCGGCTGCCGGCGCAAGCTGGAGCAGCTCAACGCGTCGCCCGAGCTCGACGGCTTGCCCAAACTGTCGATGCGCATCGGCATCGCAACCGGCGTCGTCACGCTGGGCGACTGCGGCGCGCCGCCCGACCTGCGTGACTACACGGTCATCGGCGACACGGCCAACCTCGCGGCGCGCCTGGAGTCGGCCAACAAGCAGTTCGGCACGCGCATCCTGATCAACGGTCGCACGCGCGAGCTGTTGCCCGCGTTCATCCTCACGCGCCCGCTCGGCGTCGTGACCGTCGTCGGCCAGAAAACCCCGACCGAGATCCACGAAGTGATCAACGTCGCCGGCGAAGCGACCGAGGGCGAACGGCAGCGCATCGACCAGACGACCGCCGCGGTCGAGGCCTACCGCACCCAGCGCTTCGACGAGGCGGTCGACCTCTGGCGCGAACTCCGCCGCGACCCCGCCTCCGAACTCCTCGCCGAGCTCTACCTCGCCCAGATCGCGCTCTACCACGGCGGCACCGACCTAGCCTTCGACGGCGTCCTCCACCTAACCAAGAAGTAACCCTGAAGAACCACCCTGACGCCCCCCCTGTGACGCCCCCCTGACGAACCACTCTCGGGCCGCGTGCGCATAAGACGTTGCCAAAAAACAACTTACGCCCGCGAGCTGCGGCTCGCCCACAACTGCGAACAAGGAGCCTCGACGTTGTCTCTGCGGCACCCATGCCGCAGCGGTGGGCCGTAAGGCGTTGCCAGCAAGGAAGTTTCGCACGCGTCCCCCAAGAGTGGTTCGTCAGGAGGTTCCGGGCGTGGTGGGTCGGGAGGTTCGGCAGGTGGGTTGCCCCGGGGGGCGTGCGGGCCTACCTTGCCGGACATGAAGATGCGCGAGTTCATGGAGACGCACTACCGGCATTTCAACGCCCGCGAAACCCGCGAGGCGTCGCAGGCGTGGGTCGACCATCTGGATCGGGGCGGGGAGATGCTGGTCACGCTGGCCGGTGCGATGAGCACCGCCGAGTTGGGCATCTCGCTGGCCAAGATGATTCGCGCGGGCAAGGTGCACGCGATCTGCTGCACCGGGGCCAACCTCGAGGAGGACGTTTTCAATCTCGTCGCGCACGACGAGTACCGCATGGTCCCGCACTACCGCGACCTCACGCCGCAGCACGAGCAGGAGCTGCTCGACCAGGGCCTCAACCGCGTCACCGACACCTGCATTCCCGAGACGGTCATGCGCCATCTCGAGAAGCGGCTCGGCGACATCTGGGAGGCGGCGGACAAGGAGGACTGGCGCGCCTCGCCGTGGGGCTTCATGAAGCGGCTCATGGAGGGCGGCGCGCTGGCGCAGCACTACCAGGTGCCGGCGGAGCACAGCTGGGTGCTCGCCGCCGCGGAGTGCGACATCCCGGTCTGGGTGCCCGGCTGGGAGGACTCGACGCTCGGCAACATCTTCTGCGCGTCGGTCATCTCCGGTCGCGTGGGCAAGCACACCATCGTCACCACCGGTACCGAGCAGATGCAGGAGCTGGCCGAGTGGTACCTCGCCAAGTCGGATGCGAACACGTCGATCGGGTTCTTCCAGATCGGCGGCGGCATCGCGGGCGACTTCCCGATCTGCGTCGTCCCGATGATCATGCAGGACCTGCAGCGCGACGACCTGCCGGTCTGGGGCTACTTCTGCCAGATCGGCGACTCTACGACCTCGTACGGCTCGTACAGCGGCGCGGTCCCCAACGAGAAGATCACCTGGGGCAAGCTGCTCCCGGACACGCCGCGCTTCATGATCAATTCGGATGCGAGCGTCATCGCGCCGCTCATGTTCGCCTACCTGCTCGATGAGTAGGCTCGTCGTCCTGTTCCTGCTGGCGACGGTCGCGCGGGCCGATCCCGCGCGCCAGCTCGATCGGCTCATCACCGAGGAATTCGAGGAGTCGCGCGCGCGCTGGCCGCGCAGCGCCACCGCCGCCGGCGACCGCCGCTTCGACGACAAGCTCGCGGACCTTGGGCCCGAAGCGCGACGCGTCGGCCTGGAGCACACGCGCCTGCGTCTCGCCGCGGTGCGCAAGCTCGATCGCGCGGCACTCACGCCCGCCCAGCGCACCAACGCCGACTTGCTGCAGTACGAACTCGAACGACGCCTCGGCGCCGCGCGGGTCTTCCCCGAGCAGACACCCATCAACCAGATGTGGGGCCCGCAGAGAAGCCTGCCGCAGATGGCGAGCCGCATCAGCTTCACCAAGCCGAAGCACTTCGACGACTACGTCACGCGGCTCGAGGCGATCCCGCGCTACATCGATCAGCTCATCGCCAACATGCGCGCGGGCCTGGAGGCGGGCCGCGTGCCGCCGCGGCGCGTGGTGGAGCCGGCCGGCCGCCAGGCCCGCATGCAGGCGACCGAGGCGTCGCGCAAGGATCCGACGCTGCACGCGACCTATCCGCCCTTCAAGAAGGAGCAGGAGAACAGCCCGGTCGCCCAACGCGCGCGCAAGGTCATCGCGGACCGCGTCGTGCCCGCCTTCGCGAAGCTGGCCGACTTCCTGGAGAAGGAGTACGTCCCCCGCTGCCGCACCTCGACGGCGGCGAAGGACGGTGCCGACGGCCTCGCGTTCTACGAGTGGCAGTTGCGCGATCACACCACGCTCCCGCTGACGGCGGATGCAATCCACGAGACGGGCCGGCGCGAGGTCGCGCGCATTCGCGGCGAGATGGAGGCGCTGCTGCGGAAGCACGACCTCCCGCACAAGAACGACTTCGCGAAGTTCATCGAGTTCCTGCGCACCGATCCGCGCTTCTACTACACGGACAGCAAGGACCTGCTCGCCGGCTACCGCGACATCTGCAAGCGCATCGACCCGCACATGCCGCGCCTGTTCGGGAAGCTCCCGCGGCTCTCGTACGGCGTGCGCGAGATGCCGCGCTTCATCGCACCGGCGTCGCCGACCGCCTATTACTACTCCGGCTCGCTCAAGAACGGCGTCCCGGGCTACTTCGTCGCCAACACGTTTCGACTCGATCAGCGCCCCAAGTACGAGATGGTCGCGCTCACGCTGCACGAGGCCGTGCCCGGACACCACCACCAGATCGCGCTCGCGCAGGAGATGGAGGGCGTCCCGGAGTGGCGCACCACGCTGAGCTACACCGCCTTCGGCGAGGGCTGGGCGCTTTACGCGGAACGACTGGGCCTCGAGATGAAGGGGCTGTACGCCACGCCGTACGACCACTTCGGCCGTCTCAGCTACGAAATGTGGCGCGCGATGCGGCTCGTTGTCGATACAGGCCTGCACGCCAAGGACTGGACGCGGCAGCAGGCGGTCGACTTCATGCTGGCCAACAGCGCCTTGACGAAGCAGAACATCGAAAAGGAGGTCGACCGCTACATCGCGTGGCCCGGACAGGCGACCGCCTACAAGATCGGCGAATTGCTCATTCGACGCCTGCGCGCCAAGGCGGAGTCGGAACTGGGTTCGAAGTTCGATCTGCGCGCCTTCCATGACGAGCTTCTGCGCGAGGGGAGCATCCCGCTTCCGCTGCTCGAAGCGCGCATGCTCGCGTGGATCGAATCACGCCGCTGAAACCGGGCCGCCCCGAAACGCGAATCTCCAAACAACCAACCAAACGAAGGAGATTCCGATGTCCGACAACACCACCAAGAACTGGCCTGATCTCGCCATTGGCCTCTACGACAAGCTCACGGGCCGTAACGCGGAGATCACCTACGACTTCGACAACCTGAAGATCGGCGTTCCGAGCCATGTCGGCGCCAACGCCGAGCACGCCGAGTGGAACGTCAGCGGGACCCTGCGCATCCGCACCCGCGATGGCCAGTAGATCGCTCCATCCGCTCGACGTCGACGCCGACGTCGTTCTTGCTTCGGGCCCGCACCGCGCAACGGTGCAGGCCCGGGGCAAGCGGATCGATGTGCGGCTGTCCGGCCTGGGCGCCGCGCTGAAGCTCCGCAAGCTGATGCCGAAACGAGCGTCGCAGCTCCTGCGCGCGGCCGACCTCGAAGTGGTCGTCCGGCTCTGGGGTCTGCCGATCAAGAAGCTCGGCTGACCCAAACGCGGACGGCTGCCCGCCTCACATCCTGGGACATGACGCCCCGGGCAGTGACATCTGGGGCAGCGACGGTTCGCGAAGACATAGGCGGCGGGAACCTCCTCCAGGAGAGCCTGCAGGAGGTCCGCCCCGCTCCTCGCCCTCCGGATTCGGGAGCCGAGCCGGACGTCGTCCGGCGTTCGACCGCTAGCCGCCCTGTTCCTTCACCCGGCGTGCGGCCTCCTCGGCCGCGGTGAGCGCGAACCAGATCTGCTGGTCCTCGGGATCGAGCTCACGCGCCAGCTTCAGGAGTCGCATCCCCTCGTCCGTATCGCCTTGCGCCATCAGCGCCTGGCCCTGCAGCATCCACGCGCGGGCGTGCAGGGCATCGGACTCGACCGCCTTCTTCGCGTACTTGAGCGCGATACCCGGCATGCGTTGCATCAGCTTGAGCTGCGCGTACCCGTAGAGCACGAACGGGTCGTTCGACCCGCGATCGATGGCGCGCTTGAAGAACTTGCGCGCCTTGGCGTGCTCGCCGTAGATGCTCATCACATAGCCGGCGTTGGCCCAGTCGACGTCCGCCTCCTTCGTGAGCTTGAGGACGTCCTGGATGTATTGGTACCACTCGCGCTCCAGCGTCTCGATGTCCTTCACCTTGAGGTACTTGAGCAGCAGGCGCTTGACCTCCGGCCCCTCGACCGTCAGGAACCCCATGCCGCGCGGCACCCGTCGCACGCCCCTCGCGCGTGCGAGCCCGAGGAAGAACCGCTTGAAGTTCTTCTCGTACTTCGGCGTCGAGAGAAGGAAGTGGCAGAAGGACCACGCCCACGCATAGCCGATCGCGCCCATGCCGCGCGTTTGCACCAGCGTGTCGAGCTTGAGTCGCTTGCTCTCGTCCTTGAACTGCTCCTTGAGCACGGCGAGGCGGCCGCTCTGCAGCAGTCCGATCTTCATCTCGCCGGTGCGCGGGTTCCATTCGCTGGCGCCGAAGTACTCCGCCATGCCCTCGCCGACCCACCACGGGTACCAGAACTTCTCGTCGATCATGTGCGAGAGCATGTGATTGCCCTCGTGGAACATGACGTCGATCGTGTACGCGCGATTCTCGCGGTCCACGTAGAAGTTCAGGTCGCGACGAAGCGGCATGTAGTAGCCGACGACGCCGCCCCCGGCACCCCCGACCTGCTGGAAGCTCTCGCGGTCGTGGAAGATGTTGATGGTGACCTTGCCGAACTTCGGCGAGGGACGGATCTTCCAGTACTTGGTGAAGAACTTGTAGTAGCTCTCGAAGAGCAGCTTGTACTCCTCGAAGACGGGATCCGGCAACGTGTGCTTAAACGTGAAACGCTTCGTCTCGACGGTGACGTGGTTACGCCACAGGCGACGCTCCTTCATCTGCTCCACGCGCCGGCGGCGCTCCTCGTCGTAGGCGGCGACCTTGCGGTCCCACTTCGACTTCTTGATCCACTTGCCGTCCCACGGGCGCAGACCCTTGGCGAACTTCTTCTTCTCCTCCTCCGTCCGCGGCACGAGATCGCCCTCGGCCGTGGTGCCGTAGCTCGACGCCACGGTGGCACCGGGCACGACAACTTCCCCGTTCTGGAGGCGGATGACGTAGTCGTCGCCCTTCTTCTCGATGGAGTCGAACTCGAAGACGCGACCGTCGAGGAGGACGATGACGTCCGCCGGTGCGATCGTGGCGGCGAGGAGCAGCGCGAGGACCGTGCGCATCATCAGCTCGCGTACTTGACCCACTGCGCGTGGAGTCGCTTCCAGTCCTTGTCGGACAGGGAGCCGAAGGTGCGCTTGAACGCCTCGGCGAGAATCGCATCGCGCTTGGTCTTCATCGCTTCCTGCAGCTTCTCGAACTGCTTCTCCGCGTCGCTCGGGCCTTCGTCCTCTTCGCCCTCCTCGTCCTCGCTCTCCTCCACCGGTCCGCCCATGTCGGCCTCAGCCGCCTTCTTGGCCTCCTCCTCGATGCGCGCGCGCTCCTTTTCGTAGGCAACCTCCTGCTCCTCGATCACCTCGATGAGGTTGGCGAGGTAGCGCTGGACCGCCTTCTTGGTCTTGCCGCGATCGCCCTTGCTGAGCAGGAAACTGCAGACCGAGCCGACCTGGTACTGCGTCATGTCCTGCGCGCGCCCCTTCTCGAACATCTCCCTGAGGGGAATCGCTTTGCCCTCCTTGATGATGTCCTTCATCGCCTGCCGGTCGTACTCGTCCGGCTGGATCTTCACGCGGCCGCGCTTGGAGCGCGCGAAGCGCATGTGCTGCTTGAGCCCCTCGCGGAACCAGTAGGGCATGTTCTCGGACAGGTGCCGGTTCTTGAACGAGAGGAACTGGGCGGTCAGGCGCGCGCTCAGGTACTCGAACTCCCAGTTGCGGTCGGTGCCGCCGACGGTCTGCGTGACGAGCACCTGCTCGGCCCCGTAACCCCAGGTCCAGCGCGTGCCGCCCGCGAACGCGCTCTCCTCCTCGCGGGTCGCGAAGACGCGCATGATGCCCATCGGCACGTAGTCGTCGCCGATGTCCCCGAACGTCTTGTCCAGATAGCTCCGCACCGCCTCGGCGTGCGCCAGGGCGCGCTTGGTGAACTTCCGGTCCGCGTTGGCAAGCGCCACGTAGTGCTTGGAGCGCTGCTCGTACCAGCCCTTCGGGAGCGCGTCGACCTCCTTGCGCAGCGTCCGGTTGAAGCGGTCCTTGCGCGCCTTGCGCCGCTCCTCCGGCGTCATCTTGCTCTCGTCCTCGCCGATGACGATCTGGTCGCCCGTCGTCGCGCCGGTCGGCAACGCCTTCTTGCGATCGATGCGGTCGAGCGAGCGGAGCGTGCCGCGGAACGTCTTGCGGAAGCTCTTGTAGTGGTCCTCGAGGATCTTGCACTGCACGGCGAAGTCGACGTCGTCGAAGTGATGCACCCAGGTCACGATGCGGAACGGGGACGAGGTCAGCTTCTCGACCTTGATCTCGTACATCGTGACCTTGTGGCCACCGATCTCGGTCTCCTCCTCCACGGAGAAGTGGTAGCCGCCGCCGACGAACCAGCTCTCGCGCTTGACGAAGTCCTTGTAGTCCTTGTAGGGGTTCTTGAAGGAGACGGTCAGCTTCCCGTCCTTGTCCTCCACCTTCGCGCCGCGTTCCTTCTGACGCGCATGCGGGAACCCGATCACCCAGATCTGGGGATGTTCGCTGACGTACCAGTCGCCGCGCTTCGCCTGCAGCTCGCGCTTGCCGATGAACTTGGCGGCGATCCACTCCTCGGACGCCGACATGGCCGCGCTCTTCCAGCCCTTCGGCACGCGGATCTTGAATCCCCAGCGCTCGTCCTTGTGGGTCCCCGCCTCTGCCGGCAGGCAGAACACGAGGAGCAGCCCGATCCCGATCACACTTCTCTGCATCGATATCCCCTTCTGGACACGATGATCGCACAAGTTTGCAAATCGTGCGTCTAGACCGACCTGTCGTCGACTCGCGACACGAGGTCGCGAACGGTCGCGGGCCCATGTCCCGCGAAGTGGTTGTTCGCGAAGACGTAGGCGGCGGGCACCTCCTCGAGGAGGCCCTGCAGGAGGTCCGCCCAGCGATCCAGCGAGTCGCCCTTGTCGAGGACGAGCTTGTCGAAGGTCTTGGTCTTCTCGTCCACCGCTTTGCGATCGCCGATGAGCCGCGCGTAGATGAAGTCGGAGGTGACGACGTTCCGCTTCCCTGCGACGTCCGCCGGGTGCGGCAGGTAGCCCAACTCGACGAGCACGAACGCCACATCGAACTGCCGCAGGACGTCGAGCAGCTTGTCATTGACCCACCACTTGTTGCGCACCTCGACCGCGTAGCGGAAATCGCGCGGCAGCGACTCCAGGTAAGCGTGCAGCCGGTCCAGGAACGGCGCCGGCGACTCGAACGCCTGCTTGTTGAAGTAGGGGAACTGCATCACCAGCGGCCCGCACTTCTCGCCCAGCCCGCTCATGTGGTCGAGGAACATCTCGGTGTCGCCCTGCACGTGGGCGGGCACGAGCACCTTCTCACCTTCCGGCTTCGGTCCGTCGCCCCCGAAAACGATCGAGCGCGGGAACTTGGCGCAGAGCCGGAAGTCGTCCGGCGTACGGTCGCGCCACCCCTGCACCATCGAACGCGACGGGATGCGGTAGTAGGTCACGTCCGCCTCGACCGCCGGGAACTGCGTGGCGTAATAGCCGAGGAAGTCGCGCGGCTGCGTCTGGTCGGGATAGAACGAGCCGACCCACGACTTCTCGGACCAGGAGGACGTGCCGCAGAGCAGGGTTCCCACGCGGCCATCCTATAGACTGCCGCGATGCGCGCGTTCCTCTTTCTCCCGCTGCTGCTGGCGTTCGGCTGCGGCGAAACCAAGACCTACGAGTCCACGCTCGACAAGGTGCTCGACACGAAGAAGCTGATCGTCGGGACCGAGCCGGAGTTCAAGCGCTTCGAGACCAAGAACGCCGACGGCGAGATCGTCGGCTTCGACATGGACCTCGTGCGGATGCTCGCGGAGGACCTCGGCGTGGAGCTCGTGCTGCGGGAGTACTCGTTCCAGGCGCTCATCCCCGCGCTCAAGAACGGCAAGATCGACCTGATCATCTCCGGTATGACCGCGAAGCCGAAGCGCGCCAAGACGGTCACGTTCACCGACCCGTACTTCTTCACCAAGCTCTGCCTGCTCGTGCACAAGGACGCCGGCATCGAGAAGCCCGCCGACGTCGACGGCAAGAAGGTCGTCGTGAAGCTCAGCACGACCGGCCAGGACCGCGCGAAGGAGCTCTTCCCCAACTCCGAGTACGTCGTGCTCGAGGCCGAGGCGGACTGCGCCAACGAGGTCGCCTCGGGCCGTGCCGCCGCGTTCCTCTACGACCACATCTCCATCTTCGAGGCCTCCAAGAAGCACGCCAACACGACGCGCGCCATCTTCGAGTCGCTGTCGGAAGAGCCGTACGCGATGGCCGTGCCCCTCGGCGACACGAAGTTCCGCGATCGCATCAACGTGTTTCTCGGCAAGGTGCGCGCCGACGGACGCTACGAGAAGATCGTGAACAAGTGGATGGGCGACATCCCCAATGCAGTTCGTTAGCCGGCTCGCCATCACCGTCGCGGTGTTCGGCAGCTTCGCGCTGGCGCTCGCGGCGACCGACTACGACTTCGACTTCGGCGCCATCTGGGAGTACCGCGGCCAGTTCTACAAGGGCATCGGCATCACGCTGTTCTGCACCGCGTGCGCCTACGGCCTCGGGCTGGCGATCGGCATTCTCGTGGCGCTCGCGCGCATGAGCCGCACGATGCCCATCCGCCACCTCGGCGACCTGTACGTCGAGGTCATTCGCGGCACGCCGTTTCTGGCGCAGCTCTTCATCGCCTACTTCGGCATCGCCACGATCTTCAAGATCGACAACAAGCTTGCCGTCGGCACGGTGGCGCTCGGCCTCTTCGCCGCCGCGTACATCGGCGAGATCATCCGCGCCGGCATCGAGTCGATCGACCGCGGGCAGATCGAGGCGGGCCGCTCGCTCGGGCTCACGCGCACGCGCACGATGGTCCACATCGTTTTCCCGCAGGCGTTCAAGCGCATGATCCCGCCGCTCACCGGCGAGCTCATCGCGCTGACGAAGGAGTCGTCGCTGCTCTTCGCGATCGGCGTGATCGAGCTCACCGCCGCGGGCAAGCAGGCGGGCGCCGACACCTACCGCACCTTCGAGGCCTTCCTCGTCGTCGCCGCGTTCTATCTGCTCATCACGATTCCGCTCTCCCTGCTCGCACGTCGTCTCGAGCGCGTACTCGGCACCACGCAGGGCGCCGGAGCGCACCTGTGAGCACGCGCATCGCCCTGCAGGGCGTGACCAAGACGTTCGGCGAGGTGACCGCGCTGCGCGACGTCGATCTCGAGGTCGAGGCGGGCGAGGTCGTCGTGGTGATCGGACCCAGCGGTTCGGGCAAGAGCACCCTTTTGCGCTGCGTGAACATGCTCGAGGTCCCGGACACCGGCACCGTGCACGTCGAAGGCAAGCTCGTCGACCCCCACGGCAAGCACATCGACGAGGTGCGCGCCCGCGTCGGCATGGTCTTCCAGCACTTCAACCTGTTCCCGCACAAGTCGGTCCTGGAAAACGTCTGCCTGGCGCCGCGCGTCGTCCTGGGCGACGACCGCCTCGCCGAAGCGCAGGAGCTCCTCGAGCGCGTCGGCGTACTCGACAAGCGCGACGAGTACCCCGACCGGCTGAGCGGCGGCCAGAAGCAGCGCGTGGCCATCGCACGTGCGCTCTGCATGGAGCCGATCGCGATGCTCTTCGACGAGCCGACCAGCGCGCTCGACCCCGAGATGGTCGGCGAGGTGCTCGGAGTGATGAAGCAGCTCGCCGGCGAAGGCATGACGATGCTCGTCGCCACCCACGAAATGGGCTTCGCCCGCGAAGTGGCGCACCGCGTGCTCTTCATGGATGAAGGCCGCGTGGTGGAGCAGGGCAAGCCGGACGAGCTGTTCGACCGGCCGCGAGAGGAACGCACCAAGGCGTTCCTCTCGATGGTTCTCTAGGGTCTGCCTGGGAGAACGCCTGGCTTCGACGGGCTGCGGCTGCGGGGGGGGG
>JBCDBY010000006.1:0-35704 GCA_039182715.1 Planctomycetota bacterium
CCGCCGGCGCCGGCGCCGAGTCCGACGAGCACGCCGAACGCCATCAGGAGGCCCGTCCGCGACATCATGACCCGGGCGATGCCTCCGAGCGGACCGCTGAGAATTCCCGACATTCCGTGTGAGGCTAGGAAGTTGCGTGCCCCAAGTCACGGAGAACTTGCGTTTTGAAACCGCGAGGATCCGCAGCGCCCGAAAGGGTGCCTTCGCTATGATCGCGGGCGACGGAGGGCGCACGACATGGCGAAGAGAGTGATCCTGAGCGTGGGGACCAAGCGGGGCCTGTTTCTGCTCGAATCGAACGGCGGACGCCGGAAGTGGAAGATCTCCGGCCCGCTCATGAAAGGCTGGCAGGTGCCGTACGCGGTGCTCGACACGCGGGGCGCGCCTCGCCTGCACGTCGCCGCGTCGCACTTCTCGTTCGGCGCGACCACGCTCTCGGCGACCCTCACCAAGCGCGACTTCAAGCCGGCCGATACGCCGCCGCCGTTTCCCAAGCTCAATCCCGCCGCGGCGAAGTTCGTGAAACAGTACGGGCTCGACGCTTCGAACCGCATCTGGAACATCACGCCGGGACCGGCGAAGCAGAAGAAGGTGCTGTAAGCGGGCACCGCGCCGGCGGGACTGTTCCGCAGCGAGAACAGCGGCAAGTCCTGGGAGCCGGTGGACGGCCTCAACCGGCACAGGACGCGCAAGCACTGGCAGCCGGGCGCAGGGGGCCAGGCGCTGCACAGCATCCAGGTCGATCCGCACGACCCCAACCGGGTGTACGCGGCGATTTCTGCCGCGGGCGCCTTCCGGACCGACGACGGCGGAGCGAAGTGGAAGCCGATCAACTCGACGGTCGCGGAATACGTCGGGGCGCCGAGGGAGTCCGACGTCGGCACGTAAGTGCACAAGCTTCTCGTGCACCCGGCGGCGCCGGGTGTCCTCTACCAGCAGAACCACGTCGGCGTCTACAAGACGACCGACCACGGCGACACGTGGACCCGCATCGACGAAGGCCTTCCGTACGACTTCGGGTTCGGGCTCGCGCTCGACGCCAACGATCCCCACAGCTGCTACGTGATCCCGCTCGAACCGCAGCAGTACATGTTCCGCGCGACGGACGGTGCGCTGAACGTCTGGAAGTACGGCAAGAGCGGCCGGTGGCGCAAGCTCACCAAGGGGCTACCGCGCAAGAACGCCTACGTGAGCGTGCTGCGGCAGGCGATGTCGTCGGACTCCTGCGATCCCTGCGGGGTCTACTTCGGCACGCAGGGCGGCCAGGTCTTCTACAGCAACGACGCGGGCGCGAGCTGGGATCGGGCCGCGGAATACCTGCCGCCGATCTTCTCGGTGACCGCCGCGGTCGTGGAATGAGCGAGCCGCTCGTCGAGCTGCGCCTGCCCTCCGTGCTGAAGGTGGCGGTGGGCACTGACCGCGTGAAGGTGCGCGGCAACACGCTGTCCGCCATGCTCGAAGCGGCGTATGCGGAACTGCCGCAGCTCCGCCACCACCTCTCGCTTGAGGACGGATCAGGCCTGCGGCCGCACGTCCTGCTCATCGTCAACGGCGAGAGCGTGCTCCGGGAAGAGGTCGCGACGCGCACGCTCGCCGAGGGCGACGAGGTCTGGGTGCACC
Source organism: Planctomycetota bacterium (assembly GCA_039182715.1). Taxonomy (GTDB): domain Bacteria; phylum Planctomycetota; class PLA2; order PLA2; family PLA2; genus JBCDBY01. The sequence continues at coordinate 1,621 of JBCDBY010000006.1, forward strand.
AGGCGATCTCGGGTGGCTAAGTGCCAAGGGCCAGGGGCTTGCGCCTCTGTGGAAAAGTGCGGAACCGTTTCCGCAGATGGCGCGCATAGATCCCGTCGGGACCGGAACTTATGCGCGCCACATGATGCACCTCTTCCATCAATCGGAGGCCATCAATCGGAGCTAGGGACTAAGCGCCAGGGGCCAGGGGCGAGCGGCTCGCGGTCCTTGTGGAAAAGTGCGGAACCGTTTCCGCAGGTGGCGCGCATAGGTCCAGTCGAGAGCCGGACTTATGCGCGCCACATGATGCACCTCTTGCATCAATCAGACGAGACGGGCCGGGGGCTAGGGGCGTTTTGCGACCCCAGCTCCCGGCGTTCTTGCCCCTAGCTTCTGGCCCCTCGCCCCTGGCCTCCTCAGCGCGAGTCTCCGACGCCGGGATCGAGCTTGGGATCGAACGGGATCTGATCCAGGTGCTTGATGAACTCGAACGGGTCGAACGGCAGCTTGGACACGTCGATGGCCGGCTTGGCCAGCGCCTTCACCTCCGGCGTCGCGTTCTCGATGCCGGTCCACGGGATGCCGTGCTTCTCCTTCACGTCCGGGTACTTGCGCTTCCACAGCTCGTGCCGCAGGCGCATCTTCGCGAAGGGCGCCTTGAGATGAATCAGGTTCACGAGCATGGGCGACTTCTCGCGCGGGTCGCCGGGCAGGAAGTAGAAGGCCGCACCGATGCCGCTCGCATCGCCGATCGGGTCGCCCGACATCCAGTGGCGCTTGTAGTTGCCCTTGACCGTCGCACCGAGGTTGGGACCGGCGTAGATGAACACGTAGTCGCGACGGCCCTTGGTGTCGCCGTTCATGATGAGCGCGGTCTGGTCGATGCCGTCGGTGATGCGGTCGTCCGGGACGTGGGCGAGCGCGCCGCCCAGCCGGGCGAATGTCGTGAAGAGATCGACCTCGTGAATGATGTCGCCGGCGATCTGGCCGGGTCCGATGACGCCGGGCCACCACGCCTGCGCGGGGACGCGCACGCCGCCCTCGAGGAAGTCGCCCTTACCGCCCCGGAAGATCGTCTCCGCCATGCCGAGACCCGGCGGCGGGTTGTGGGCCATCGGGCCGTTGTCGGCCATGCAGATCAGGAGCGTGTTCTCTGCGATGCCGAGCTCCCGTAGCTTGGCCATCACACGGCCGACGAACGGATCGATGTTGCTCTGCAAACCCTCCTGGAGGAGGCTGCGGGCCATCGTCGTCTTCTTCGGGTTTGGCAGGAACGAAACCATGTTCGGCCAGTTCGCCACGTAGAACGGCTTGCCCGCCTTCGCGTTGCGCTCGATGAACTCGAGCGTGCGCCGCTGCGCCTCGGGATCGATCTTGACGTAGTTGTCGTGCGAGTTGTCGCCCCACTGCTTCGTGGGACCGCCCTTGGTGCCCTCGGCCATCTGCACCCAGCCCTTGGTGACGAAGGTGTTGTCGAGCTTGTAGGGATCCTTGGGCAACATCCCCTCGATGAGCCCCATCGTGGCGTTGGCGCCTTCGGCCTTGGGCGTCCAAAGAGACAGGATCTGGTTGTAGCCCGTGAAGAACGCCTCGTCGAAGCCCTGATTGTGCGGGTAGCTCTCCTCGATGTCGCCGAGGTGCCACTTGCCGTGGAAGGCGGTCGCGTAACCGGCCTTCGAGAGCACCTCCGCGATCGTCACCTCCTCGCCGCGCATCCCGTGGGACTCGCGCAGCATGCCGATGTTGTACATGCCGCTTCGGATCGCATGCCGGCCGGTCGCGCAGGCGGCGCGGCTCGGCGTGCAGCCGACCTCGGTGTACATCCGCGTGAACAACATGCCCTCGGCGGCCATGCGGTTGAGCTGCGGCGTGTGCAGGCCGCGCACCTTCTGGATGGCGGGGATGCCGACGTCGCCGAATGCGGTGTCGTCCCACATGATGTGAATGATGTTGGGCGGGCGGCCGTGCTTGGCGCGCAGCTCCGCGAGCTTCTTGTCGAGCTCGGCGTCTTCCGCCTTCCAGCGCTCGCCGTTCTGCGCCTCGAGCACATAGAACTCGGCGTCGTGAACGATCTGATCCTGGGCGCGCGCGGCGACGGCGACAAGTAGGAGCGCGCCGATCCACGCGAACGTGTGCGTACGGGTCATGGGTCTCCTTCCGGGCGGGGTTGCGAATCCGCCCCGGGGAAGAAGAATAGTCGGCATCGACGCGACACCGCATCAGAAACCCGACACGCCGGAGCGAATGGACGTCTGGTTCCACGATTCCGAGCAGCTCGCGGAGGCCGCCCGCGCGTGGAACCTGGACTTTCGTCAGGTCGAGCGCGGGACCTTCGCGGGGCACCTCCTCCAGATCGTCGGACCCGACGTATCGCTGGCGTACGCCCGATTCACGCGCAGCCTCGACCAACGGGGCGCACCGCCGCCGGGCCTGCGCACGTTTGTCGTACCGGCGCACCGCGAGGTCACGTTCCACTGGCGAGGGCACACGATTCGGGGCGACCAGCTGCTGATCTTCCCGCGCGACGGGGAGTTGGAGAGCTTCTCGGGACCGGACTTCGAGGTCCACACGATCTCGGTCTCGGAAGCCGGGCTGGAGCGCGCCGCGGAACGCCTCGGTGTGGCGTCGGTCGAACCGCGGCTTCGTTCCCGCGAGGTTCTCGATCTGCCGGCCGCGGTCGCCGACCGGATGCGGCTCGCCGTCCAGCGACACTACAGCGGCTGGTCGCCGGACAGCGCGGCCGGTCTCTCCGAGATGCTCGTCGCATGCGTGCAGTCGACGGAGGCAGGCCGAGCCGGCGATGCGCGCGGCCGCCTGCTCTCGCGCGCTCGCGCCGAACTCCGGCTCGGCGCCTCGCGGCCCTGGAGCGTCGCCGAGTGGGCGGAGCGGATCGACGTCCACGAGCGGACGCTCCAGCGCGCGTTCCGGGACCTCGGCCCGGTTTCGCCCAAGACCTACCTGCTCGCGCTCCGATTGAATGAAGTCCGCCGGCAGCTCCGCGCGAGGCCCGACCTTGGCGTGGGCGAGGCGGCGCGTTCCCACGGCTTCTGGCACATGGGCCAGTTCGCCGCCGAGTAGCGACGCCTTTTCGGAGAGCTGCCGTCGAGTACCGCGACGCGCGCGCTCCAGGCCTGAGCCCAGGCGACGGCCCCTCTTCGCACGATCTTGATCGCGGCGTGCCCTCGCTGCGAACCCCGGCACCGGCGCGGCGCATCCAAGACCGGACCCCATGGCCCCGCGGGAGCACCCGGACGGTTCGCCCCGCTTGCAGACGAGGACTTACATGAGCAATTCCATCGACAAGGTTGTGGTCATCACCGGCGCGAGCAGCGGTATCGGCGAGAAGACCGCGGAGATTCTGGCGGCGAGTGGCGCGCCGGTGGTGCTGTCGGCGCGACGCAAGGACCGCCTCGACGCGCTCGTTTCGCGCATCGAGGAAGCCGGCGGCAAAGCGACCGCCGTCGAGTCGGACGTAACCGACCTCGCCCAGATGAAGGCGGTCGCGGAAGCCGCGGTCGGCGCCTACGGCAAGCTGGACGTGTGGGTCAACAACGCGGGCGTGATGCCGCTCTCCCCCATGGCGCTCGGCCGCACGGACGAGTGGAACCGCATGGTCGACGTGAACATCAAGGGCGTGCTCAACGGCGTCGCCGCGGCGCACCCGATCATGCTCCAGCAGAACGCCGGCCACTTCATCAACGTCAGCTCGGTCGCCGGTCACCTCGTGTTCCCCGGCGCCGCGGTCTACTGCGCGACGAAGTTTGCCGTGCGCGCGCTGAGCGAGGGGCTCCGCATGGAGTCGGGCGGCGTGGTGCGTGTGACCAACGTCAGTCCCGGCGCGGTGCGCAGCGAGCTCACTGACGGCATCGCCGTGCAGGAGGTCCGCGACGCCGTCCAGGACTTCGTCGACATCGCCATCGAGCCGGACGCGATCGCGCGCGCCATTCGCTATGCGATTGCCGAGCCCTCGGACGTGGATGTGAACGAGATGATCATCCGCCCCGCCAAGCAGGAACTCTGATTCCCAACGACCCGCGCTCGACCCGCGCTCGACCCGCCTGGCGCCCACCCGAGGGCGTCGGGCCGAGCGCTCGCCGCGAGCGCGGCACCCCGAAATTGACCTCTCCCCAAGACCGGCATACACTCATCGCATGAGATTGAGAATCAGTCTCAACAAGCGATAAAGTGTCTGTTTTGTGGGGTTTTCAGCCGTTTGTCGGCATGAAACCCGACATCAGGGAGGCCTAACGTGGGGATCCGGTATCTGACTCTGCTGATCGGCGCGCTGCTGATCAGCTGCTCTTCGGGCGGGAGCGACACGGCGTCGCAGACGATCGCGCTCAGCCTCGTCTCGTCCAATCCGACGGAAGGCGAAACGGGCGTGGAGCCCTCGCGCCTCATCGAGCTGCGCTTCTCGAGCGGCCTCGACGCCGCGACCGCGCAGGATGCGGTGACCGTGACCGTGAACGGCCTCACGTTTCCGCGTGCGGTCAACGCGATCGGCAACCTGATCGAGATCGCCCTCGGCGGCAACCTGCCGGGCGATGCCGACGTGCGTATCGTCGTCGGCGGGTCGCTGCGCGGCGCGGGCGGCGAGGAGCCGATTGCCGACCTCGTCATCAACTTCGTCATCGAGCCCGATGAAGGCAACACCAACCCCGGCACGGGCGGCGGCCAGGTCGCACGGTTCGCGGCGGCGGCGGCTCCGCTGGCCAATGGCCGCACGCTGATCGTCGGCGGCCTCGACGACGCGAACCAGACGCTCGGCAGCGCGGAGATCCTCGAAAGCGTGGCCCTCGCCCCCACCGGCGACCTCGCCACGGCGCGCTGGGCGCACCGGGCGGGCGTCCTCGCCGACGGTCGTGTCCTCGTCTGCGGCGGCTTCACCGACGCCGCCGGTACCGGGCTCGTCGACAGCTGCGAGATCTTCGATCCGGAGGCCGGAACTTTCTCGGTGCTCGGCGCCATGGCCACGCCGCGCGCGCAGTTCCACCTCGTCCGGACCCCCGCCGGTCTGCTCGTCGCGATCGGCGGCAGCAGCCAGCCGGGCGGTCCCGCGATCACGACCACCATCGAAGCGTGGGATGTCTTCACCGAGACGTTCCAGGCGATTGACGAACAGCTGCCCGTCGCGCTGACCGCCTCGGCCGTCGTCGCGTTGCCGGACGGCAAAATCCTCGTCGCGGGCGGCGTGGATGACACCGGCACCGTGACCGACCGCGCGTTCCTCGTGGATCCGGTCGAGGACGAGATCGAAGAGCTCGCGAACCCGATGGAGGAGGCCCGCCACTCGGCGGCTGCGATCCTGCTGCCGACCGGCAACGTCCTGATTGCGGGCGGCACCGACGATGACGGCGACGTCCTCGGCAGCCTCGAGATCTTCAATCCGACGACCGGAACCTTCACCGAGCTCGACGAGGAGCTCTCCGCGCCGCGGCGCGATCTCGAAGCGGTGCGCCTCGCCAACGGCACGATCGCGCTCGTGGGCGGCGTCTTCGACGACGACACGACGACCGCGCGACGCGTGGAGATCTTCGATGCGTCGACCGATCGCATCGAGTCGGTCTTCGTCATGTCGGTCGGCCGCGTGGGCGGCGTGACCTTCGGCGCGCTCGACGGCGCGCTCTTCATCGTGGACGGCGCGACGGAGCTCGTTTCCCCGCCGGACACGATCCGGCGCATCACGCGCCTGACCGCCTCGGCGCTCGGTTCGAGCGTGTCGGCGCCGCGCATCCTGAGCGTGTCGCCGCAGGCGCTCGCCACCGGTGTCGGGGCCGACGCCGAGATCGCCATTCGCTTCTCGAAGCCGGTCACCGAGGACTCGGTGCAGAGTGCGGTTGCCGTGACCGACGCCGAAGGGCGCACCGTCAGCGGCACGCTCGATCTGCAGAGTGGAGGCACGCGACTCGTGTTCCGGCCCGACAACCCGCTCCCCGTGCTGCAGAAGATCAACGTCAGCGTCAGCACGCAGATCGTCGACCGCCTCGGCCTCAACCTGGCCAACGACGGAGCGCGCAACTGGAGCTTCGAGACGACCTACGACGTGCGCATCGGCGCGCGCGACGACAAGAGCCAGTTCGGCTTCGCGGTCGCCGCCGGCGACGTCAACGGGGACGGCATCGACGACATGCTGGTTTCGGCCTACGTCGCCGAGTCGGTCCCCGGCTCCGGCACGCGTGAGGGCGAGCTCTATCTGATCCTTGGCCAGCAGGGCACGGTCGGTGCACCGGTCCTGCGCGACCTCTCGTCCTTCGTCGGGCGCGCCTCGCTGCGCATCACCGGACAGTCCAACGGCGACCAGCTCGGGCAGGAAGCGTCGATGGGCATCGAGGACATCAACAACGACGGCTTCGGCGACATCGTGATCGGCGCCCACTTCGGTGACGGCCCGACGGAGTCGGAGAGCAACCGCGGCGAGGTGTTCGTGGTCTTCGGGCAGCAGAACTTCCCGTCGGCCACGCTGCAGCTCGGTGGCGGCGCCGTTGCCGGCTTCAACATCCTGCGGCTCTACGGTCCGGTGGCCGGCGACAAGCTGGGCGAGGGCCTGAGCTTCGGCGACGTGGACAACGACGGCTTCCGCGACATGGTGATCGGCGCGACCGGCGTGCACGGCAACGACGTGAGCGACACCGGCGCGGTGTTCGTGGTCTTCGGCGGCACGCTGAACGACTTCGGGATCATCAGCGGCTACGGCGAGGACACGCTCGGCGCGGCGGCGACCACGGTGAAGCACGTGGAGTTCTGGGGCATCGAGCGCAGCGACCGGCTCGGCTGGGCCACCGCGTGCGGCGACCTCGACAACGACGGGTTCGCCGACGTCGCGGGCGGCGCGACCGGCGCCGACGGCGTGAACAACGCCAACTCGGCGGCGGGCGAAGTCATCGTCTTCTTCGGTGCCTCGCGCGCGACGCTGCTCGGCAACGACACGCACCGCGCCTATCAGTCGGGCACCACTTCGACGCTGCCCGGCTTCGCGGTCCTCGGCGAGGATCGCACCGACTTCTACGGCTGGTCGATCGACATCGACGATCTCGACGGCGACGGGTTCGGTGATCTGGCGATCAACGGACGCAGCGCCGACGGCCCGACCAACGTTCGTTCCAACGCGGGCGAGGTCACGATCCTCTTCGGCGGCGTGCGCACCCAGTTCCTTCCGGCGACGGAGACCTGGGCCGACGTCGCGATCTCGTCCAACCTTGTGGGCATCCCGATGGTGCGCGTGTTCGGCGAGGACAGCAAGGACAACGCGGGCGACTCGGTCCGCTTCCACGACGTGGACGGCGACGGCTCGCTGGATCTCGTCATCGGGACCACCGGCGGCGCCGGTCCGACCAACCAGAAGGGCACCAACACGGGTGAGGTCGCGGTCGTCCGCGGCATAACCAAGCCCAGCGGTGTCTTCGAGTTCTCACTCTCGCGCGCGTCGATGCCGGCCGGCATCACCCTGACGCGCTTCTACGGCAGCAGCGTCACCGACCGCTTCGGCACTTCGCTCGCGTTCGGTGACTTCAACGGCGACGGAAATCCGGACATCCTCACCGGGGCCAACAAGGCCACCGGTCTCGGTCGCCTCTTCGTCGACTCCGGCGAAGCGTACGTCCTGTGGGGACGTCCGGTTTGGTGGAAGTAGCCGAACCTTCGCCATCATCCCGGCGGCGGCCTGCATGGCGCCGCCGGGACTTTTTGCCGCGTTACCAGCCCTCGGGCCGCGGCGGCATCTCCGGCTCGAGGTCGGTGCCGAGGGCGTCGGCGATGCGGTTGATGTAGTTGAAGTAGCCGATCACCTGCGCCGCGTCGTGGATGTCGCGGTCGTCCAGTCCGACGGCGCGCAGCGGATCGAGATCGCCCTTCTCCATGCGCCCCGGGGTGTGCGTGAGCTTGTCCGCGAACGTACAGAGCGCGCGCTCGCGCTCGGTCAGATCGGCCGTGCGCCAGTCCTCGGTGATCGCCTTTGTCGCTTCGTCGGTCCCGCCCTCCAGGCGGAAGTCCTCTGCGTGGGCGAGGGTTCAGTAGTAGCAGTCGTTGGCGCGGCTGGTCACCGTCGCCAGCAGCTCGCGCTCCTGGCGCGAGAGCCCGCTGGGGCCCTTCATGATCTGCATGTAGAACCCCATGGACTTCTCCATGGTCGCCGGGTTGGGGCTCATCGTGCGCACGATGCCGAAAACCCGGCCCGCCCGGGCCAACGCGGCGTCGTACATCTGCTTGAGGGGGCCGGTCGCCTCGTCGTCGGCGACCAATCGAATCCAGGCCATCGCCCGATGGTACCGCTGGCGGCGGGGCTTAGCCTGAGAGGATGCGTTCGACCCTGCTGATGCTGTTCCTCCTCGCCGGCTTCGTCCAGGCGGAGGAGACCCCCCTGCCCACCGATCCCGCGCTGACCACCGGCACGTTGCCGAACGGCCTGCGCTACTGGATCCAGCCCAACGCGACGCCCCCGGGCAAGGTGTCGATCCTGCTGCACGTGCACAGCGGCTCGCTCAACGAGAGCGAAGAGCAGCGCGGTCTCGCGCACTACCTGGAGCACATGGCCTTCAACGGCTCCAAGCACTTCCCGCCGGGCGAGATGGTGAAGTTCTTCGAGTCGCTCGGCATGCGTTTCGGACAGCACCAGAACGCGTTCACCGGCTTCGACCAGACGACGTACCTCATGCACCTGCCGGACACCAAGCCGGAGACGATCGAGAAGACCATGCTCTATCTCGCCGACGTCGGCTTCCGCCTGCTGCTCGGCGAGGAGGAGATCGACAAGGAGCGCGGCGTCATCCTCGAGGAGAAGCGCTCCCGCGCCGGCGTCGGCCAGCGCATCATGGACCAGGCGCTGCCGATCATCGTGCCCGGCTCGCGTCTCGCCGAGCGTATGCCGATCGGCCTCGAGTCGGTGATTCGCGAGTCGAAGCGCGACCGCTTCGTCGACTACTACACCACCTGGTACCGCCCGGACAACGCGACCGTCATCGTCTGCGGCGACATCGACGTCGAGACGATCCGCGGGATGATCGCGAAGAAGTTCGCGGACTGGAAGCCGGCCGAGAACCCGAAGCCGGACTACCCGACCGGCGTCCGCTTCCACGAGAAGCTCGAAGCGGCGGTGATCACGGACCCGGAGCTGACCGAGGTCAGCATCGGCTTCTCCTGCCTGCGACCCCGCGAACCGGATGCGCACGTCTCGGACCTGCGCCGCGATCTGGCCGGCAACATCGGCATCTGGATCGCCAACCGCCGCCTCTCGCAGATGCTGCAGAAGGGCGAGGCGCCCTTCCAGTCGGCCAACCTGCGCGCCGGCGACTTCCTCGGCGCGGCGATGACCGTCGACGTCGAAGCGACCGGCGCGCCCGAGCGCTGGCAGGAGATGCTGACCGCCGTCGTGACGGAGACCAAGCGCGCGCGCGAGCACGGCTTCCGCGAGGACGAGATCGAGCTGGCGAAGAAGGCGATCGTCGCCAACGTCGAGCTCGCCGCGCGGCGGGCGCCCACGCGCGCCACGCAGACCTACATCATGGCGATGAACAGTGCCGTCACGGAAGGCCGCATTCCGATGTCGGCCGCGCAGTCGGAAGAGCTCGTCAAGAAGCTGTTGCCCACCATCACCGCGGACCAGATCCAGGCGCGCTTCCGCGAGCTCTATCGCTTCGACCGCGGGCTCGTGCTGTCGACGGCGCCTCGCAAGGAGGGCGTCGAGGCGCCGACGAAGGCGGGTCTGCTCGCCGTCTTCGGCAAGGCGGTCGCCGCCGAGGTCGCGGCGGGCGAGGGCGCGCAGTCGACCGGCACGCTGCTGGAGAAGGACCCCGAGCCCGCCCCCGTCGCGGCGCGCACGATCCATCAGGGCCTGCAGGTCGAGTCGCTGCGACTCGCCAACAACGCACGCGTGCATCTGCGCACCATGACGGAGCGCAAGGATGCCGTCGTCGTGACCGTCCGGTTCATCGGCGGCATGTACGACGAAACCGCGAAGACGGCGCAGTACACCGGCGTCGGCTCGATCGCGCTGCGCTCGGGGACGGCGGCGACCGGCCGGCTCTCCAGCAGCGAGCTGAGCGACTTGACGACCGGCAAGAAGTTCGGCTTCGGTGGCATTCCGGACGATGGCTCGCTGGTGTTCACGATGATCGGCGCGCCGGACGACCTCGAGGAGGGTTTCCGCGTGCTGCACGCGCTGCTGACCGACCCGAAGCTCGAGAGCGCGCCCGTCGACCGCTGGAAGCTGCAGACCAAGCTGCAGCTGAGTGCGGCGATGCAGGACCTCGGCTTCCGCGCCGAAAACGCGGTGGGCGAGCTGATGTCGGGAGGCGACCCCCGGGTGATGACCCCGTCGACGGAGCATATCGACGCCATGGACCGGGCCGCGGCGGAGGCGTGGCTGAAACAGGTGCTGCGCCGCGCTCCGATCGAAGTCTCGATCGTCGGTGACCTGCCGCGGGCGCGCATGTCGGAACTCGCGCGCACCTACATCGGGACCCTGCCCAAGCGCGATCTCGAGCGCGAGGATCTCGCCACGATCCGTCGCGTGGCGATCAAGGACGGCCCGTTCCGCCGCCGCGTGGAGGTCGAAACCAAGACCGAGCGCGCCGAGGTCCGCCTCGGCTGGCGCGGCGCGGCGGCCACGGATCGGCACGACGCGCGCGTCCTGCTCTTCGGCTCGTTCGTCGCGAACTCGCGGCTGACCAAGGAGATCCGCGAGGACCGCGGTCTCACCTACTCGATCCAGTGTGCGTCCGTGCCGGGCGCGCTCGACGGCATGGGGCGCTTCCTCGTCCAGTTCACCGCCGACGTGCCGAAGGCGGACGAAGCGACGAAGATCGCGCGGCAGGTGGTCCTCGACATGATCGGCGACAAGCCGCCGACCGACGCCGAGATCGACGCCGTGAAGAGCCAGATCCGCAACATCCTGGAGACGCAGCTCAAGCAGCCGCGCTTCTGGGCGGACTCGCTCTCGTGGCTGCGCACGAACGGCCGTCAGGTCGACGATCTGACGAAGTTCGAGGCGAACTACATGGGCATCACGAAGGAAGAGATCATCGCGACGCTCAAGAAGTACCTGAAGGACGAGCGGTACTACGAGGTGATCGCGGTCCCGAAGGGAGAGTAGTCAGCGATCCGTTTTCAGTGGGTCTCGGATGGGCATCCGAGGCCTACTGACAACGGAAGACTTCCTTTACGCCTGGAGGAGCCGGATTCCCCGCTCGATCCCTTCGACGGTGAGCGGGACCATGCGGCCGGGGAAGAGCTGCTGGACCATTCCGATGGAGTGGGTGTAGTGCCAGAACTCCTCGGGAACGGGGTTGATCCAGATGGCGCGCTCCCAGACGCGGGTGGCGCGCTGCAGCCAGAGCGCGCCCGCCTCCTCGTTCCAGTGCTCGACGGAGCCGCCCGGCTGGATGATCTCGTACGGGCTCATGCTCGCGTCGCCGACGAAGATCACGCGGTAGTCGGGACCATACGTGCGCAGGATCTCCGCCGTGGAGAGCGTCTCCTTGTAGCGCCGGCTGCTGTCCTTCCACACCTTCTCGTAGAGACAGTTGTGGAAGTAGAAGTGCTCGAAGTGCTTGAACTCGGAGCGCGCCGCCGAGAAGAGGCGCTCGACCATCAGCACGTGATCGTCCATCGAGCCGCCGACGTCGAGGAACAGCAGCACCTTGATGACGTTCTCGCGGCTCGGGTGCATGCGGATGTCGACGTAGCCGCCGTTGCGCGCCGTCGCGTGAATCGTGCCGGAGAGATCCAGCTCCTCGTCGTGGCCATCGCGCGCCAGCTTGCGGAGCTTGCGCAGCGCGACCTTCATGTTGCGCGTGCCGAGCTCGACCGAGTCGTCGAAGTTGCGGAACTCGCGCCGGTCCCAGACCTTCACCGCGCGGCGATGGCGCGACTTGTCCTGGCCGATGCGGATGCCTTCCGGGTTGTAGCCGTAGGCGCCGAACGGCGAGGTTCCGCCGGTGCCGATCCACTTGCTGCCGCCGCCGTGCCGCTTCTTCTGTTCGGCGAGACGCTTCTTGAGCGTCTCCATGAGCTTGTCCCAGCCGCCGAGCGCCTGGATCTTGCGCTTCTCCTCTTCGCTCAGGTGCTTCTCGCCGAGCTTCTTGAGCCACTCCTCGGGCAGCGTCGTGAAGGGATCGTCGATGCGCTCGACGCCCTCGAACCACTCCGCGAAGGCGCGGTCGAACTTGTCGATGTGGCGCTCGTCCTTCACCAGCGTCGCGCGGGCGAGAAAGTAGAAGTGCTCCACGGAGAAGTCCGCGACACCCTCCTTCATCGCCTCCAGCAGCGTGAGGTACTCCTTGAGGGAGACCGGCACGCCGCCGTCGCGCAGCAGGTAGAAGAATCCGGTGAACACGGCTACCTCTTGCGCCTCCGCAGCCCGAAGTACTCCGCGACGCGCGCGAGGTCCTGCTCGTTCTTGACCATCGAGCCGACGAACGGCGGCACCTCGGCGCCCTCGTTGGCCGACTCCAGATCGACCGCCGCCACGTCCTCGATGACGAGCAGGCGAATCCAGTCGAGCAGCTCCGAGGTCGACGGCTTCTTCTTGAGGCCGGGGACGTCGCGCAGACCGAAGAAGACGCCCAGCGCCTCGTTCACCAGCCCCTTCTTGAGATCGGGGTAGTGCGCCGCGACGATCGAAGCCATCGTCGCCTCGTCCGGGAACTGGATGTAGTGGAAGAAGCAGCGGCGCAGGAAGGCGTCCGGCAGCTCCTTTTCGTTGTTGCTGGTGATGATGACGGCGGGCCGGCGCTTCGCCTGGATCGTCTTCTGCGTCTCGTAGACGAAGAACTCCATCCGGTCGAGCTCGAGCAGCAGGTCGTTGGGGAACTCGATATCCGCCTTGTCGATCTCGTCGATGAGCAGTACGACCGGTTCGTCCGACTCGAACGCCTCCCACATCTTGCCCTGCACGATGTAGTTCGCGATGTCGTGCACCTTGTCGGAGCCGAGCTGCGAGTCGCGCAGCCGCGCGACCGCGTCGTACTCGTAGAGCCCCTGCTGCGCCTTGGTGGTCGACTTGATATGCCAGGGCACGAGCCGCATGCCGAGCGACGAGGCGACCTCGTGCGCGAGGATCGTCTTGCCGGTGCCGGGCTCGCCCTTCACGAGCAGCGGTCGCTCGAGCCGGATCGCGGCGTTGACCGCGACCTGCAGATCCTCGGTGGCGATGTAGGAGTCGGTCCCTTCGAAGCGTTGCGCCATGGCAGAAGGGTACCGTGCGGCGGTCAGGGATCGAGTTCGATGGTCCAGGAAGAGCCGTCCTCAAGGAACTGGTCCGCGACGATCACGCCGTCCGGTCGGGTTCGCAGGACGAAACCGCCCGGCGCATCGATCTCCCGGAAGCCGGCCGCGGCCACGGCGGCGCGGAGACTCGCGAGCGTCAGCCTGCCCTCGTCGGCGAGCTGCGAGGCGAGCGGGTAGATGTCCTCGAAAGCGCGTACGGGTCGCTGCGGCACCGTCTCGCCCGTGGGAGCCAGGAGCAGACCCACCCCACCTCCGAGCAGGACGGCAAGCGGCACCAGGAGCGCGACGACGAGCCGCGGACGGAATGCGCGTCCCGGATCCTCCGCCTGCCGGGCGAGAGCGACGACGACGCCGAACACGAGGACCACCCAAACGATATGGAGCAGCTTCGGCCAGGCGCGGCGGATCGAACTCGCCGTGTAGAAGTGCGGGCGATTCCGCTCGTAGTCGACGAACGTCGGACGCAGGTCGACACGCATGGCCACCGCATCGAGCTCGCCGTGCAGATGCGTGAGCACGAGCGGCCGTGGCACCAGGCGAACAATCTCCGGATGCAGCCGCCGGTAGTCCTTCCCGAACTCGCCGGCACTGCGCGTCTCCATGCCGTCCCACGCGACCTGCCGCGGCGCGGCGACGAAGAGGTCGAGCGAGAGGCGTGTCGCGCCGACGCCGGTCAGGCGCATTGGATAGACCGGCTCCGGCGTCGCGAACCGAAAGACCAGCGGATGCGCGACCCGGCGGCCCCTCCCGTTCGTGCGCAGACGCATGGCGGCAATCGACCAGCCCTCGTCGAGGTGCGCCTGCAGAGACGCCTGCAGGGACGGGCCGACCGCCGGAGGAACCTTGTAGCCGCGGTGCGCGAGCCATCCGAGAACCTCGCTCGCAGACTCGGCCTGCAGAACGGCGGTCTCGTAGGAGCCGACCGTACGCTCTTCCGCCGCGACGGCGAAAGCCGCGCCGGCGGCGGACCCTTTCGCGAGATAGATCGCATCGCAGGTGGAGAACGACGTCGCCACCCCGAGCACCAGTACGACCACGGCGAGGCTCGGAGGGTCCTTCAGCCGTGCCGCCGCGAGAAGGGAAAGGAAGAAGAGGGCGAACCCGAGAACGGCCGTGACGATCTCGAATCCACGCAGCGGGTCATGCCGCAGATCGGGCGCCGTGAGCGCCCGCAGCGTCGGGAACAATCCCTCCGTCGAAGCTTCGATCTTCGGTTTGGAAGGCAGCGGCACGAGCCAGGCGAACTCGTTCCCCTCTCCCACGAACGCGCTCTCGATCACGAGCGTCTCGTGTCCTTTATCCCACACGAGCAGCGCGCTCTGGTCGGGCACGTCGACGACGGCATTCTCGCGGCCGAAGAACTTCCCGTCGGCGAATGCGGTGCTCGCCAGCAGGACCAGGACCACGAGCCGCGCCATACGGGTTAGAACGTTAGTCGATGAGCGACCTCACGCGGCGACGATTCCTCGTAGCGGCCGGCGCGACGCTGACGGCCCCGTTCGTCTTCGCCGACGAGCGCCCGATGCCGCTGCGCCCGTTCGGCCGGACCGGCCTCAAGGTCTCGCTCGCCGGACTCGGCTGCTATCCGCTCGGCCGCATGGGCGCCGAGCCGGCGACCAAACTGGTGCGCCGCGCCGTCGAGCTCGGGATCAACTATTTCGACACCGCCGAGTCCTACAGCAGCGGCCGGAGCGAGGAGAACCTGCGCGCCGGACTCAAGGGCCTGCGCGACAAGGTACTCATCGGCTCGAAGACGCTGCGTCGTGACAGGAAGGGCGCGCTCGAACAGCTCGAAGGAACGCTCAAGCGGCTCGGCACCGATCGCCTCGACGTCTGGCAGTTCCACGCGCTCTCCTCGAAGGGCGATGTTGACCGCATCCTCGGCAAGGGCGGCGCGATGGAGGCGGCGGTCGAAGCGAAGAAGGCGGGCAAGGTGCGCTACATCGGCATCACCGGCCACGCCGACCCGCAGGTCTTCGTCGACGCCATGGGCCGCCACGCCTTCGACACGCTGCTCATTCCGCTCAACTGCATCGACCCCCACCACCGCTCCTTCGAGGAGAAGGCTCTCCCGGTCGCACGCCAGAACAAGGTCGGCACGGTCGCGATGAAGGTCTTCTGCTCCGGCCGCCTGCCGGGCGACCGCATCGTCAAGGCGGAGGAGTGCCTGCGCTACACCTACGGCCTTCCGATCGACACCTGCATCGTCGGCTGCGACACGGTCGCGCAGGTGGAGCTGGCGGCGCACGTCGCGCGCAACGGCAAGCCGATGGCGAAGAAGGAGCGCGACCAGCTACGCGCCGCGACCAAGTCGCACAGCCCGCGCCTCGAGTGGTACAAGCGTCAGGACTGACTCTTCTGGAACAGCCAATACAGCACGCCGATCTGCGCCACGACGATCGCCCAGTACCACAGCCGGAACGAGAGCTTCTGTGTCTTGTGCCGGAACTTGCGCATCGCCAGGAAGGCCGCCGGCGATCCGCCCACGGCCGCCCACATCAGCAGCTCCTTCTCGCTGATGCGCCAGCCGCCCTTGCGGGCGCGCCGCTTGTCGAGCCAGTAGACGCCGTAGGTGATCAGGTTGATGAGGATCAACCAGACTGCGAGGATGCGGAGCACGCGCTACTTCTTCGGTTTGTAGGACTTCAGGATCGTCTTGAAGTAGTTCTTGTCGAGACGCATCTCGCGTTCGCCGGCCGTGATCAGGACGACGGGGCACGCGGGCCGAGCGCTGCCGCACCAGAGGAAGACGTGGCGGCGCCCCCCCTCCTTCCCGCGCAAGACGCCCTCCATCGAGATGCCCTTGACGCCGCGCACGGCCGCCTTCTTCGTCTTGGGCTTTTTCTCCCAGTTTCCGTTCGCCAGTCCGAACCGCTCGAGCATGAACGCCGCGAGCTGTTCCGGATTGGAGGTGTTGCGCGCGCCGGCACCCGGAAGCCGAAGCCCATGCGCCAACGAAGCGAGCTGCATGCTCGCGACGAGCTTGGGGGTCTCGTAGCCCGTGAGAAACTTCCTGTAGCGCTTGCCGATCGTGCGCTGGAAGCGCTCCTCCGGCGCCGGCTCGAATCCCTTGGGAAGCTGGATGTCCCCCGCCTCGCCGACCGGTACCTTCGTCTTCTGCAGCGTGATGCCGCTGCCGACGGCGCGACTCTTGAACGACTTGAGCACGCCGGCGAAGAGCGCCTTGCGTTCCATCGCGACGGGCGTGCTGAACGAGATGTTGTAGAGCATCTCCGCGCCGGGGACGTGCAGCCGGTAGACGTCGATGCGCTGACCGGGCGCGCCCTTGGCTTCCCAGGTCGCGTGGAACGCGCGGTAGCGGCCCGCGCGCGTCGGCTTCACGTCGGTCACGATGCCGCCTTCGGCGAGCTGGCTGCGCCAGGTCGCGGGGAAGTCGTCGGCGCTGCCGAGGAAGGGTTCGCGCGTAACGACGAATCCGCTCTTGCCGCCCTGCGCGCTCAGCCCGGTGCGATCCTTCGCGACCGACCAGCCGACCGGAACCTTCACCTCGCATTCGATCGACCGGTGCTGGACCGGCTCCTTCTCGAACGCCAGCTCCTGGGCGGCCGCGATCGAGGCCAGCAGCGCCAGCGCGATTCCCGTTTTCATGCCGTTAGTGTAGGCGGCGTTTGCGGAGGAGCAGCATCAGGAAGAAGGGCCCGCCGAGAAGGTGTGTCAACACACCGACCGGCAAGCGCTGGATCGCCCCGAGGTTGGTCAGCGCGTCGCACAGCACGAGGAATCCGCCCCCCGCCATGGCCGCGGCCGGCAACAGCACGCGGTTGTCGACGAGTCCCATGAGCCGCAGCGCGTGCGGGACCAGCAGCCCGATGAATCCGATCGGGCCCACGAACGCGACGATGGCCCCGACGAGAATCGACGCGCCCACGTAGCCGCGCCGGACGACGCGATGCACGTCGACCCCGACGCCGAGCGCCGCGTCGGTGCCGCCACCCATCGCGTTCCACGCGCGGCCGAGCGGCAAGACGAGCGCGAAGCCGGCGGCGAGCGCCACGCCGACCAGCAGCACCGGCTGGAACCCGAGGCCGGTCTCGAGACTGCCGACCAGCCAGCGCAGGATGCGGACGGTGTCGTAGGGATCGCTCAGCACCTGGATGAGCAGGATGAGCGCGCTGAAGAGGTAGGTGAGCGCCACGCCCGCGAGCAGCAGCGACTGCACCGGCATGCGTCCGCCGATGCGTGCGATGCGCCAGGTCAGGGTCGTGACGAGCACCGCCCCCGCCATCCCGACGACCGGCATCGCGTAAGGCGACGCGAGTCCCAGCCAGAGCGCGGCCACCACGCCGAACGAGGCGCCGCTCGAGACGCCGAGCGTGAACGGCGTGGCGAGCGGGTTGCGCAGAATCGCCTGCAGCACGACACCGGCGACGGCCAGCCCCGACCCGGCAAGGAACCCGAGCAGCACGCGCGGCACGCGCAGCTGCCAGAAGATGCGCACGTCGCGATCCGACGCCCAGTCGAGTCCCGGACCCACGAACGGCGCAACGGCCAGCGCGAGAAGCGCGAAGATCGCGACTCTAGAGAAGGACATGCAGCGTCCCCTCGTCGTCGCGGAGCAGGCGTGCCTCGACGCCGAACAGCTCGCGGAGCAGCTCCTCCGTCAGCACGTCCGCCGGCGCGCCCTGCGTTCGAATGCCGCCCTCGTGCAGGACCACGATGCGGTCGGCGAGCCGCGCCGCCGCTTCGAGATCGTGCGTCGCGAACAGGATCGCGCCTTCGAAACTCCGCATCGCCCGCAGCACCGCGGCGCGATGGCGCAGATCGAGCGCCGTTGTCGGCTCGTCCATGAGCAGCGCCGGCGTCTGCTGCACCAGCGCGCGCGCCACGATCACGCGCCGTCGCTCGCCGCCGGAGAGCTCGGTGATGGAGCGATCGGCCAGATCCTCCAGCGCAACCGCGGCCAGCGCGCGATCGACCGCCTCGCGTTCGGCGGTGAGCGTGTCGGTGTAGCTGTAGCGACCGCACGCCACGACCTCGCGCACCGGGAACTCGAACTCCCAGAACTCCTCCTGCGGCACGTAGGCGACGTGATGCGCCGCCTCGCGCCGCGAGCAGTCGCCGATCGGAAGCGCCTCGCCCGCGTCGAGCGGCAGCAGCCCGGCGAGCGCGCGCAGCAGCGTCGTCTTGCCGCCGCCGTTGGGCCCGATCAGCGCCACCCGTTCGCGCGGCTCGACCGCCAGCGAGACCGCGGAGAGCACCGGGCGCGCGCCGAAGCGCACCGTGGCGTCACGCAGCTCAAGAATCGCCATGGATCAACTGCGCGAGCGTTTCGACGGATGCGGGCAGGTCGGGCCCGGGAATCAGCAGCGCGTTGTCGCGCACGAACTCGATCCGCGCTTCGGTGAGCCGCGCGCGGCGCCAGACCGCGGCGGGGTCCTCCTCGGACGGAAGCACGTCGATGATCACGTCCGGCTCGAGACGCACCAGCCGCTCCTGGTCGAGCTGGACATAGGGCTCGTCCGCCGCGGCGAGTGCGTTCGTTCCACCCGCCATCGTGATGAGTTCGTCGATGAAGGTGTTCGGGCCGGCGGCGCCGACGTCGGCAATCGCGCCCGCCTTGCGGGTGTAGAGGAAGAGCACGCGCGGTCGCGGCTTCGACCGCACGCGGGCCGTCGCCGCCGCGAGCCGGGCGTCGAACGTCGCCACCAGCGCACGACCGCGCTCCGACTCCCCGAGGGCGTCCGCGAGCCCCGTGATCGCGGCCCGGACGTCGGCCACCGTCTCGCTCGGCAGCGACTGTACCGCCAGACCGAGCGACGCAAGCGCGGACTGCAGCGGATCGTGCGGAGCGCGCGGCAGCTGCTTCACCACGAGATCGGGGTCGAGGCGCGCGACCTGCTCGGCGGCGCGTGCCGACCGCCAGTCGATGCGGGGCAGCTCGCGCGACGGCTCGCAGTACTCGGAGCAGGCGACGAGGCGGTCGCCGCACCCCAGCCGCTCGATGATGGCGGTCCACGCGGGCAGCAGCGACACGACGCGCTCCGGTCGGGCCGGCGCGTCGGGCGGCGCATCGGCGCACCCGATCAGGAGCAGGAAGAGGACCGCCGCGCGCACCCGGCGAAGTGTAGGCTTTTTGGGTGGCGGTGGCAGGAATCCTGCTCGGCGGCGGACGGTCCGAGCGCTTCGACGGCGACAAGCTCGCGGCGACGATCGACGGCGTGCGCGTGCTGGACCGGGCCTGCGCGCACTTCCTCGAAGCGGGGCTCGAACCCGTGGTCTTCTGCGGCGCCCACGTGCCGGCCGATCCACGCGTGCTCCGCGCACCGCGAGGCGCGCGCATGCTGGAGACGCTGCGGCACGGCATCGAGGCGATCGGCGCCCGCCCGTTCGCCTTCGCGCCGGCCGATCTCGCGTTTCTCGCACCCGACGTGATCCGCACGCTCTGCGCCACCTTCGAGGAGCGCGGCGTGCGCTACCTGGTGCCCGTCCACGGCGGACGGGGCGGCCATCCGGCGTTCGCCCGCGATGCGGCCGCCTTCCTCGATCCCGCGCTGGAGGGCGGCGCGCGCGGCGTCTGGCGGCGGGCGGGCGACGAGCTGCTGCGACTGCCGGTCGAGACGGCCGACATCCTGTACGACATCGATACGCGGGCGGACCTCGCCGCGGCGGGGACCGCGGAAAGCCGCCGCGCCCGGCTCGTGGAGAAGGGCGATCTGAGCGCGTAAGCTTGGGCGCATGCAAGCAGCCCTCGCCCACCTCGAGTCGAACAAGCAGGCCTACCTCGACCTCCTCTTCGACTTCCTGCGCATCCCGTCCGTCTCCGCGCAGAGCGAGTACCACGACGAGGCACACAAGGCGGCGGCCTTCGTGCGCGACCGGCTGGCGGCGGCGGGCTACGACGCGGCGCTCTTCGAGGGTGACGGACTCCCGACCGTGCACGCGTCGCGCATCGAGGACCCGAACGCGCCGACGCTTCTGGTCTACGGCCACTACGACGTGCAGCCGCCCGAGCCGCTGGAGCTGTGGGAGACGCCGCCGTTCGAGCCCACCGTGGTCGACGGCGAGATCCGCGCGCGCGGCTGCGCCGACGACAAGGGCCCGACCCTCGCGATGATCCTGGCGGCGGAGTGCCTGCGCGCCTCGCAGGGCGCGCTGCCGATCAACCTCCACTGGGTCATCGAAGGCGAAGAGGAGTGCGGTGGCCCGGTCGTCGGGACGTACCTGAAGGCGAACGCGGACAAGCTGAAGGCGGACGCGCTCGTCATCGCCGACGTGAGCGCGCTCTCCGCCGACACGCCGGCGCTCTGCTACGGGCTGCGCGGGCTGGCGGCCTTCGAGGTGAAGGTGACCGGTCCTTCGCACGACCTGCACTCCGGCACCTACGGCGGCACCGTGGCCAATCCGGCGGCGGCGCTGGCGCGACTGGTGGCCTCGCTGCACGACGAGAACGGCCGCGTGGCGGTCGAGGGCTTCTACGACGGCGTCATGGAGGTCGACGAGCAGGAGCGTGCCCGGGCCGCGGCGCTGCCCTTCGACCAGGCGGCCTACCTCGCGGAAACCGGCTCACCGGATCTCTTCGGCGAAAGCGGCTTCTCCACGCTGGAGCGCAAGTCGGCGCGCCCCACGTGCGAGATCAACGGCATCTTCGGGGGCTACCAGGGCGAGGGCACGAAGACGATCGTGCCCTCGACCGCGGGCTGCAAGATCACCTGCCGCCTGGTGCCGCACCAGGATCCCGCGCACGTCGGCCGCGTGGTGCAGGCGCACCTCGAAAAGCACTGCCCGCCGGGCGTGACGCTGGAGGTCGAGCTCGGCCACCAGGCGCCCGCGGTCTACGCCGATCCCGAGACGCCGTGGGCCAAGGCGGCGTGCGAGGCGCTCGGCTTCGCGTTCGACAAGCCGGCGGCGCTGACGCGCGAAGGCGGCTCGATCCCGATCGTGAATACCTTCATGGACACGCTCGGTGTGGAGCCGCTCCTGCTGGGCACCTACGCGCCGGGCGAGAAGGCGCATAGTCCGAACGAACGGTACTTCGTCGAGGACTTCTTCCGCGGGATCCGGACGGGGATTCACCTGTTTGGGACGGCCAGGGGCTAGGGGCCGGGGGCTAGGGGCCCGAACGGCCTCTAGAAGTCGGGTATTGCGCCCGTGGGTGGTGCGGCCTGCATCCCCCCCCTACTTCGGCGCAATCACGTCCAGGCGCCGGAACGTGTACTTCAGCATTCCGACCTCGGTCGGGTCGCGGTTCCAGACGCGCGCGGGGACGAGCACCTCGGCGCTCTTCGGCACGCTGATGCCCTTCTTCTTGGAGTAGGAGATCTTGGCGTGCCACTTCTTGCCCGCGACCTTGCGGGTCATGCGGGACACGAGCAGGCGGCCGTCCTTCGCCTTGGTGTGGCGGTAGTCCCACCAGCCGCCGTCGCCGCCGAGGGCGCGGTCCTCGTGGCCGGACATCACGCCCTGCTCGACGCGCACCGCGGTCCAGGCCGGATGGCCGAGCAGCCGCACGACGCCCGGACTCGACTCGTCGCGCACGAAGCCGACGCCCTCGAACGCC
Organism: Planctomycetota bacterium; assembly: GCA_039182715.1. Lineage (GTDB taxonomy): Bacteria > Planctomycetota > PLA2 > PLA2 > PLA2 > JBCDBY01. The sequence continues at coordinate 23,339 of JBCDBY010000006.1, forward strand.
TTGTCGAACGGGCGGTCCAGCACGAGCTCGTAGATCTGGCGCACATGGCCGGTGACGCTGTCGGACAGCGAACGCCTCGTGCCCTCGTTGATGCGCAGCTTCTCGCTGATGAGCACTTCCAGCTCGGTGCCGAGGAACTGGAACTCGCCGTACGCCTTGCGCATCCAGCCACCCTTGGCGGTCGCGTTGTCCGGCTCGCGGTTCCACTGGCCATCGACGCGCGTGCCGGCGGGCAGTCGGTAGCGCGCTTCCCACGCCGCCTTCACCGCGTCGCGCGCCTCGGGGTCGAGGACGACCGGATGCTCGTCGTTCGCGCGCGGATTGGTGAACGCGAGTTCGGTGCGCGAGAAGTTGCCCCTCTGCTTCGACTCGTGCACGTACGAACTCGGCATCGGGACCTCCTTGAGCCCCTTCGTGTTCATGACGCGCACGATCGAGACGGAGCCCGCCTGCGTGTCGTACTCCGATTTCTCCTCGAGGACCGCATAGCCGCCGCCGAGATCGGCGGTCTTGCAGTCGACGCGGATGTTGTTGGGTTTCGCCTCGGTCCCGATGTTGCGCTCGTAGCCGACGATGCGATCGTCGTGCAGGATGAAGCCGAGCTCGCCCGCGCGCACCACGATGCGATCGTTGGCGATCTTCTCCGGACCGCGGAACTTCGTTTCCTCGAACGCCTCGTCGAACGGCTTGCGGATGAAGCGCCGCAGCACCCACCCGATCTCCGCGCGAATCGAGTCGATCCGCGACCGGTCGCCGCTCTCGAGGTGGACGCGCTTCAACTCGCCGTCGGCGATGACGCAAACGCCGCTCGCCTTGCCCCGCCACTCGTCCTCCGCGCGGCGCCCCTTCCAGCGGTAGTTCCACGTGAAGTCGAGCGTCACGTTGCGGACCTTGTCCTCCTTCCACTCGTACTGCGAGGCCCACGCGATGCGCAGCGCCTTCTTGGCCGCATCCGCGTCGGTATCGGCAAAGAGCAGACTGGTTCCGAGGAGCAGAAGAGAAGCCGCGAGCCGCATCCCGACAGCTTAACCGGGGGGGCGCCCGACGAGGGTGGAGCCTCGATTGGCCACAGAAACACAGAAACACAGAAGGCCGCGGACTCGATCGCGACCCTCGGCGATCCGCTTCCACCTAACTTCCGTTCGGCGACGGAAGCCACGCAGAAGTGCAGTGGGCGACCCAAGGCCCTTCTGTGTTTCTGTGTTTCTGTGGCCAACGACGGCCCGGGCACGCTCTAGTACCGAGCGGCTTCGCGGGCCAGGTCGACGATGTCATCGACCTGCGGGAGGATCGTGTCCTCGAGCACCGGCGCGTAGCCGACGAAGGTGTCGAGCGCGCCGAGCCGCTTGACCGGCGCATCGAGGTGCTCGAAGAGCTCGTCCGCGATGCGCGAGGCGATCTCGGCGCCCCAGCCGAAGCTGCGGTTGTCCTCGTAGGCGACCAGCACGCGATTGGTGCGTTCCACCGTCTCGGCGATGAGCTCCCAGTCGTAGGGCTGGATCGTGCGCAGATCGATGATCGTCGCTTCGATGCCCTCGTCGGCGAGTTTCTTGGCGGCGCGACGGCTGCGCTCGACGAGCGCGCCGTACGTGATGATCGCCACGTCGTCGCCGGGACGCACCACGTTGCCCTTGCCGAACGGGATCATGTAGTCGTCGCCCGGGTACGGCGAACGGTTGTAGGTCTGGCGGTAGAGGTGCTTGTGCTCCAGATAGAGCACCGGGTCGTCGCAGCGGATCGACGTGCGCAGCAGGCCGGCGGCGTCGAGCGCGTTGCTCGGATAGACGACGCGGATGCCGGGGATGTGCGTGAAGAGCGACTCGCCGCTCTGCGAGTGGCAAAGCGCGCCGCGGATATAGCCGCCGATGGTCGTGCGCACGACGCTGCCGCAGGAGAAGCCGCCGCCCGAACGCCAGCGCAACACCGCCCACTCGTTGCGGATCTGCTCATAGGCCGGCCAGATGTAGTCGATGAACTGGATCTCGCTCACCGGCTTGAGCCCGCGCGTTGCGAGACCGACCGTGCGGCCGAGGATGTTCGCCTCGGCGAGCGGCGAGTTGTAGACGCGCGCGCCGCCGTGGTTGCGCTGCAGGCCGCCGGTCGCCTTGAAGACGCCGCCCTTGCCCTTCACCTCGTCGAGCGCGTCCTCGCGCGTCGCGTCCGCGACGTCCTGGCCGAAGACGACGATGCGCGCGTCGCGCTTCATCTCGTCGTCCATCACGCGGTTGATGCAGTCGATCATGTTGATCGCCTTGTCGTCCGCGTAGACCGGATCGGTCGCGAACGACGCGTCGGTCGGATCGATCTCCTCCGAGTAGACGTGCAGCTCGGCGTGCTCCTTCGTCGCCTCGGGAACCGGCGCGGCGAGCGCCTGCTCGGTCGCCTCCTCGATCTCCGCGTCGACGCCATCGCGCAGCGCGGCGAGCTCCTCCTCCGTGGCGAAGCCGTGCTCCACGAGCCACGCGGGGAAGGTCTTCACCGGGTCGCGCGCCGACTCCGCCTCGATCTCCTCCGCCGTTCGATAGGCGCGCTGGTCATCGGACATGGAGTGGCTGTAGGGGCGGATGCAGTGCGCGTGGACGAGCGCGGGGCCGTTCCCGGCACGCGCGTGCGCCACCGCCTCGCTGCAGGCGCGGTAGCTCGCGATCGGATCGGTGCCGTCGCACTCGGCGATCTTGAGCGGCTGGAACCCGGCGACGGCGCGGCTGATCGAGTCCTGCGGCGTCTGCACCTCGCGCGGCACCGAGATGGCGTACTCGTTGTCCTGGATGACGAAGACCACCGGCAGCTGCAGCACGCAGGCGCTCGAAAGCGCCTCCCAGAACTCGCCCTCGGAGGTCGAGCCGTCCCCGCCGGTCACGATGGCGACCTCGTCCGCCTCGAAGGGGCCGCCGACGGCGTCGCGCACGCGCTCGTCGTCGGCCATCTTGCCGACCGCCTCGGCGCAACCCACGGCGTGCAGGTACTGCGTCGCGATCGGCGAGGAGGCGGAGACGAGGTTGTACTTCGGGTGGCCCCAGTGCGCCGGCATCTGGCGCCCCATCGACGACGGGTCCTCCACCGAACCGACCGCCTGCAGGAGCTGCTCGTACGGCGTCACGCCGACGGCGAGGCTGAGCGCGCGGTCGCGATAGTAGGTGTAGAACCAGTCGGTGCCGGGCCGGCCGGCGAGACCGGCGGCGGCGCTGATCGCCTCGTGGCCGCAGCCGTTGATCTGGAAGAACGCGCGGTTCTGGCGCTTGAGCTGGATCTCCTTGTCGTCGGTGCGGCGCGACGCGTAGATGATCCGATAGAAGCGAAGCAGCTCGTCGCGACTCAGCCCGGCCGTGTCGACCGCGGCGTCGCGGGTTTGGGTCCGCGCTTTTTCCATCGTTGGAAAATCGTAGCGGACGATGCGGCGCGATCTCAGGAATCGAACTCGTAGCGTCGGTCCGCGAGACCGTTGCCGAAGTCGAGTTCGATGAACCCGGCGTCGGCCCGCACTTCGAAGAGATCGAAGCACTTGCGCAGGACGGCGATCTTCGCGCACGCGCGCAGGCTGAACTCCGGATTCGGGAACCGGAGCGAGAAGGCGGGACCGTCGGAGGTATAGGTCCCGCGCATCAGATTGGGAATCTCGAGTTCCACGCTGCCCGCCTGCAACACGAGATCGGGACCGTCGTTGACGAACTTCCCCTCGTTCAGGCGGATGTCGCCGCGCTTCGCAACCTGCGCGAGCACGGCGCCCTGCGCACCGAACATCGCGGCCAGATCCTGGAGCGGAATGGTGGGCTCGCCGGACGCCAGACGCGCCGCGAAGGCGTGCACCGGCTCCCGCAGCTCGTCGCGTCGGGAAGACTTCACCGGGCGGCTACTTCTGCTTCTTCGCAGCCTCGGCGAGCTCGTCCTCGAGCTTCTTGATGATCTCGTCGAGTTCCTTCCGGAGCTTCGGGAGTTCCTTGCGCGCCTTGGCGGCCGCCTTCTCCTCGTCCCGCCCGTCGAGCTTGGCCATCTCGCGCGCGACCATCTCGTAGTTCTCGATCCACCACTGGTGCAGGTCGAGGTCGGTCTCGAAGTCTTCGCCGGTGATCTGCTTCGCGCACTTGCGGATCTGCGTGGAGAAGTTGCGCGCGTCGAACGCCTTCGCCTTGCCCTCCGCCTTGCGCTTCTCGTTCGCGCCACCGCGGCCGTAGCGACGGTTGAACTCAGCCTCCGCCGCGCGCCGCTCCGTTTCGGCGTCCGCGCCGGTGGAGACGGTGACGGTGCCGGTCTTCCAGTTGACGCGCTTGGGCATCGCGACGCGATACATCTCGAGCAGCAGCGGAATGGCGCGGTAGTCCTTGTTCTCGCCGAGCAGCTCGAGGATGCGGATGACCACGGCGCTGCGCGCGCCCTTGCCGGTCTCCTTGTCGAAGCGCGGCCAGTACTTGAGGTACTTCAGCTCCTTGAGCGCGTCGACGCACGAGATCGCGACCTCGACGTTCTTCTTCTCCTTGAAGTACGTCTTGATCAGGAGCTCGCCGGCCTCTTTCGGGTTGTGCCCCATTCCGCCCAACGCGAGCGCGGCGACGCCGCGGATGCGCGGATCCTTGTGGCGGATCACCTTCTTGATCGCCTTGATCGTGGCGTCGTTGGGGATGTCGTGCAGGGAGAAGACCATCTCCTGCCGCTCCTCGACCGACTTCGCTTTCTTGAAGGCGGCCTGGAACTCCTTGATCGCGACTTTCGCCTCTTCGTCGGCGACCGCCGTCACGCCCTGGGCGGCGACGAACGAACAAAGCAGGAGCAGGCTGAATACGCTTCGCATGGGGAGTTCCTCCGGCGGGATTGTAGCCCGGATGGCGGGCAAAACCCCTTCTCGCCGTCTACAATGCCGCCCCCATGGCCCCGGACCGAAACGCCGAAGAGCTCATCGCCGACGCGCGATCAGGCTGCGGCGAGGCTCTCAACGAGCTTTTGAGCCTCTACCGCGCCCAGGTCCGCTACGAGGCGGGTATGCGGCTGGAGGGCTCGCTGGGCGCCAAGCTGGACGGTTCGGACGCCGCCCAGAACGTCCTTCTGCGCGCCACGGAGCGGTTCGACCAGTTCCGGGGCGACAGCGCGGGCGAGTTCGCCGCCTGGCTGCGGACGATCCTCAACAATCACCTGCGGGACGAGCAGCGCCGCTACCTCGGCGAGACCCGCTCGGTGGCGCGCGAGGTGCCGATCGAGGACACCGACTGGGTGGACGAGAACCGGCAGCGGCTGGCGGTGGCCGAGGCGACGGGCGCCGATGTGAACGCCGAGCAGCGCGAGCTGAGCCTGCAGGTGGCGAACGCGCTCGAGCGCATGCCCGAGCGGGCGCGCGAGGTCCTGCTCATGCGGAACTACGAGCAGCTGGAGTGGGCGGAAATCGCCCGCCGGCTCAAGACCACGCCCGACGCCGCGCGGATGCGCTGGTCGCGCGCGCTGCATCAGCTCGGCATTCGGCTGCGTCGCTGATTGGGACGCTGATTGGGCCGCTGATTCGGCCGCTGATTTTTTTCGTTCGGTCGGCGCCGCCGCTCCCGTCCTAAGTGCGAGGGACGAGGCAGACAGCATGCTGCTTCAAACCACGCCGGGTCCGACCCGGGAGAATAGGGTCGCGGGCGGCTCGCGGAGGCGGGCGGCCCGCGATTTTTTTATCGGGGCCTCTTCTATCGGGGCCGGGCGCTACTTCTTCTTCTTCCGCGCCTTCTCGAACGCCGCCTTCTTGTCCGGCCAGAACGCCAGATCCTGCGGCTCGACCGTATCGCCCTCTTCCTGGGCGTGCACGTAGAGACCGCCGCTCTGCTTCGCCATCTGCTGCAGCAGCGCGAAGGCGTGGTTGTGGAGGCCGACCGTGTGGATCACGATGCCGCGCTCCTGCGCCCGCATCCACGCCTCGCCGCTCACGCGGTCCGCGCGATCCTTGAACTGGCCGCCGCTCGGGCGGCCATTGGTGAGGAAGCAGATCATCTGCACGCCCTGCTGCACCGGCTTCTTGGACGCCTGCAGATCGAACGCCGCCTCGAGCCCCTCCCACATGCTGGACGTGCCGCCCGGCTCGTACTCCTTGACGTGCACGTCGATCTGGCCGCGCACCCTCTTGGAGAGCTTGAGCCACTTGCGCGTCTCGGGGAACACGGAGTGGTTCGGGGGCGAAGCCTTGTCGTGGTACATCGTCACCGCGACCTGCGTCTTGTCCGCCATCTCCTTGAGCGCGCGGTTGAGATGTGCGAGCCCCAGCGCATAGCGCGTCTTCACGCTGAAGAAGTTGGGCGTGCGCTCCGCGGGCGGCTTCTTGCGCTCCTTCACCGGATCGATGCGCCATCCCTGCTCCATGCGCTGCGTCGCGTCGACCACGAAGATGACGCGATCGGCCAGCACCGGGATGCCGAACCAGAGGCCCGCCTTCGTCTTGTCGCTGCCGCCGGGGAAGCGCTTGCCCCACACGTCCGGCTCCTCCATCGCGTTCTCTTCCCACCAGCCTTTCCACGCCTGCACGTCGCACGGCAGACGGTTGTCCTTCTCCAGCTTGCGCAGCGCCTGCCACGCGCGGAACCGGACGAAGCGGCTCTTGTCCTGGCAGAAGCGGTTGAAGAGGGCCGGCTTGGTATCGACCTCGAAGAGTTCGGCGAGCGCGTAGCAGGCGTCGGCGCGGACCAGCGGCTCCTTGTGGTTGAGCGCCTCCCGCAGCTGCGGCTTGAAGACGTCGTTGTCCCCCACGCCGACGGCGCGGCAGGCGGCCGCGACGATGCGCGGGTCCTTGTGCGCGAAGGCGGCCTTGAGCACGGCGGTGGCCGGATCGCCCGACTTGTTGCCGAAAGCGAGCAGCGAGAGCGTCTTGGCGCGCAGCTGCTTCTTGCCCAGTCGGTTCCAGACCTCCGCCATGCGCGCGACCGTCCCGGGGCGCCGGAACTTGGTCAGCACGCGGACCGCCTCGCGCTGCACGTCGCCCTCCTTCCACTTCACGAGGACGTCGGCCATGAGCCACTCCGCCGCCGCGGGGCTGTCGTACTTGTCGAGGCCGCGCAGCGGAATGACCCGCTCCTCCGACTGGGCGCTCTGCTTGAAGACCGGCCGCAGGCTTTCGTTGCGGTAGCGCTTGAAGGCGAGGTCGAAGGGGCTCTCCTCCTGGGCCGACGCGACCGGGGCGAGACACAGCAGGGCGAGCAGGGTGGCACGCATGCGAGAATTCTATGGTAAGACCGCTCGCTTCATGGCCCTTCGTACGACCGTCGCGATCCTGCTCGGCGCCTCCCTGCTGCATGCGGAGGACAAGGCCACGGCGAAGGTGCCGCTGCGATCGGTGTCGACGGCGAAGGCACGACCGCGGCTGCTCTTTCCGCGTCTGCCGATCCGTCTCCAGACGGCGCCGCAGGAGGGGTTCCCGAACGTATCGAAACGGGGACGGTGCGCTTCCCTGCGCGCCGGCGGCAAGGAGCTGCGCTTCGGGCTCGACGCGCCGGAAGGCAGCTACGCGCTCGGGCAGCTCGTCACGGGCGAAGGCGCGCCCGCGGTTGGTCGCGCGGAAGCCGAGGGCGCGGGCCGCTTTCGGGTGCGCTTTTCCGACGTCGAGATCGACGGCGTTCCGATCAACGTCTCGCTGCGCTACCGCGGCACGAAGCTGGTCGAGGCGATCGCCGAGCCGGCCCGCCACCGTCGCGGCAACGTCGTGTTCGAAGGCGTCGTGCGCGACGTGGTGCTCGTCGACATGGACGGCGACGGTCGCTACGACGGCGTCGAGGATCGCTGGATCGCGCTGCGCGGCGATCGCGCGCGCAAGGTGACGACGCTCCGCGCGCCCGCAATGTCGCTGCTCGACGAGCCGCTGGTGCCTTTCCTGGAGGACGGCACGGCGCTCATGGTGCGCCACGTCGCGGCGGACGGCAGCAGCCTGGAGCTGGTCCGCGGCACGCCGGGCAAGCCGCTCGACCTGGTGCTGACGCGCCGCTACTTCGAGTTCCGCGGCGAGTACTTCCAGCGTTTCCGCGAGGACGAAGCGGCGTTCATCGCGCGTTCCGGCATGGACGCCGCGCGCAAGCGGACGCCCCGGACGGCGAACTGGCCGCGTACGTCGCTCGCCTCGGCGCAGGCGCGCGCGCGCAAGTCGGGCAAACCGCTGCTCGTCGCCTACTACACCGAGACCAACGACTGGTGGTGGCGCTATCACTTCACCACCTTCCGCGACGCGGAGATCGACCGGCTGCTGCGCCGCTTCGAGCGCGTCGCGATCGATGCGGAGAAGGATCGGGAAAAAAGCTTCCAGAAGAGCGGCGCGCGCGGTCTGCCGACGCTGCAGTTCTGGACGCCGGACGGTCGCCTGATCGAGTTCGACCTGCGCGCGCGCGACAGCGACGGCAAGCTGCGTGAGCTGGGCCGCACGCAGCAGGGCGTGACGGGCTGGCAGCGACCCGGCGATCTGGTCGTCAACCTGCGACGCGTGCTCGACACGCTGAGGAAGCGGTAATGCTCTGAGCGCTGAAAGACTTGCGAAGGCTCGCGGTCGTGAGCCTGCTCGCCGGCGTCGGATTCCTGCTGATGCGATACCAGGGTTGGGACTGGGCGCTGCCCGTCTTCCTGATCGGCGGCCTGCTGGTCGCGCCGCTGCTCCCGTTCAAGCCGCGGGGCGACCGAGAGACGCCGCCCACCCCGTAAGCAGCGTCGTCAGCGTCGCGATCGGACAGAGCCAGAGGCGGTGGAAGGGCAGCACCGCCGTGAACTGCGCCAGGACGAAGACCATCGCAATGCCGGCGGCGACGCCGAGGAGCGCGTGACGCTCCCGTGGACGCTTGCTCAGCATGCCGACCAGAAACAGGCCGAGCATCGGACCGGCGAAATAGGCGAGCCAGGTCACCATCGTCACCAGCAGGCCGCTCTCGGACCGGGCGGCGGCGAGCGCGCCGAACGTCGCCACGAACCCCACCACGACGGTCATGAGTCGCGCGAGGCGCAAGCTCGGCCGGCGCACGATGTCGACGAGGAAACTGGTCGACATGGAGTGGATGGCGGAGTCGAGGCTCGACATGGAAGCCGCGAAGATGGCGGCGAGCATGAGCCCCGCGAGCCCGGGCGGAAGCCGCGCGACGAGGAAGCGCGGCAAGGCCTCGTCGCCTTTCTCGACGGTGAAGCCCTCCGCCGCGGGGGCGAGCTCGGACCAGGCGGAAAGCGCGACGCCGAGCACGAGGGTCATGGCCAGCGCGATCGTGCCGGCGAGCCACCCGGTGAACGCGGCGCGGCGTGCCGACGGGAGATCCTCGCACGACAGGAAGCGCTGGACCGCCTGCTGGCCGGTGCCGAAGAGCGAGAGCGCGAGCACCATGTAGGGGATGACCGACGCGACGAGGTTGAAAGGCGACTTGGGGTCGAAGGTGAGCGTGACCGCTTCGAGGCGCTCGTTCGCGCGCGCGTGGTCGAGCGCCGCGGAGACCCCGCCGGGCACGTCCCCCAGCACGACGAAGAGGCAGGCGAGGACGCCGCCGACGATGACCGCGAACTGGATGCAGTCGGTCCAGACGACCGCCGCGATGCCGCCGAACGCGGAGTAGGCGATCGCCGCCGCGGCCGACACGACGATGGACAGCTCGACCGACCAACCGAGCACCGCCTGCAGCGCAAGAGCGGGCCCGTAGACGAGCACCGAGGCGCGCACCGCGGTCTGCGCCAGGAACATGACGCTCCCGCACACGCGCGCCGTGCGGCCGAAGCGCACCTCGAGCCACTGGTAGGCGGTGGTGATCGGCTGCGCCGCGAAAAACGGGAGGAAGACGGCGCAGACGATGCCGATCGCGATGAGATCGCCGATCTGCCACTGCAGATAGCCGAGCCCGTTCGTGAAGCCGAACCCCGTGCCGCCGATGAGCGAGGCGCTGGAGAAGCTGGTCGCGATGAGCGAAATGCCGACCGCCCACCAGCGCAGCTTGCGACCGCCGAGGAAGTAATCCTCGCTGTCCTTCTGCCGGCGGTTGGCCCAGACGCCGATGCCGAGGACGACCGCCGCGTAGAGCAGCATGACCACGACGTCGGCGGCGTGCATCGCGGAAAGCTACGAAGCGAATCGGACACGGTGCGGGATTCATTCCGCACCGTGTCCGACGGAAACCCATCCCCCACAGGCAGTTATGCGCGCCACGGGATGGAAGAGGTGCATCAGAAACGGGTGTCAGCGGCGAGGGGCGTCGTCGAGGCGGGCGGCGGCCCGCATCAGGGTGAGGAGTTCGGGGTCGCGGCGGCCGACCAGTTCCTCGGCCATGCCGTAGGTGGCGGCGCCGCGGTGGCCGTCGTCGCGCAGCAGCATGCCGAAGGCGGCGACGCCGGCGGTGAAGCGGAAGTCGTCCGATGCGTTCGCGTAGGCGGCGCCGCCGTCGACGACCGGGTGCTCGACGCGGCGCGGGTCGGTGTCGCGGTAGCGCACCTTCACGGTCAGCAGCTCGGGCGACCCGGACGGCGCTTCGTTCTCCCGATAGCGCAGCTTCTCGACGCCGGGCAGGGCGTGGCCGAGGCCGGCGGGGACGATCTCGTAGAGCGCGACGGACGCCTGGCCCGCGCCGAGCTCGCCGCCATCCACGGTTTCGTTGGCGAACCCCTCGGCGGCGAGCGTGCGGTTCTCGTATCCGATCAGTCGGTAGGCCGCGACGCGCGCGGGGTTGAACTCGACCTGCACCTTCACGTCGCGCGCCACCACCATGAGGGTGCTTTCGAGACGTTCCATGAGAACGCGGCGGGCGTCGGCGCGGTCTCGCAGGTAGTCGTAGTGGCCGTTGCCGGCGTTGGCCAGCGCCTCGAGGTTGGAGTCCTTGAGGTTGCCGTCCCCCACGCCGAGGCAGGTGAGATCGATGCCGCGCTGCGCCTTGCGGCGGATGAAGAGTTCGAGGCTGCCAGCATCGGTGCGGCCGCGGTTGAAGTCGCCATCCGTGGCGAGGATGACGCGGTTGATGCCGTTGCGCACGTACGCGATGTCCGCCTGCTCGTACGCCTCGTCGAGCCCCGCGGTGCCGTTGGTCGCGCCGTCCGCCTCGAGGCCGCGAATGGCGCGCTCGATGCGACGGCGGCTGCCGATCGACGTCGGCGGCAGGACGACCTCCGCCTCGTCGCGGTAGGTGACGATGGCGACCGAGTCGCGCGCCTCCAGCTCGTCGAGCAGCACCAGCATCGACTGCTTCACGAGCGGGAGCTTGTTCGCGCGATCCATCGAGCCGGAGACGTCGATGAGGAAGACGAGATTGGCGTCCGGGCGCTGGGCGCGGTCGACGACGCGGCCGGTGACGGCGATGCGCACGAGGCGATGCATGCTCGCCCATGGCGACGAAGCGACCTCGGTGTGGACCGCGAGCGATCCCTCGCGCGGGCGCGGATCGCCGTAGTCGAACGCGTTGATCATCTCCTCGATGCGCACGGCGTTCAGCGGCGGCATGCGGCCCTGCTCGAGGTAGCGGCGCACGTGCCCGTAGGCCGCCGTATCCACGTCGATGCCGTAGGTGGAAAGAGGGTGGTCCTGGGCCGAGACGAAGCCCGACACGGGAGCCCAGGAGAATTCCTCGTCCCCGATCGGCGCGCGATCGACGCCGGAGGACTTGAGGGAGATCGACATGCAGCCGGCCAGGAGGACGACCAGCAGGGAGAACGAGATCACGGTACGCATGCAGGGGAAATGCCGCCGGGTCGCGCGCGTTCCCGAAGTTTTCCGGGAACGCTCACGCGCGCGCGGCATGATGGGTGTGAGGTGGAAGGATCGGCCCCGACCCCGGACGCGCTACTCGAGCACGTTGGTTTCCTGCGTGCGCTGGCGCTCAGCCTGCTGCGCAACGAGGCCGACGCCGACGACGCGGTGCAGCAGGCGCTGGCCACGGCCCTGGAAAAACCGCCGCCCGATCCGAGCCATCTGCGCGGGTGGCTGGCCGCCGTCACCCGCAACGTGGCGCTCATGCAGTACCGGACGCGCACGCGGCGACGGGCGCGCGAGGAGCGCGCGGCGCGGCCCGAGGGCGGCCCCTCCACCGCGGACATCAGCGCGCGCATGGAGATGGAGCAGCACGTCGTCGCGGCGATGGCGCAGCTCGAGGAGCCGTTCCGCACCACGCTCATCCTGCGCTATTACGACGGACTGCAGCCGAAGGAGATCGGCGAGCGCATGGACGTGCCCGCCGCAACCGTGCGCACCCGGCTCAAGCGCGGACTCGACAAGCTCAAGGGCGAACTCGAGCGGCGCAGCGGCGGCCGCAAGTCGATGCTCGCCGGCCTGCTCCTGCTCGCGCAGATGCCGGCGCGCGCGGCGAACGCGCCGTGGTTGTCCAACCTCGCCGGCGCGGCGGCGGTGGTGCTCGGCGTGCTGGCTGTCGGCTACCTGACGACGGCGCAACGTCCGGATGCGCCGACCGAACGAACCGC
>JBCDBY010000007.1:0-32405 GCA_039182715.1 Planctomycetota bacterium
CGCAGCAGGATCTCGTTCTCCCCGCCGGCCTCGGGAACCCGGAAGGAGCCGTCCGGCGTCACAAGCTCGAGGTAGTACTCGATCTTGCCCGCGGCCGGTCGCTGGGGCAGGGGTGCGAGAAGCACCGCCTCGCCCTCGACCTCGCTCGCGTTCATCTCGACCGCCGTGAACTCGTCCTCCGTCGGGTAGTTCTTCCAGTGCAGGACGCCGGTGACCTTGCCGTCCGGGTTCGGCACGAAGATCGGCGCGCCGTGCGTCGTCTCGTGGCTGCGCAGCAGCTCGTAGCGGACGTCGGCGTCGTCGACCTGGAACGAGCCCCGCAGCGGATGGGTCGGGCCGGTCCGCTTCTGATAGGCGTACGCCGCGGTCATCAGCACGAGGGCGACCACCCAAAGAAGAATGCCCTTGCCACGCTGCGATCGTTCGCTGGTCATCCCGAAATTATGCGTGCACCCACCGCCAACGAAAGGGATCAAGCCCCCCGATCCCGATCGCGGTCGAATCGGGATGAGGCATGCGGGGTCTGGAGGCTGGACGAGCTGGGACGGTGGCGCCACGCCCGGTACGAGCGACGATCCACCGTTCCTCGCGGGCTCCGCGCGCGGATCAGCCGGTCTCGATGAATTCGGCCGGCACGTGACGGGTCAACCAGACCCCGTTGTCCGCGACGAAAAACTCGTGACCGGACTCTGCCATGCGTTCCGTATCGATGCGCAGAACGACGGGCTTGCCGTGCCGCGTCCCCACCTGTCGCGCCGTGGCGACATCCTCGGAGAGGTGCACGTAGTCCCGATCGCGCGGATGAAGACCCGAGGCACGGATCGACGCGAGATGGCGCTCGGCGGTGCCGTGGAAGAGCTCCGGCGGAGGCGCGACGGCCGTGAGTCCGAGATCGACGTCGAGCGAGTGGCCCTGCACGGCACGAATGCGCGTGCCGTCCTCCGAGAAGGCGAACCGTCGCTTCTCGTTCGTCGCCACGATCTCCTCGAGTACCGCGCGGGTGAAGTCGGACTGCTTCGACTGCAGGGCGCGCAGCAACACCTCGACGTCGACCCAACCACCCGGCCCGAGCTCGATCCCGATCGTGCTCGGATCGTGCCGGAGCACGAGGCTGAGGAACTTGCTCTTCCCGATCCGGTCGCGACGCGTCACGCGGGGATTGTAGGGCGAGGCGTCGGGTCCGGACGGCCTGCCGCCGAACTCTCCGTTACGATCGATTCCATGCGCTGCGGAAGATGGATGGCCGTCTCGCTGCTGTTCTCGTTGGGAGCGGTCGCGCAGGAGCGCGATCCGGCGCCGGCGGAAGGGTCGGTCGTCGGACGCCTCGTGGGACACGTGGAGGAGCGAGACGGGCGGGTCGCAGTCGGGATGTGGATTCTCGGCTCGGACGGCGCCTGGCGTCCGCCCGATCGCGCCCGCAACCGGGCCAACGGTTCGATGATCGGCCCGTTGCATCTCGCGCCCGGGAGATACCGCTTCCAGGTCTGGGCACGCGGTCGCGAGGCGCGTTCGTACGACGTGACCGTGCAGGCGGGGAAGCGGACGACGTTCGATGCGCCGATCGGTCCCAAGAGCGGGAGTCGGGTCCGCCTGCGACTCGACGTGCCCGACACGCCGAAGAGTCCCGACCGCGTGCACCTGACTCGCATCGACCACGTGAACGGCCGCGACGTGTCCGCGACGCTGGCTCCCGGCGGAGAGTTCGTGGAGCTCGACTCTCCGAGTGCGCCGCGGCCCGGTGCGTACGCTCTCATTCTCTGGGACCGCGGCCTCATGCATCCCGTCACGGTCACCGGGGCGGAGCAGCAGGACCTCCAGTTCACCGTGCCCAAGGACCTTCCCCACGCCGGCGATCACGAGCTGACGGTGCGAGCCAAGCGAGGCGACACGCAGCTGTATCGGTTCCTGGCCGTGCTCCGACGACCGGGCGAGACCGACTGCTGGATGCGCTGGGAGGGAGTCGCCTGGAAGACGGCGGTGTTCAAGGGGCTGGCGCCCGGCAAGTACGAGCTGCTGCTCTACGACGGGGTGTTCGGTGTGCACGCCGGGTTTCCCGCGCAGCCGTCGATCCACCCGGTGGAGGTCACGGCGAACAAGCAGTCCGTCGAGCTCTATCCGTTCGAAACCTCGGCCGAGAAACGCACGCGCGTTCGGACGGTCGCGCCGGACAAGACAGATTGACCGGCATGGTGGCTAGCCCATCTCGTCGGGAAGCGCCTTGTAGCGGTTCAGAATCCGGAGTGCCTGCCGTCGTAACGGGGAGCCTCCGACCCAGTCCTCGATCCGGTGCAGTCTCGTTGGGCCGCGCGTCAACGCGAGAACCCTCCGTGCGATTGGTCGCATCCGCGGATCCCTGCGTTCGACGAAGGATGAAATGCAGACTTGCAGCCGCGCCACCCGCTGGTCGGCGCGATCGTCGAGAGGATCCGGGACCTTGGCGGCAAGCTGCTGAAAGTGGTCCAGTTCGTCGTTGATGAACTGGAGAAGCTTGGCCTTCTCCTCGCGGCCCCCGACGGCGTGCAGCGCTCGCACGACCGGCCAGACCGGCTGCCACATGCCGAGGTTCGGGTCCGGATGCCGGAGCATCTTCCAAAGGTGCGGGATCGCGGCGGCACCGCACTCTCGCAGAGCGGGAAAGGTCCACTGGTGAATCGGCCAGCAGTCGCAAAGAGGCGCGATCGCCGCCGCCCGCCGAACCGGGTCCCGGATCTTCCGAGCTTCCATCAGCTTGGGCAGCTTCTCATCCCAACCGCGAACCCAGCTATTGAGCAGCGGCTCCGTCCATGGGTACATGACTCGGACCTGACGGCTTGTCCCCCACTGCCCCCAGCCGTGGACTCCCTCAGGGCCCTTTTCCTCGACCCACAAGGTGCTGGACTCGATCCGACCGTGGATCGCGGGGCCCAACTCCCCTCCGTCCTCCCGAAGAAACAGCACCATGCGTTGCAGATTGGGCAAACGGCGTTCTCTCAGCGGAGGCGGATCGGCTCCGGGGCGACCCTCCGGAAGAAAGAAGCGCTCACGGTCGGCGAACGCCTTCAACGCGGGCAGTTCGAGCCGCGCGCCGACCCGCAACGGTCCACGCCACGCCTCCAGAATCGAGACTTGCCCATCGACGACCGCGCCCTCCGAGACAACAACGATGTGGGTCGATCGGGCGAGGCCGATCCGGAGGTCGAATGCGGGCCCGGCCGCGTGCGCGGAGACGGCGAGCAGAAAGAGCGGCAGGACGCGTGCCATCATCGGCGCCCCGAATAACGAACCGTCCGCGGGATGGTTCGCCGACGGCGCGCCGCAGGTTGTGACCGAATCGGGGAGAATCCATGCGTCAAATCCGGGGCTCGGCCTAGCGCGGGCCTCCACTCACTCACCGGAGAGCATCATGGAATCAGCGCGAAGCCACGACACGTCTCGGCGTGCGTTCTTGAAGGCCGCCGCCGGCGCCAGTATGGCCGGAGCCGTCGGCGCGTGCGCCGCACCGAAGCCGCAGTCCCAACCGGAGGGCGAGCAAGTCTCCGACCCGACCGTGAAGCGCCGCACCGGCCCTTTTGGCGATGGGCTGCCGATCACCATCGCGGGCTATGACTACGGTCGTGTTCACGCGCTGGTCGAGGGCGACGTGACGATCGAGGGCTGCGCCCACCGCTTCGAGGAAACTGGCATCGGCCCCCTGAACAACCACGCCTTCTTCGGCCCGCAGGATCGGGAAGTCACCGAGATCGGTTTGATCCCCTTCGTCCTCGCGTACTGCGACGACGGCTTTCGGGACTACGTCCTGCTGCCGATTCCGGTGCTTCGGCTCTTCCGCCACAAGAGCATCTTCGTTCGGAGAGACGCTGGCATCGAGAAGCCGGAAGACCTGCGCGGGCGAGCCGTCGCGACCGTCGGATACTCCTCGTCCGGGCTCACCCACATCCGCGGCATGCTGCAGGACGAGTACGGCGTCCGTCCGGACGAGATTCGGTGGATCTCGACCCAGAAGGACTCTGCTTCGAATCTGACCGGTGGCGTGTCGAAGTGGGAGAAGGTCCGTCCCACCGGCGTCGACATCGTCGATGCGCCGGAGAACGAGGACGAGTCGAGCCTGCTCCTTTCCGGCAAGGTCGACGCGATCTTCCATCCTGCGGAACCCAAGATCTACCAGGACCGCCATCCGTTGGTCGCGCGCCTCTTCGAGGATCACCGCTCGGTTGAGCGGGCGTTCTACAGCAAGACGGGGATGTTCCCGATCATGCATGCGGTTGCGATCCGTGCCGACGTGGCGAAGCGGCATCCGTGGCTGCCCAAAGCAGTGTTCGATGGATACTCCCGGGCCAAGTCCCTCCACGACGAGTCCATGCGCAAGTGGGGATGGGTCACGGACTCGCTTCCCTGGTACGGACAGGAGCTCGACGAGACCCGTGCGCTCATGGGCGACAACTTCTATCCCTACGGGCTGAAGGCGAGCGCATCTTCGTTCGAAGCGGCGTTCCGCTACCTGCACCAGCAGGGGTTAACCGATCGACAGGTGGGACTGGAAGAGGTGTTCGAACCGTCGAGCCTCGACTTGGTGGAGTGAGAGGCGCGCGAGCGCTCGACCCGCAGCGCCGACCCTCCGCAGAACCCTTTACCGCATCCGCAGCATGTAGAGCACGTCGTCGGCGTCGAAGTTCAGCTCGGCTCCGGGGAGCTGCAGGTTGTTCGGTCCGCTCGCCTGGCCGGAGATCGCGAAGTCGCCGTTCGGTGCGAACCAGACCTTCGAGACGCTCAACCACTCCGGACCCGGGACGGTTTCGAACCAGATCCGCTCTCCGGTGGCGTCGTCGAAGGCGGTCATCACGCCATCCTGTCGGTCGCCGGGATCGCGGCCGCGGAAGGGCTCGCGGAAACCGCCGGCGGCCACGATGCTGTCGTCTTCGGAATTGCGCGCGAGGCTGCCGTCCGTATGTGTCCGCTCGATGGCGAGACGATCCCTCGACACGGGTGCACTCACTCGTCCGACCCGGTTCCGAACCACGCCTCGGCGATCTCGGCCACATTCGAGGGACCGCCGAGTCGTTCGTGGTACCAACCGAGATTCGCGTAGCGGTGCAGCATCGCCATCGAAAAGAGTCGCCGCGCACTGGGGCGAATGCCGACGGCGCGCAGGACGGCGCCGAGCACCGAGGCGTCCCCCCGACTTACGAACAGGCCGACCGACGCGAACTCGTAGTCCTGGGGCCCGACCCACGAGGGCTCGAAGTCGATCAGGCCGGAGAGCTCCCACCCCTCGTCGGTCCGGCGAACGAGAAGGTGCTCGAGCATGACTTCGGTGTGGAGCCACGTCTCGCGGCCGGCACCGATGTCGGATCCGGCCACGAACTCGTCCAGCCCATGCAACAGCTCTTCCGGACAGCCCCGGGATCGCTGCTGCGCTTCCAACCGGCCGAGCCGCGCTTCGACCCAACACGTCCAGTCGACGCGCGGCAGTTCGTCCGGGGCGGGAAGCTCGTGCAGCGCGCGCAGACACCTCCCCAGTTGCTCGGCCAGCCGAATGCGGCTGGGCGCATCGAGATCGGGCCACACCTCGACCAGCTCCTCGCCCGGCAACCGGCTCATGCGTATCCACGGCCACCCGTCGAGTTCGCCGCGGTCGAGCAGCTTGGGCGTGGGCACCGGGAGCGCGCCATCGAGCGCCGCGAGGCACGCCGCTTCACTCGCGGACAGCTCGGCGTCGATCGGAACCATCAGCTTGAGCACTTCGTCGTGGCCGACACCGACGACCGCCGAACCGCGCGCCGGCACGCGCGCCTCGTCGCGCCAACCGAGATGGTCGACGAGCCGGCCCAGCGCGGCCGCCTTGTTGGCCGGGGAAGCGAGGAACGCGTCGGCCTCCGCCTCCGATCGGATTTCCGGGAACGACTGCACGGGTGGAGACTACTCGGCGTCAGCCCGGTCTCGGGCCTTCACTCCTCCGAGAAGAGTGCCGCAACGACGGCCGTCGCCAGAGCCGCGAAGCCGATCAGGACGAGGCCATTCGCAAGGGGAGAGCGAGGGTCCTGCTCCTCGACGCGGATGCCCTGGTCACGCAGCGATTCGGCCACGTGATCCGTCTCTTGAAGCAGCGCATCGCTCTCGGTCCCGAGGGCTCGGCACGCTCGCCGAAGCTGCTCCACGCTGATCGCGTTGTGCCCCCGCTCCACCCGCGACCAGGCCGACTGGGTGAGGCCGACCTGATCTGCGAGATCATGCTGGCTGAGGCCGGCTCGCTCTCGCCGAGCCTGGAGAACCTGCCCAAGCAGGGCCCGAAATGTGGTCGCCGGACGCGCCTGGGCCATTACTGTCGAACCCCGGTGATATGATTCTCAATCATGTATTCGAGCCAGACATATTCTACGTCATACGCCCCCGATCTTCAGCCCGGCGACGTCGTATTGGTGGCCGTGGGCCCGGTCCACCACGTGGGCATCGTCACCGATCGCCTCGCGCACGGGGAACCGTTCGTCATCTCGAACTCCCGGCGCGCCGGCGGAGTTCGGGAAGGACCTCTCTCGGTGTTCTCTCAGGGGAAGCCTGTATTCACACAGGAGCTGTCCAGCTCGTTGCCGCTGGAGGAGGTCCTCTTCCGGGCACGATCGAGGCTCGGAGACGCTTGGGATCTGATCGGCTGGAACTGCGAGCACTTCGTGCGACACGCACTCGGTCTTCCTACGAAGAGCCCGCAGTTGCGCGTGGGGCTGGTGGCCTGCGCAGTGGGTCTGGGGCTGCTGCTGCGTCACGGGCGCGTGCGGGCGACTTGACCTTCGATTCCGGTGCCGGGAGCGGACGAACTCCGATGCGAGCCCGCGGCCTTGACCAGTTGCCGGAACGAATCTCGTAGCGCTCTCCTTGAAACAGGCAGACGTGCGGCTCGAACGGGCCGCCATGGTCGACCATCCCGCGGAACGAGATGCCGTGGCAAGATACTCGGCATGGCGCGAGGGGAATCGAAGGCTTATGGCATCTACCTGGCGTGCCTCTTCGTGTGGGCGCTGTGCACGGCAAGCCTGAACGCGGGTCTCTCGCTGGGCAAGAGTCCCTGGCTGATCGCTACCCTCGGAGGCGGCGCGCTCACGCTGCACTGGGTTCTCGTCGTCGGGCTGTCGAAGAGCCCGTCTCCGCTCGAAAGCCCGGCCGGGCGCAAGCGACGCCCCATCCTGCGGTGGGTGCTCACATGGCCGATCGCGGCCGCACTCGTCATCTCGTCGTCGAGGACGAACTTCCCGATGAGCCTGCGCGTCATGGCCTCCGAGGACGCGCTCGCCTCCGTGGTCGAGCAAAGCGCGGACGGTTCCGTCGAACGGGCGGCCGGCTCGTTCGAGGTCCGGGGAACCGCGGCGTATCGGGGCTGCACGTTTCTCGAGCTGGGAAACTCGCTCGAAGGAACTCCCGCCGGCATCGTCCACGTCCCCAGCGGAGCGGAGCCCCCCGAACGCCACCCCGTCGGGATGCGCCTGCGCGTCCGCCACGTGACCGGGAACTGGTGGCGGTTTACGACCCACAGCTAGGGCCAGTCTGCGGGGTTGCGCCCACGCCGTCACCCTCGGCGGCGGCCAGGGGTTCCTGATCGAACAGGCCGCCGGCACAGGCATCGCCGTGCGCCACCGCCGATCGACCGACGCGCGAAAAAAAGGCGCGCAACGATTCGCCCGCTGCGGGAACGTAGGGGTATGGGCGAGGGAATCGACCGCGAAGAGCTGCTGGCGCACCGGGAGTACGTCCAGGCGCTGGCGCGGCGACTGATTCTCGACCCGGGTCGCGCCGACGACGTCGCGCAGGACGCGATGCTGGCCGCCCTCGAGGCCTCGCCCGAGCGCCGTGGCCCGCTCCGCGCGTGGCTGACCGGCGTCGTGCGCAACCTCGCGTACCGCGTGCTCCGCGACGAAGAACGCCGCCGGCGCCGCGAGCAGAGACGCGCACGACCCGACCGCACCGAATCGACGGCCGACGCGGTCGGCGACTTGCACATGCACCGCGAGATCGTCGACGTGCTGCTCGCACTCGACGAGCCCTACCGCACCGTCCTCGTGCTGCACTACTTCGAAGGACTCGCGCCGCGCGACATCGCTGCGCGCGTGGACCGACCCGGCGCGACGGTGCGCTCGCAGCTGCATCGCGGCATCGACCGCATGCGGGAGGCGCTCGACCGCCGGTATGGCGGCGATCGAAGAATCTGGTCCGCCGCCCTCGTCCCGCTCGTCTTTCCCGCAAAGAGCGCGGCCGCGGCGACGACGACGGGCGCAGGGATCACGGGAGTACTGCTCATGTCGACGAAACTCAAGCTGGCCGGCGTCGCCGTCCTCGTCCTGGCCTTCGCGTCCTGGACTCTGCTTTCCGCGCCGTCCCGTGCGCCCGAACGCACGGTGCGATCGAAGACGGAACATGCCACGGCCGCAAAGACGTCGGAAGCCGGCCCGCAGAACGCGCCGATCGGAGGAGACGAGCGCCCGGCGGCCGCACTCGAGCCGCTCCGAGTCCGCGTGGTCAAGCCGGACGGCAGCGCGGCGGACGGCGCCACCGTGCGCCTCTACGCGGGCCCGGTGCGCGATCAGCCGCTGGATGGGCTCGGCATGTTCTCACCCTCGTGGTTCGAGCAGGATCTCCAGGCGGCCCTCGAAGCTCACGCGCGCGCTACCTCGCAGCGGACCGATCGCGAGGGTTTCGCCGAGTTTCAGGTCGAGCGAACGCGCCATCAATACCTGCACGCCCATCTCGACGGCTTCGCGCCGGCGGAGTCGGTCGCGAGCTTCAGTCGGTTCGAGGGCCGGTTCCACGGGACGACCCTGAAGCTCGCGACGGGGCATCCATTCGAGGGCCGCGTGACCTCCACCGACGGCAAGCCGATCGCCGGCGCCGCGATCTCTCTCGAGGACAACCGCGCCATGCAGTTCCGGGGCGAGCCGAAGATCCTGCCGGGGTCGACCGCGACCGATGCGACCGGGCGCTTCCGGTTTGCCGCGGCGACCGGAGGCGACCGCTCCGTCTGGGTGGCGCTACCGGGCGGCTTCCGCTTCTACGTGGCGACCGTCCGAATCCCCGACGTCTCCTCGTTCGACTTCACGGTCGAGCCGGGCGGTGTCCTGACCGGCCGCGTGACGGCAGCCGACACCGGTCGTCCGGTGGCCGGCGCGCAGGTCCGACTCCGTCATGCGGGTCGGCCGCACAGCTACGCCCAGGCAGTCTCGAACGCCGACGGCGTCTATCGCATCGAAGCACTTCCGCGCGGCCGTATCGACGGGATTTACGCCGTGGCGGACGGCTACGTGACCGCTCCCCGCAAACAAGACAATTGGCTCACCGAGACGATTCGTCCGGGCGCGACGACAACGTACGACCTCGTCGTCGTCCGGACCGCAACCGTATCCGGAACGGTACGCGGACCGCAGGGAGGCCTCGGCCACGTGCTGGTCGAGGCGATCTACGTGACTCCGCATCACAGGGAACACGGGCGGTTCCATACGCGGACCGACGAGTCCGGAGCGTACGTGTTGTCCGGGCTTCGACCCGCGCCTTATCTCCTTCGAGCGTCCGTCGAGGGTTTCCGGGATCCGGCATCTCGCATCCCGCTGCACGAACTCGGTGGGGCGAGTCATGGGGACACGCTCCGCACGCTCCAACCCGGCTCTCACGAAACGCACGACTTCCGGATGAAGCGTGCGATCGGGGGCACCGTCGAGGGCACGGTCCTGGATGACGCCGGCTCGCCCATCCAAGGTGCTCGCGTCGCCGCAGGCGGAGTCGCGGCGGAGTCGGATGAAAAGGGAAGCTTCATACTGGAAGGATGCTGGCCGGATGCGCGGGGCGCGATCCGTGCCTCTGCGGAGGGGTTCCGGACGAACGTCGCCGAAGTCGGCGAGATCGTCGAGGGTCAGGTGATTCGCGATCTCGTCGTCCGCCTCGAAAGAGCACGTCAACGACGCATTCGTGGACGCGTCCGCCCGGCGGCCGGTTGGCTTCCGCCGAACTGCCAGGTGGTCGTCCAGTACTTCGTCGAACGCCATCGGTTGCTCGGTCAGTCCATCGCTCCCACGCGCCACGAGGTCGCCCCGGACGGCAGCTTCTCCATCGATGTGGACGAAACCCGCCTGAAAATTCTGGGACTGCTCGTCGAAGCCGCCGCACCGGGTGTCGCTTCCAAGCCGCGCAAGCTGCGATTCGCAGACCCGTCGCACGACGACGTCGAGCTGACTCTGCCCATGACGCATGCGGCGAGCGGCGTGGTCACGAGCGCCGACGGCAGTCCCCTTCCGCACGCGTGCGTCGCTTTCGACGTCGAGCCGGAATCACGCTCTCTGGAGAATCCTCGCGCTCTTACCCCGATTCTCGCAACGACGGATGCCGACGGCGCGTTCACGATCCCGAGGGTCGCAGCGGGGCGCCATCGTCTGCGCATCTGGGCCCGTGGCCACGTCGACGAACACCCGGAACTGAACGCGCCGAACGACGCGCCGCTGCCGGTCGTCATGGAGCGCTCACACTCGATCGCCGGGCGCGTCGTGACCCCCGAGGGAAAGCCGATTCGAGGCGTCCACCTCTGGCTGCAGCGGCAATCCATAGCGGAGGGCAGCCAGCTCTCCGGCGCGGAGGCCCGAGTATCCCAGCGGGACGGGAGGATGCACCGAGCCTGGACAGATCTGGACGGACGGTTTCGCGTGGAGGGCCTGAAAGAAGGCCCCCATATCATCAATGTCGGCGGTCACTCCGGTGGGCCGAACGTGA
Organism: Planctomycetota bacterium; assembly: GCA_039182715.1. Lineage (GTDB taxonomy): Bacteria > Planctomycetota > PLA2 > PLA2 > PLA2 > JBCDBY01. The sequence continues at coordinate 10,717 of JBCDBY010000007.1, forward strand.
TGGGCACGCGGATCGTCGGAGTCCCGGCGGGCAAAACGAATCTGCGCTTCGAGCTGCGGCCTGGTTTCACAATCCACGGTCGAGTCGTTTCGTCGCTCAAACGAGGTGTCCCCAACGTCTACGTAAGCGCCGGGAGCACCGCCAAGGGCGGAGTCCAGGTGTGGCGATCTGCCATGACCGACGCGCAAGGAGCGTTTCACATCGATGGGCTTCGCGAGGGCGAGCACACCTTGACCGCGCGGGTCCCGGAAGGGCGAACCTACCGGAACATCACGGTCAAGGGCGTGTTTGCCGGCGCGACCGACGTCGTGATCGAAACGAAGGAGTACCTCTCGCTCGCCGGACAGGTCCGGGGCGCCGACGGACATCCGGCCCCGAACGTGGAGTTGGTCGCGATACCGGACGGGAAGCCCTCGGGACGCGGCACGCAAAGCGACGCACGCGGCCGCTTCCGGTTCGATGGACTCGAGGAAGGCCGTTACGACATTGAGCTCGTCGGACGCCGCCATCCGGGCAAACGGCTCGTCGGCGGAAAAGGAGTGCAGGCCGGGGCGACCGATGTCGAGGTTCGATTCGACTCCGGCGCCGCCATCGAAGGCGTCGTGGTCGACGAGGCCGATCGCCCGGTCCACCAAGCGCTCGTTCTGGTCACGGCGAAGGCCATGCGGGGGCGTTCCTGGGCCAGCACCGACGAGAACGGTCGCTTCCGAATCACCGGACTTCCCGACGACGGCACCGTGGACGCCCGTCTGTCGCATCGCGCCTTCGCCTCGCAGTTTCGGCGTGGCATCGCACCGGGCACGACGGGTCTCCGCTGGACCTTCGCGCGGGGCGTCCCCACGAAAGGTCGCGCCGTGGATGCCGACGGCAAGCCGCTGGCCGAGCGCGTGCTGCGAATCCGCCTGGCCGGCGAGGCCAAGTCGATCCAGTCCGCGAAGACGGATGCCGCTGGTCACTTCGAGGTCCTGCTGCTGCGCTCGAAGAAGTACGTGTTCGTATGCCAGCGCGTCGTCGACGGCAAAGCGCAGGAGCTGACGAGCGACCCGATCGAGGGCGGCATGAACGACGCATCCATCACGATGAGAGTGCGCTGACGGCTGCGACGGGTGTGCGAGACCCCATGATCCACCGCCCTGCGGGAAGGCTGGGGCCGCGACGTCTCTTATTCAGATCGTCGGGTGGCGTACACCGAACTCGAGCCAGGCAAGCGCATCGAGGGGTCCAAGCGGTGCTCCGTGGTCGTGCGCATGGTCTTCGACCGGCGGGAGAACATGCCGTTGCACGTCCACCATGGCATGACCAACCTGCTCAACGAGAACGACGTCGCGTTCGAGCCGCTTCCCTAGGCCACCGCCGTTACGAATAGCGGCGTCCTCGGGGCGGTAGGGTATCGCTGCCGTGCTTGTTGTCGTTCCCTACAAAGTCGATACCTATAGCGCCGAGCTGCCGTGGGGCACGATCGGCATCATCGCCGCCAACCTCCTAATCGCCCTCCTGCTCGGGTTCCCGACGTCCGCGAGCGCCAGTAGCGAGTCGCGTACGCTGATCGACGCGGGCGTGCTGCTCTTCGGCACGATCAATCCACTCACCTGGGTCACCGCGGCGTTCGTCCATCTCGACTGGGCGCATCTCCTCGTCAACATGGTGTTCCTCTGGGCGTTCGGCTTCATCGTCGAGGGCTACCTGGGCTGGCAGCGCTTCCTCGTGCTCTACCTCGCCGTGGCTGCGGCGGGCGGTGCGCTCACCCAGGTCCTGATGATCGGAGCGGACGGCGGCGGCGCGGCCGGCGCCTCGGGCGCGATCTACAGCCTGATGGCGTGTGCCGCCCTCTGGGCGCCGCGCAACATCCTGACGGTGTTCGTCTGGTTCGTCGTGTACCTGCGAAAGTCGGTCGAAGTCAGCGTGCTCGGGTTCTGCGCACTCTGGATCGGTCTCGACCTGCTGGCGGTGATCTTCAGAGGCTTCTCGATGAGCTCCGAGCTCCTGCACGTCTTCGGCGCCGGGGTCGGAGTCGGGGCGGCGTGGCTGTGCATCGAGAAGCGCTGGGTGGATGCGGAGGGCTGGGACTGGTTCTCCATCCGCAAGCACGGTGAGCCGCGCAAGCAGATGGTGCTGCAACCGATCGCGCCCAAGCCCGAGCGCGTTGACACGCTGGTCGAGGTCCGCGACGCGCTGGAGCGCGGCGATCCGGTCGCAGCCGATGAGGCGTACCGGGAGGCGGCGATCGACTTCCGGCTGCCCATCGCGGAGCTCGGGCAGCTGGCATCGAAGCTGCTTGCGGCCGGCCGCACGGAAGCCGGTGTCGAGCGGCTGCGGGAGTGGATTCAGCGCGACCCGAAGCCCGCCTTGCGACTGCGGCTAGCCCAGGAGTACCTGGGCATGGATCGACCCGCCGGCGCGCGCGAGCAGCTGGAGTTACTCGACGAGTCGGCGCTGACGGCTGCCCAGCAGGAGACGCGCCGCGCACTTCTGCAGCGCGCGGCGACGGGCGCCGAGGGCGGCCGGCTCGAGCTGGAGTAGCCGGGGGCGCGTTCGCTACGAATCCGGGAAGGCAATGTCGTCGTCGCTGCCGTGCTTGCCGTCGGGCCCCGCGCTCCGAATGCGGAACGAGCGCGTGCCCGTCTTCACGATCTCGTAGTGCCGACCCCACGGGTCTTTCTCGCGAACGTAGAACGGTTCCGAGTCGCTGGGGCGCAAGGGCGCTTCCATCTCCGTCAGGCTCTCGGGCGGCTCGCTTCTCCGGATCATCATCCAGAGCTTCACGAGGTTGTAGAGCTCGCGGCAGCGCTGCGCCGCGATCTTCTCGGGCGGCAACGGCGACCAGGACCAGATCCCCTTCTGCTCGCCGAGCGCGCGCACGACCTCGGCCACATCATTCGGCAGCGCGTCGACGACCTCTTCGAGATCGCGATAGGCCGCCTGCAGATCCTCGTTCTCCAGATCCTTGAAGTTCAGCGCGCGCATACGCACGAGGTTGGCCTCGATGCCGGGCCATGCCGCGTGAAAGGCGTCTACGCTTTCGAGCCCGTCGATCCGCTTCGTGATGTCGCGAAGCAGGGGGACGATCGGCGCTACGGGCGATTCTTCCTGCGCGGGCACCGGCTCGCCACACCCGATCAGCACAAATAACGCCCAGAGCGGACACCAGAGCAAGGCACGGCGATGCATGGCGTCAATGTACTCCCACACCGACGCGGCGCGTGATGCCTTCGACCCCTTACCGCATCCGCAGCATGTAGAGCACGTCGTCGGCGTCGAAGTTCAGATCGGCTCCGGGGAACTGCAGATTGTTCGGCCCGCTCGCCTGGCCGGAGATCGCGAAGTCGCCGTTCGGTGCGAACCAAACCTTCGAGACGCTCAGCCACTCCGGACCCGGGACGGTCTCCAACCAGATCCGCTCTCCGGTGGCGTCGTCGAAGGCGGTCATCACGCCATCCTGTCGGTCGCCGGGATCGCGGCCGCGGAAGGGCTCGCGGAAACCGCCGGCGGCCACGATGCTGGCGTCCTCGGGGTTGCGCGCGAGGCTGCCGTAGGAAACGCCCTCGTCCTCGGTGCGGGACCAGGCCAGCGTATTCGCACCGGTGATGCGCAACACCACGCTACCCCCACCGGGCGTGACCGTGGCGTCGCCGATCGTCAGGGCGCCGTCGGTGCGGCCCGCCACCGCGTAGCCGTCCGCGCACTCGACGAACGCCTCCATGTTGAAGCGGGCGCCGAGCTGGATGGAGCTGCGCAGTTGGCCGTTCTCACCGATCAAGCGCACGAGCGCCGCGGTCTCTTCCTCGAACGAGTCCCGGAAGAAGCCGTCCTCGCGAAACTCGCCGCCGACCAGGATGTCGCCGTCCGACAGCATCTCCATGAAGCCGAGGTCGAGGAAGGTCCCGAACACACGCCACTGGAGCTCACCGGCGGCGTCGTACTTGAGGATGGCCTTGGTCAGGATCTCGCTGGCCAGCACATTGGCCGTGGGATCGATGTGGAACCGCCTGCCGGTCTGGACGAGGATCACGTACGAGCCGTCGCTCGGATCGACCGCCAGCTCGCCGGCCGGGCCGCCCCCGTTCGGCTCCACGGTGTGAATGTGCGAGCGAATCGAAATCGGTTCACCGGCGCGCGTCAGGCGCAGCACGAAGTAGGTGATCGGATACTGCCCGAGCGACACGGTCAGCGACCCGAACGAGACCGCCTCCGTGGTCACGCCGAGCGCGATGAGATTGCCGTCGGGCGTCGGCTCGATGTCGAGCCAGCGGAAGTCGGTCGCGCCGTCGTAGCTGCGGTGCCACAGCAGCTCGCCCGCGCCGTCGTAGCAGAGCAGGAACTGCTCGCCCGACAGCTTCGTGGCCAGCGTCGCGCCGGAGGGGTCCACGAATCCGGCGGACGAGCTCGACACACGTCCGGCCACGATTGTGGTGCCGTCGTCGAGCGGCTGAATCACCTGCGTGCTGTTCGAGCCGGTCACGAGCCGGACCGCGCTGGGCGTCCGCGATGCGAGAAACGAGACGGTCTCTTCGCCGCCCCCACCGCCGCAGGCGGCCAGAAGCGTCAGGGACAAGATCAGAGCTGCGCGCATGGAAACCTCCGTGTCGAGAGAAGAGGCGCAGGCGCCACCGGAACCCCTTACTCCGAAATCGATGGCGCCCCGATGACGTGAGACGCCCACCATGCATGCGACATGGAAGCGCGAGATCATGGGTTGTGGCGGCGGAGCGTGCTGCCGGCGGCGCTCTGCACGGCGGCCGTCTGGTGCGTGTGGATCGTCTGGCAGCGACCGTCCGGACGAAGCATCGCGTACGACGCGCCGATCTCGTTCGCGTTCTTCCTGCTCGGCTGGGAGATGATCTTCGCCCGCGCGCCGCGCGCCTACGCGATCGTCTGGACGATCGGCATCGCACAGTTGCTCGCGCGCAACCTGCTGTGGTTCCCGGCCAGCGGGCACGCCGTCTGGTGCACGTTAATGACGTTCCAGGCCTGGCGACGAGGAGCACCGCTCTGGGTGCGCGGCTTTGTCGTGCTCGTCTTCGTGCAGACGATCGCCTTCAAGCTCGCGTTCGGGGGCATGCGTGGGGCATGGATGGGCGCCCTGTTCGGCCTGCTGCTCGTCGGGCTGCTGCAGGTGTTGCTGCGGCGCAACTTGCGGGTTCGCATGTAGACCGCCGACTTCTATAATCCGAGGCCATGTGGGATGTGTGGGGTCGCGACATCACGCTATCGGAGCGTGACGTCGGGTATATCGAACTCGGTCCGGGCGAGCGCGTGCGCGCACCGGGGCCTTGCTCCGTCGTCGTGCGCATGACCGGCTCCAACGGATCGAGCCCGTTCGTCGTCGCACCGGGGACGGAGCTGGATGCGGGGCCCGACGGCGGGGCGCTGGGGGTCGTGGCGTGGGAGGGCCCGGCGCCGCGCGGCGATGCGCGCATCGAGTCCACCGCGCCGCGCTACTTCGGCAAGTACGACTCGTTCCAGGCGCAGGTCACGATCCAGGACGAGTCGGGCGACTGGATCGCGCCGTGGGAGATCTACCACGTGCGCATGGTGGCCGACCGGCAGGAGACGGTGCAGCTGCACGTGCATCACCGCGTGACGAATCTGCTCTTCGTACCGGGACCGATCGGCGAGGAGCGCGGCTACCTGCTCGTCGAGCGCGACGGCGTGGTGACGGCGACGCCGCTCGTCGGCGGCGACCGCGCCATCGTGCGGCCGAACATCCTCCACCACGTCGTGCCGATCCGCTCGGGCGATCCGACCGAGATGATCGTCTTCAACAACGATCGGTCGTCCTACGAGAACGTCGAGCAGGGTGACTTCCACATCGTGAAGACGATTCCCTGGGCCGAGGTCGCCGTGCAGGCGCGCGACGACCCGCGCCCGCGACTGACCGTCATCGAATAGCGAGGATGCGTTCGATCGCCGCCGGGCGGGCGGCGATCACGTCGCGCTCCCACGCCTGCGCGCGCGCCATGCGGGGCCGCGCGGCCCCGGCCGCAGTAAGAGCGCGTTCGACGTCGTCGCCCAGCGGCACGGCAATGCCCAGCTCGGCACAGCGCGCGGCCAGGGCGGGCTGGTCCCAGAAGATCGGATGGGAAATCATCGGGACGCCGCAAGCCGCGGCCTCGTGCGTGGAGTTGAGGCCGTGGTGCGTCACGAAGACGTCCGCCTCGTGCAGCACGCGCCACTGATCCACGTAGTCGCGGACTTCGATGTTCGGCGCCTCGAGCGAAGCGGGCGGCGTGTGGCCACCGCCACCGAGACTGACCAGCAGGCGCACGTCGGTCCGCCCGCCGAGCGCACGACCGATGGCGTCGAGCGCCTCGTCCGCCCGAGCGCCGAAGTAGCGCCAGATGACCGTTCCGAACGAGACGTAGATCTTGTGGTCCGCCTCCGGGAACGCGGCCGGACCGGGCGGCGGCGGCTCGAGCGACGCGAGCGAGCCGAGAAACACTATCGGTTCGAACACCGCCCGCTCCTCCGCCGTCAGATACGCCGGCGGCTCGCAGTAGACGTTGAGGTGCGGACTCAGCGTGTCGACGAACGAGAAAGGCGAAACGTCGGCCCAGCCCCACGCATCGCGCAGCTCGTCCACCGCACGCGTGCAGCAATCGGCGATGCTTACGCGCGAATCGCGCGCCAGCGAGGCGAGCATGCGCGCCGGGTCGGGGTTGTGGCCGGAGAGGACGCAGACATGCGGCAGATCGAGCCGGCGCGCGGCGACCAGACCGACGACGCTGAAACTGTCGTACACGACGAGGTCGGGACCGATCTCCCGCAGGTCCCCCACCACGCGCTCCGCGAATACGCCGGCGTGGGTGACGTGGCGGCAGGAGACCGGGTGGGACTCGGCGTCCGCCTCTTCGATGGGATAGCGCCCGTACAGGTCGAAGAAACCCGCGCCCTCCCCCTCGACGATGTCGCGATAGCGCGCGTGCGACAGAACGACGACCTCGCATCCGGCCGCGACGAGCTGGCGCACCACGACCCGAATGCGCGCGAGGTGGCCCGTCTCGGGGACGCAGAAGACCGCGACTTTTCTACGAGTCATCGAAGAGCCCCGAATTCTAGCGCGGAGTAAGGTCGGGTCGATGGAACCGGACGCCAAGTTCGCGCATCCCCGGCTCGCCGGTCTCGACGATCACCTCGATGGAGTTCGGCACGACCTGGAGCCGTACGTGGCCATGCTGCGCGCCTGCGGAGCGCGTTCGGTCCTCGACGTCGGCTGCGGTACGGGGACCTTCGCGTGCCTGCTGGCGTCCGCCGGGTTCGAGGTCGTCGGCGTCGATCCGGCGGCGGCATCGTTGGCGGTGGCCCGGCGCAAGCCCGGCGCGGCGCGTGTCCGATGGCATTTGGGCGACGCCTCGTCGCTGCCTCTGGTCCAAGTCGACGCCGCGACCATGACCGGCAACGTCGCGCAGGTCTTCGTCGAAGACGAGGACTGGCACGCGGCGCTGACCGGCATCCACGGCGCGCTACGTCCGGACGGGCGACTCCTCTTCGAGGTACGCGATCCGGCGCAACGCGCCTGGGAGGGGTGGCATCGCGCCGCGTCGTTCACGCGACGCGAGATTCCGGGACATGGCATTGTGGAATCGTGGGTCGAACGGACCGGCATTTCGCTTCCGCTCGTCTCGTTTCGCTGGACGTATCGGTTCGCGCGTGACGGCGCGGTGCTCACGTCCGACTCGACGCTTCGTTTCCGCGGCCGCGAGGAGGTCGAATCCTCGCTCACGCGATGTGGCTTCGCGGTCGTCGAAGTGAGAGACGCGCCGGATCGTCCGGGCCGCGAGCTGGTGTTCGTCGCCTCGTCGTAGCCGACAGCGGCCTCAGCGCCGAACGTAGTTCCTCTTGGGATAGGGAAGCTGCGCCCCGGTGCGCACCCCCTTGCTGGGGAGGGCGGTGCCGTAGTAGTCGACGCGATCGAGTTTCTGCACGCGGAACTCGTCGAGCACGCCGACGATGACGTCAAAGGGGACCTTGTGGCCGGCCTTGATCTCGCCGCGCCGCGCGATCTTGGCCTTCTTGGCTTCCGCCGTGACGGCACGGATCCGCTTCGCGACCGCATCAAGATCCTCGAGCGTCTGATCTCCGCTTCGGTAGAGGAAGTGCGTCGGAGTCATCACCTGGAAGCCGGCGAAGTCCCGCGCTTTCTCTTTCCGGCCGAAGACGTGAACCTTGATCCACATCATCTCTTCGGGCTTCGCCCGACCGCCCGGGATCATCGGGAGCCAGCTGTCGAGTCGACCCGGCGTACCGTCCTTCTGCTGGACCCCAAGCTCGATGCGCCGGATGCGGCACTCCGCGCAGATGGTCATGGCCCACTGGACATGAAGCCACGGGGCGTCACGATCGACACGCAGCAGCACGCGCATCGTCGAAGCGGGGCCTTCCATCTCCCCGTGCTTCTTGACCAGCTCCGAGAGCGACTTCTTCAACGCGTCGAGGGAGCCGCGCTTGTCGCCGAGCGCGATCTGTCCGAGCGCGTTGAGGTTGACCACCGCGCCGAATCCATCCCCCAGCTTCTTCGCCGACTTTGCGACCGGCAGCTTGAGCCCGGGATCCATCCGGCAGTGCGCGGGGGTCTCCTTCTTCGCCTTGGCATCGGTCTCTTCCCCGGCGAAGGTCGCCGCGGACAGCGCGAGTAGAACGAGGATCAGTCGCATGCGTTCAGTCTAAGCAAATGTGGATCTATCGCTCTCGTCGCACGAACGTCACGGTCAGATCGTCGACCAGGAACAGGTCGAGATCGAGGTCCAGCCGCCCCGGGCCCACGAGAATCGGGATCTTGCTGCTGCCGTCGGGCCGCTGCAGGACACCGGTCGGGCCGGTTGCGATCAGGACGGCGGCGTACTCGCCCTCCGCGTTCGGCTCCTGGATGCTCTGGAGCGACCACGTGCCTCCGAAGCGGCTCAGTCCGTCTTCCTCCTCGGTCTCGCTCCAGGAGAGGTCCGGGTTCAGGACGATCCCCGACCACGTGCCGCCGGGCTCGATGTCGATGTGCACGACGCCCGGCTCGGCCGCATAGATCTTCGACTGGTTCTCCCACGCACCGACGAAGAGACGTTCCGCCGGGGAGCTGCAGCCGACCAGGAGTAGCAGGGCGATGCGCATGCTGCTGTCTTATCACGGCCACCGCCCGGAAGGCGAACCAGCCGAAGCTCGTGGCCCCGGTTCATACGTTCTACGAGCAACGATCTCCGATCCGTTTGCGACCGCGACCGTTCCAGGACTACAGTGGACCGCATGAAGAGGCTCGGCGTGCTTCTCGTTCTGGCCGGGCTGGGCTGGGCCCAGGGCGACACCAAGAAGAAGGCCCCCACCTGGACGCCGGCGCCCACGTGGAAGGAGGGCCAACGGACGGCCGTCACGCTCCGGATCACGAAGGACTCCCAGCTCAAGATGTCGTTCGTCGTCTCGACCATCAAGGACGTCACCGACTGTCGCTACGAGCAGCTCGTGACGGCGGCCGAGAACGGACGGCCGATCCGCGCCCGTCGAACGTTCTCGACGTACGACTTCCAGCGCACGACCGACGTGGTGCTGGACGGCAAGAAGCGTCCGACCCGCAAGGAGCGCAAGAAGCACCCGCTCGCCGGACGCACCATCGAAGTCGCGGCCAAGAAGGGCGCGCTCGTACCGACGACCGAGATCGAGGGAATCGAGATCATCGAAGACATGCTCGGCGGCGCGGACTGGCTTTGGCTGCTGCCGCCCAAGCCGGTCCGCGTCGGCGAGAGCTGGACGGTGGCCGGCGACTGGGCCTACGGCAAGATGAGCACCGCCTTCGTCATCGACACGGTCTGCACGCTGAAAAAGCTCGAGACCGACTTGGTCACGTTCGGCTTCAAAACCGACAAGATCGTCGAGGGCACCGCGACCTTCTCTCGCAAGATGGGCCGCTTCACACACGTGGTGTGCAAGGCACGCAACGACCAGGTCCCGAAGGACGGGGGCTCCATCACGACCACCTACGTCTTCACGCAGACGATGGTCAAGCCGAGGTAGCACGACCATGCGAATCGTTCGCTTCGTGGTCTTCCTCGCCGCGCTCGCAGGCTGCCAGGCCGCCCCCACCAACCCGGCGGCCCCGAACGGGGAGCCGGAGCCGATGGGGGTGGCGACGTCGCCGTGCGGCCGCTTCACGCTGCAGCTGGATCACGCTTCCTGGCGCGAGGACCCCGGCGACCGGCCGCGCCTGACTCTCCGCATGCGGTGCGTCCCGCTGGATGAAAACAGCATGCTGGGCCGCGATGCCCGGGTGACCGACCTGATGAGCGAGGCCGGGGTCCAGTGGGCGGAGAAGGGACTGGAGGGACACGCGAGCAACGTCCACCACTCCGACCGTTTCACGATCTGGAATCTGAAACAGTACGAGCGCGCGGACCGCGTGCAGCGGATGCGGGTGGTCTGCTCCATCCTGCACGTCAAGGAGTGGAGTTCCTACGACGTCTCGTGCGAAAGCGTCGACGCCACCGCCGAGTATGTCTGCCCGCCCTTCGAGATCGGTCTGTTCGGCAACGACGACGGCTGGTGCTCCGTCAGTACCGCGATGGCGCGCGACTTCGCGGCGCTGCCGCACCCCGCGCGGGAGCTGGCGCGGCACGTCCACTCGGACATGGCCGCGCGTGGCCTCGAGCTGCGCGATGCCGATGGAAAAGAGCTGATGCTCTCGGGCGGGTTCGGCGGCGGTGGCCAGTCGGTCTGGCGATTCGGACTGCCGTTCCCCGACGGAGCTCCGCGCTACCCGGTGCGCGGCACGCTGCGCGTTCCGAAGCGCTTCTCCGTCGAGGTCGTCGCGTTCGAGTTCGTGGACGTCCCGCTGGCTCGACCGACGGAGTGACGACATGGCCGCGTGGCGCCGCGAGCGGAAAGAAGCGAGTATGAGCGGATGAAGACCCTCGCGGAGTACGTGACGGAGATCCTGCGGGAGCGGGGCTACGAGGTGGAGATCGTCAGCGACCTCGAGCTGCTCGCGAGCCGGGGCGCGGACGGGTCGACGCGGATCTACCTCGACAACCTGGCGGGGGACCTCGCCCGGATCGAATCGGCGGCGGAGCGGGACGAGAAGATCGAGTGGTTTCTCCGCTCGCTCGAAACCGGGGAGTCCGCCACGCTCGTCGTGCTCGTGAAGTCCGACGAGTGGCTCGAGTCCCTCCCGGAGCAACAGGCCTCCGTGGTGCGTCGACCCATCGCGGCCGACATGCACGCCGTGCTGGCGCGCGACGAGGGCGAGAGGTTCTCGTTCGTCCTGGACAGCGACGACGAGATCGGGGAGGACCCGTTCGCGGCCGGTGTCGAGGGCGTGCTGGCGATCGCGGACCCTCTCGAGATGTGCGGCGACGCGCTGAAGATGCTGAACTGCGGCGGCGACTACGAGGCGAGCATGCTGCTGGCGGACCACGTCTGGGATGTCATGGCGGACCACGTGGACGGAGACGTGATCGCCGCGGCCCCGGCGCGCGATCTGCTCTTCGTGACCGGAGCCGACGACGCCGCCGGGTTGAGCCAGATGGAAGCCGCGATTCGCCGCGTCTTCGACGAGGAGTTCTCCTACCGCATCTCCCGCGCCATGCTGCGCCGGAAAGACGGCGGGTGGGTCGTGGAACGGGTCGTCTAGAGTTCCCCGAACTTGTGCCGGTAGTGCCGCACGGTCAACACGATCGCGGGCGTGCCGACGATCGTCGGCGCGATCCAGGGCACGACCTGCAGCGCGCCCGGGAGGCGGAAGAAACTCGACCCGCCGAACACGAGGAATGCGGTGTGAAACGCGATGCCCGCGCCGCCGATCGCGCTGACGTGCTCGTACCACCACGCCATGCGCGTCTTCTGCGGCGCGCGCCGAAAGCGCAGGATGGAAACGCCGGCGATCACGCCGATGGGCGACATCGCCAGTAGCAGGACGCGCGCGGGCGGAGCGCCGAAGAAGCCGCCCGCCACCATGCCGGCGCTCGCGAGCAGACAGGCGACGCCCAGCGCCTGATGCACGCGATCCTTCGTGAGCGTCTCCGGCGCGCGCCGCGTGCGCACGACCAGCACCGCCTGCCGCAGGAAGCCAAGCGTCGCCAGCGCGAGGTAGCCGAGAAACGCGGCGATCGTCTTCTCGCGTTCGGTCGGGTCGCCCCACAGGCGCAACACGCAGATTGCCACGGCGGTCGCCACGACACCGTAGCCGCACCAGACGAACCAGCGCCCCACGCGCACGTGCAGCGGCCCACCCTTCTTCGCGAAGACCGGAATCCAGTACGCGATCAGGCCGGCTCCTCCCAGCACGATGTGGGCGAGCAGCAGGGCGCGCATCAAGGCTTCAGCCAGTCGGCGTACGCGCTCCGCACCGAATCGCGGTAGCGCAGGAACGGCTGAATCAGCGGGTGCTTCGGAGCCAGCGCGTAGGCGCGCTCCCAGCAGCGCCAGGCGCTCGGCACCTGATACCGCATGTAGTAGAGGTCACCAAGGTCCTTCGTCGGCCCCGCCAGCCAGGGGCGCGCGCGCAGGACCTCGAGGAAGAGCGCCCGCGCATCGCCCGGCTTGCGCTGTCCGGTGCGTGCGTTCGCGCGGAGGATCTTGAGCGTGGCGCGGCCTTCGAGGTCCTCGCGGTCGAGTTCGAGCAGGACCTTCTCTCCGACCGCCGGTTCGGACGACAGCTGCGCCATCGCCTGCGTCAGCTTCTGGATCTCGGGCGCCTGCATGTGGATGGTCGCCACCAGGGTGCGCGCATCCAGGTCGGCGTGCGCGAAGGTGCCTTCGAGCAAGACTAGGAACGCGTCGAGACTCTTGCCCTCCTTGGCCAGCGCCGAGACGCGCTCTTCGTAGTCCTGCCGCGTGAGGGCCTTGCCTTCGATGCGCTTCGCCGCGATGTCGTCGAGCAGCACGTCGAGCGGATCCTTCGGGTTGACCCAAGCCGCGTACGTCCGCTGCGCCGCGGCGAGATCCACGTCGGCAGGCGGCGCCTCCCCCTTCTCGGGCGGCCACGGGCGGAATTCGAGAACCCGGTCGGTCTTTCGCGTCGCGTTGTAGAAGCGGCAGCGGATCTCCATGGGCTGATGCTTCAGCTTCAGGAGGCGATAGAGAACCGCCGCATGGATCGGCAGCTCGCGCACCAGGAAGCGCTTCCAGGCCTGCCGCAGCTCCTCGGGGATCGGCGTCATGCCCTCCACCGCGTTCAGGACCAGCTCGTCCTTGTACTTGATGGTCTGCGCCCCGCCGGCGGCGATCTCCTGGATCGCGTCCGAGCGGATCGACCCCGCCCGGAACAGCGACTCGATCCAGAACGGCTCGAACGCCTTCGTCCGTATGTCCCCCGCCTTGAGGGCGCCGGCGATGCGGGTCCGGTTGTCCTGCTCCTGCCGCATGCCGGCCATCCAGGCCAGCAGCGACCGCGAGCGAACGCGCTTGCCGGCGTGGTCGAAGTCGAGGATGCGCTCGTTCTTCCAGTCGACGAGCGTCTCCCGACCGGTCTTCAAGTCGAGCGTGGAGACGTCGTCGGCGCGCAGCCGCACGCGCAGCCGCGTCTCGACCGGCTTGGCGGGAGCTTCCCCCTCCTTCGGCTGCAGCGACACCGTCGTGTCCTTCCGACGGACCTCGAAGACGAGTTGCGCATCCTCGGCCGGCGCCTCGCCGAGAAGGAGGCCGATGCCGAGGAGGATGGTGCCGAAGTTGCGAATCATCGGCGCATCCTAACGACGAACGGCGGGCGCATCAGCCGAGGTCCTTCGTCAGGAAGAACTTCCGCCCGCCCGGCGGGAAGTCCTCGAGCGTGCCCACGACGCGGTAGCCGAGCTTCTCGTAGAAGCCCGGCGCCTGCACGTCGACCGTATCGAGATAGACGTGGCGGCAGCCGCGCTCGATCGCCTCGGCCTCGGCCGCCGCCATCAGCCGGCGCCCCACGCCCTGCCGCCGCCGCGACTCCTCCACCCAGACCTGGCCGACGGAGAGCCAGTCCCAGAACGTGTGCGCGCAAAGGCCGCCGAGCAGCGCGCCGTCCTCGCGCAGGTAGACGTTGAGCGGCGTCGCGGTGGCGTCCGGCGCCACGCTCGCGTTGAATGCGTCGAGCCCCTGCTGCACGGCGGAAAACGCCGCGCCGCCCGGCTCCCTCGTGACCTCGATCTCCACCGGCGGATTGTAGCGGGACGGCCGTTTCGCAAGGAGAGGGTAAAGGCCACCTCGTTTACCTCCCCTTCACGCCCCGTTCCCCTTCTCCTGACGATGCGTCCGTAGAGTCCCGCGCTCCCGTGATCGAGATCGACAACGTCTCCGTCACCTACGCCGGCGAGGTGCACGCGCTGCGCGAGGTGTCGCTCACGCTCCGTGACGGCGAGTTCACCGTTCTGCTGGGCCACTCCGGCGCGGGGAAGTCGACGCTGTTGCGCGCGCTCAATTACCTGCAGCCGCCGACGGCCGGCCAGATCCGATTCGCCGGCACCGAGATCGGCGCTGGCCCCGGCCTGCGCCTGCACCGGCGTCGCACGGCGATGATCTTCCAGCTGCATCAGCTCATCGCGCGGCAGTCGGCGCTGCAGAACGTCCTGCTCGGCCGCATCGGCTACTACTCGACGTGGCGCTCGCTGATCCCCTTTCCGCGCGCCGACGTCGATCTCGCGCTGACCTGCCTCGATCGCGTCGGCCTGCTCGACAAGGCGGAGTCGCGCTGCGATGCACTCAGCGGCGGCGAGCGGCAGCGCGTCGGCATTGCGCGCGCGCTCTGCCAGAAGCCGGAGACGGTGCTCGCCGACGAACCGGTCGCCAGCCTCGACCCCGTGGCGAGCCGGCGCGTGCTCGACATCCTGCGCGGCGTCTGCAGCGAGGACGGGCTGACCGCGGTCGTCAGTCTCCACCAGGTCGAGTTCGCCCGCGAGTTCGGCGAGCGCATCATCGGCCTGCAGGGTGGCCGCGTCGTCTTCGACGGACCGCCCGCCGATCTCACCGACGCCGATCTCGCCCGCATCTATCCCTCCACCGAGCCGACCAAGCGGACGGCCGTGGATGCCCCCGAAACCACGTCCCAACGGAGACCCAGTCATGGAATGGAAGCGTGCTCTTAGCGTGCTGCTCGCGCTGTTCGTGAGCCTGCCGATCGTCGCGTGCGGCGACGGCGGGAGCGGCGGCGGCGATGCCGCGAACCCCGACACCCTCAAGGTCGCGGTGCTGCCCGACGAGGACCCCAGCAAGCTCATCAAGGACAACGAGAAGTTCGTGGCCTATCTCGAGGAGAAGATCGGCAAGAAGATCGAGCTGGTCCCGATGACCGACTACTCGACGATGGTCGAGTCGATGCGCTCGGGCCGCCTGCACCTCGCCTACTTCGGCCCGCTCTCCTACTGCCTCTGCAAGCAGAAGGCGGAGATCGAGGCGTTCGCCGCCAAGACCAAGAAGGGCAAGGCGAAGTACCGCTCGATCATCATCGGCAACAAGGCGGCGGGCATCGCCACGGTCGCCGACATCAAGGGCAAGACGATGGCCTACGGCGACCCCGCGTCGACCTCGAGCCACCTCATTCCCAAGTCGGTGCTCGCGGGGGACGGCCTGACCGTCGACAAGGACTACAAGGAGCAGTTCCTCGGCGCGCATGACGCCGTGGCGCTCAACGTGCAGAGCGGCAACGCGCAGGCGGGCGGCCTCTCCGAGCCGATCTTCGAGAGCCTCGTCGAGCGCGGCGTGATCAAGCTCGACAAGGTCAACCGCGTCAAGCACTCCGACTGGTTCCCGCAGTACCCGTGGGCGATGCAGAGCAACCTGGCGCCGGAGCTGAAGGAGAAGATCAAGACCGCCTTCTACGAGCTGAAGGACGAGGAGATCCTCAAGCCGCTGAAGGCGAGCGGATTCGTGCCGATCGAAGACAAGGACTACGACGTCGTCCGCAACCTCGCGACGCTGCTCGGCAAGGACCTCTCCGAACTCGGATGATCGAGCGGTTCGCCGAAAACTACCGGCGCCGCTGGAATCGCAGCGCGGTGCGCGTGGGGGCGGTCCTCGTGGTCGTCACCGCGTGCGCCGCGGTCATTGGATTCTTCGACGTCCCCCGCTACATCCACGGAGCCGGGGAGATGGCGCGCGTGTTGGGCGAGGCGCTGCCGCCCGACTTCACCAATATCGCCGACTGGGGCGTGCCGCTGCTCGACACGCTCGCGATGAGCATCGTCGGCACCGCGATGGCGGTCGTCGTCTCGTTGGCCCTCGGCTTCCTCGCCGCGCGCAACACCTCGCCGCATCCGGCCGTCTACCACGCGACGCGCACCTTCCTGAACCTGATGCGCGCCATTCCCGAGCTGATCATGGGCATCCTGCTCGTGGTCGCCGTCGGCTTCGGCGCGCTGCCCGGTGCACTCGCGCTGGGCTTCCACTCGCTCGGCATGGTCGGCAAGTTCTTCGCCGAGTCGATCGAGCACGTCACCGAGGAGCCGATCGAGGCGGCGCGCGCCGCGGGCGGACGGCCGCTGCAGGTGGTCACGCACGGCGTCCTGCCGCAGGTGCTGCCGCAGATGGCCGACGTGGCGATCTACCGCTGGGAATACAACTTCCGCGCGTCGACGGTGCTCGGCATGATCGGCGCGGGCGGCATCGGCTTCGAGCTGATGGCGTCGCTCCGCATTATGGAGTACCGCGAGGTCTCCGCCATTCTCATCCTGATCCTCGCCATGGTGACGGTCGTCGATACATTCAGCGGATGGATGCGTCGCAAGTTCAAGTAGTCGCCTCGCACCCGCTCCACGCCGAGGTGCGCGCGGAGCTCGAGCAGGCGGCGCGTGTGACGGCCGGGCGGCCCGATGCGCACACCGACGCGTTCATTGCGTTCATGACCGACCGCGTCGACGAAGCGCTGCTCGACGCGTGCCCGCGCCTGCGCATCGTCGCCGGCGCACTCAAGGGCGGTGACAACATCGACGTCGAGGCGTGCACGCGCCGCGGCGTATGGGTCACCGTCGTGCCGGACCTGCTCACGGCGCCGACGGCCGAGCTGGCGGTGGCGCTGCTGCTGGCGCTGTCGCGTCACGTCTTGCCGGGTGATGCGTTCATGCGCTCGGGGGACTTCGAGGGCTGGCGCCCGGAGCTCTACGGCGCGGGCCTCGACGGCGCGACGGTCGGCATCGTCGGCATGGGCGCCGTGGGCCGCGCGGTCGAGCAGCGACTCGCGGGGTTCGGCTGCCGTGTGCGCGGCCACGATCCGGTCGACCCCGCATCGACGCCGCTGCCGGAGCTGTTGGCGATGTCCGACTTCGTCGTGCTGGCGGCGCCGCTGACGCCCGAGTCGCTGCACCTCGTCGACCCCTTCGCGATGAAGCGCGGTGCGCGGCTGGTGAACATCGGCCGTGGGTCCGTGGTGAGCGAAGTGCGCGTCGCCGAAGCGCTTGCCGCCGACCACCTCGCGGGCTACGCCGCCGACGTCTTCGAGCTGGAGGACCGCTCGCGGCCCGATGCGCCCCACGACATTCCGGCCGCGCTGCTCCAGGATCAAGCGCGCACCGTCTTCACGCCGCATCTCGGCTCCGCCGTCGCGACGGTGCGCCGCGAGATCGAGCGCGCCGCCGCACGCAACGTACTCGCCGTCCTGCGCGGAGAGCGGCCGCCGGGCGCCGTGAACGAAATCCTCGACTAGACTTTACCCATGCGAGGTGGGGCATTCGCGTGCGCAGGGCTGCTCGCGCTGGCGTGCTCGGTGGTGGCCGAGGAGAACGCGAAGCGGGACGCCCCGCCGTTTGAAGCGCCGACGGTGCTCGAGGTCAATGCCGCTATCGATCGCGGATTGGCGTGGCTCAAGTCGGCGCAGCGCAAGGACGGATCCTGGGGACCGTGCGTCGGCGGTCCGAGGTACGACGGGGGGCCCGGGGGCGTGTGCTATCTCGCCGGCCCCACTGCGTTCTCCGTCTTCACGCTCGCAACGTGCGAGGTGCCGCGCCGCGACCCCGCCATCAAGAGAGGACTCGCATACCTCCAGAAGAAGTTCGGACTCAACTCGAATCATCAATTCTCGACCTACGAGTCTGCCGCGATCGTGCTCATGCTGACGGCGGTGAACGCTGACCGGAAGAAGCGCATGGCGCGGCCGTCGAAGAGCCACCTTCGTCCCCCTCGCGGATCACGCTTCAAGAAGCAGGAGTGGAAGTGGATGGATCATCACCTCCAGAAGATCCTGATTCGGCACACGAGTCCGAACCGGCTCTGGCGCTACTGGGAACAGCCCCGTGACGAAGACCTCAGCGCCACACAGTTCGTTCTCCTCGCGTTGCGGGAAGCACGGCGTGCGGGCTATCCCGTCTCCGGCAGCATCAGGGGCCGATGGGAAGACATCGCCAAGGCCGTGACCAGGTTCCAGATGCCGAACGGTGCGTTTCGATATCAAAGTTCGTATCAGGCGACGCTGGGCATGACCGCCGCCGGCGTCGCCAGCCTGCTGGTCTGCAAGGAGCAGATCGTCCTCGACGGCCGGGGGGTACCGAACTCACTCGACGCGGCATTGGAGAAGGGCCTTCGCTATCTCGGTGCGAACTGGGGGACCGAGAACCGGCACGACGAACGCCGAGACGGACAGCAGCACGCCCTCTACAACTACTACTACCTGTACACGCTCGAACGAGTGGGCAGCATGCGCGACAAGAAGACCCTGGGCGGCCTGCTGTGGTACCCGCGCGGCGCCGCGTTCCTCCTGGAGCAGATGCGCCGTCGCAAGACACACTGGTCCGACCCGACGTGCATGGATCCCGAGGACGTTCTCGGAACCTGCTTCGCGCTGCTGTTCCTGAAGCGCGGCACCCTGCCCGCCATCACGAGCACGCGTCGATAGCCTCGAACGCGGCCCGGTGACGCCGCACGTACGGAACCCGTTCCGCGCGAACTTCCATCGCATCGGGCAGGCGGCACCCGGTCTCCGCAAAAAACGCCTCGAGGCTCGCGCGCCACCAGGAGCGCCACTCGATCTCCGCGGGCATCGCCGCCCGGATCGCGCGCAACAGCTCCGCCCAGGCCCGCCGCCCCAGCTCCCCGTCCGCTTCGATCGCGTCGTCGATCCACACCCGCATGTCGACCTCCGACTCGGGGTCGAAGAGCTCCCGCTCAACCATCAGGCTGATGTAGCAGAGCTGGACCGGCCGCGCGTATCGATCGAGATCGGAACGACTTCGGATCGCCCGATCGAGCCCGAACCAGACCGCCAGCTCGAGGTCGTGATCGGGGATCGGCGTGCGCCGGTCGATGGCCATCACCCGGCGAAGAGAGAGGCCTCCGTGCGCGACGTCGGGGATCATCGACGTCCGCCAACTGCGCCGTGATCGGAGCAGCCCCAACCCGCCGAGCACCCAACCCCATCCATTGCGCACATTCATCACCGTACCGGAAGGAAGCAGGGAAGTTTCGCAATCCTGCATCCATGCGGTTGCGCCACATCCTCTCGATCGCGATCGTTCTGCTTGTCGCAACGACGAGCTCCGCCGAGCCCGACCTCACCACGCGCATGGGCGTCGCGTATGAGTGGGTCGCCGCTTCGAGGGATCTCGCTGCGGTCTTGGAAGGGATGAAGGACGAGAAGACGATCAAGGCGGCGCGACCCGCCATGTTGAAGATCGCGAAGCGCATGGCCGCCGTCTTGGCCGCGGCCGAGAAGCTCGGGGAGCCCGAGGGCGAAGAGAAGAAGAAGATCGAGGCGCGCCTCGCCCCCGCACTCAATAAGATCAATAAACGGACGTGGGCCGCCATGCAGCGCTTGCGCGCCGACGCGAAGCTCTGGGCTCTGTTCGAGCCGTTGCTGGAGGAGTACTCGACGCTGCAGGATCCGAAGGCCGCGAAGCGGGAGCGGATGGACCGGCGCATCGAGAAGACCAATCACCTCCGGGACCTCTTCGGGCGGCTGATGAAGCAGAAGGATGGCCTCCCGATGAAGGACGGCGCGCTCGACGTCTATGCGCTCGTGCGCAGCGGCGACGTCACCGCGAAGGAGTACCACTTCTTCCGCATCCCCGAGAACCGACTGCACCCGACCGCAAAGGAGATCGAGAAGGGCGACTACACGAACTTTCCGTACGAGCGCTATCGCGGCGACGGGAACATCCAGGTCGCCAAGCTGATTCCGCTGCTCTGGGAGAAGAAGCCGGACGCCGACGGCAAGTTCATGGTGCTCACCAACGACGGCAGCGTGAAGGCGATGGACAAGGCCGAGCTCGCGAAGCTGCTGGCGAAGAAGTAGCGCTTGGTCGGGCCGAAGCAGCGGGCGGGAGGAGCCGCTAGGACCCCGGATTGCGCGCGAGCACGCGCCGCACGAGGTCCACGAGCTTCGGCTCGCGCTGCTGCAGCCGCGCGAGTTCTTCCTCGATGCGGGCGTCATCCTCAGCCGAACCGACCTCGTCGATGATCGGCGGCTCGGCGGTGAACACCTCCACGACGTCGTCCTGCGTCGCGATCAGGTAGTGCACCGCCTCCGGCGCGTGGGTGTCCACCAGCGGTTCCCGCTCGCGAAGTTCGTCGAGCCAGTCGGAGCGGGTCAGGCGCCAACTCCAGCCGCGCGGCGATCCGATCTCGTCGCGACGCTGCCAAAGCTCGAGACGGTACTCCTCCAGCAGGTTTCGGTAGGCGACGACGTGCTCGAAGCGCACCGACCAGCGCGTGTGATCGTTTTCGAGAACGAGCTGGAGGGATCCGTCGTCGACGAGCGAGATCATGACCAGCGTGTCGGCGTCGCTGAACGGCGTGCTCCAGCGCTCGGCGAGCCAGTTCTCGTACATGTCGTCAGCATAGCGCGCACGGGATCGCCGTAGAATGCCGCCATGACGCGAGGGCGCTGGTTCATCGTCGGCATTTCGATCACCCTGGTCCTCGCGATCGTGACGTACGCGCTCCGGGAGCGGGAGCCGGAGCCGACCCACTACTTCGCCGCCTTCGCGAACGTCGACGCGGATCTGGAGCGCCGGCTGCGCAAGGCGTGGCCGATACGAAGGTTGACGATCGAGAATCCGGCTCATTCGAAGTTCGACCGAGTCGCGCGCGAGCCGGGGGCGGACCTCGCGATCCTCAAGATCCTCGTCGAGCGGTTTCGCGGCGCAACGGGAGGCGACTCCAAGGGCCCTCGCGCCAACGATGCGGAACGCGAGCCCGTCGGCATGGCGCTTCGCGAGGTGGCCGGACCCGAAGTCGTACGGCTGATGCTCGAGGTCTTCCCAGACAAGGACTTCCACTCCGCGTTTCGTCGCACCATGGTCGTCGCGCTCTGCAAACCCGGTCGCGACCCCGGGCCGCTCGTGGAGCGCGCGCTCGACCGGCAGGAGAACAACGAGCTGCGCCGCGCGCTGCTCATGCGCCTGCCGCGCATCGAGGCACCGGCGCCCGTCGCCCTGCGCGCGCTGCTCTACCAGCCTTTCGGCAGGCTCGACGAGATCGCGGCTGCGACGCTGGCGCGCATGGGCGACACCGAGGCGCCGTCTCTCATTCTGCGGTCGTACGAGGAAGTCGGCACCGACCACGAGCTGCTCTACCACCTGGTCCAGGCGACGGAGCGCATCACCGGCGAACCCCTCGAGTTCTCGAAGAGGGCGAGGATCCGAAGACGCGGCCGAGAGGCGTGGGAGCGGTTCTCCAAAGAGCGCGCTGACCGGTTCCGTGCCGTGCTTTCTTCATGGATGGCGGGCCGCACGATCGACACGGAGTTCGAGCGCGGGTATCGCGTTCCTCCCGCGCGACTCGAGACGGTGGACGACGTGCTCGCAGCCGGCGACGACTTCGAC
>JBCDBY010000008.1:0-31859 GCA_039182715.1 Planctomycetota bacterium
CCCCCCTCAAAGCGGTCGACCTCCTTTTTTCCCCGGCTCCTTTTTAGTTTATAAGCAAGGTTTTAGTGATTCAACTCTCACTTCAAACAGAACCAGTCAACTTCAGTGCAAACATTGGGCCTTGGAAACATCTTATGCCAATATCTTTCACCCCATGATGGTTTTTTTGCTCTTGCCTTGGGTACCCCCAAAACTTACCGTCAAGTTGTATTGTGGCAAAACGCGTGACGCGTGACGTTTTTTCGACTTTGGCTTGCCCCCCCCCCAAACCGGCCGGCTAGATAGATGAGATGTGTTGATTACAAGAATATCAGCGTTGGGATGGTGGGTCTTGTCTTGTACAGACTGCAGCCAGTGTGTTATCTCATTTTATTTCTTCACACGGTTTCTCGCTAAGGGCGTTGGCGTTCACTTGAGCGGTTGGCGTTCGTGACAGTTATCCTGATGATAATGAAATGGTGGTCTACCCTGATGTCACTAGATAGCAGCAGAGATTCGATTGGTCATGCCGCCGCCGTGTTCTGGCGGATTTCATCACAGTATTGATTGACTTTAACACCGCTAGATGGCAGTGGGGTGACGGTTGGACCTGACGCCGTTGTCTTCCGACAGATGGCGTCGCGTTGACGGAGCTGGGAGCGCCACCCCCCGAGCCGAACTCTTCATCTGTTCAGCAGCCGCGAGGCGAGCGCGCTGCGCTGGCAACCAGCCAGGTGTTACCCAAGCTGGAGATGCCGTCACCTTGCAGCGAGCTGCTGACGAGCGGTGGCCAGTCACCTCACACCAGCTGCCGGCCACCGCCGCTGCCCATCACGTCGCCTCAGCACAGCGGCTGCGTAACCTCCCCAGTGACCCCGCTGCAGCTGTCCCCGCCCCTTCTTGTCGGCGGCGCTCGACTCGATCAGCTTCTTCGAGAAGTCGGCCACCGCGACGCAGCGCTCCCGCAGATACTGGGCATCGGCGACCAGCGCGGCGTCCTCTTTCTCCGTCATCTTCCCGGCCGCCTTGTAGGCCTTGCCGTAGTCGCCCTTCTCGAACGCCTTGACGGCGCCGTTGAGCGACTTGTGCAGCGTCTTGCCGACGCGCGTGTCGAGCACGCCTTCGAGCAGCTCCTGGATGCGCGACTCGTTCGGCATGCCGTCGCTGACCACCTTGCCCGTCGCGTCGATGAGGTAGGTGCGGGGAATCGTGAGGCCGCCCGGATTCGAGTAGCGACCGACGGTCTCCCGCGAGGGGTCCGAGGCCAACCAGTAGAGGCCGCCGCGGTCGTCGGTGACGGCACCCTTGATCGTGCCGATCGACTCGCTGCTGATCGCGATGACGCGCAGACCCTTGTCGAAGTACTTCTCGTGGAGCTTCTGCAGGTGACCCACCTGCTGCATGCACGGTCCTCACCTGGTGCCGAAGAACTCCAGCAGGATGACCTTGCCGCGCAGGTCTCCCTCCTGGGGTCCCTTCTTGCCCGCGTTGATCCACTCCTTGGCGGTAATCGCCGGAGCGCGTTGACCGTCGAGCTTCTTCCAACCGGCGGCCGACGGGACCGCGAAGATGCCTACCAGGGCGAGCGAAAGCAGGGAGTTGCGCATGGCGGAGATCATACCCGCAGCGCCGGGAAGGAGATCGTATGGACGGCTCCGTTTTCGGTGTCCACGAGCAGCAGCCCGTCGACCTCGAACGCGCACGCATACTCCAGCAGCTGGCGGCGGGTGGCGCGGTGGTGGACGCCGGCGGACTCGGCGCCGCCCTTGATTTCGGCCAGATAGAGCCGTCTTCGGCGCCGCACGAGAAAGTCGCCGCGCAGGGCGTATTCCTCCAGCCGGTCGTCCACGCGGACGCTCGCCTTGGCGGTCGGCTGTGTGGCGACGACGCGGTAGCCCGCCCGACGCAGCAGGCGGATCGCGCGCGCCTCCCCGCGCCGACCCTGCCGGCGGCTGCGTGCCGCGCGGCGCACCACGCGGACACGCGCCGCGGCGAGTCCGATGACGAGTCCGAGCACCAGTGCGGTGACGAGCGCTCCGACGACTACCGAATACGTTCCGGTCAAACGGTGCCGATTCCGGCACGAGTTGCGGTCTGGTCTAAACCGGAGCGTAGGGGGTGGCGGGGACAACGAGGGAGAGTGATCAGTTTTCAGTTGTCAGTTCTCAGTGGGCGAACTGACGACTGACGACTGATCACTGATAACGTTCCTCCCCATGCGGAGGGTGCTCGTCCGGCGACCGGGAAGTTACGACAAGCTCGAGTTCGTCGAAGAGACCGATCCGACGGCGGGGCCGGGCGAGACCGCGATCGACGTGAGAGCGATCGGCGTCAACTACGCCGACTGCGTGATCCGCATGGGGCTGTACGCGTCGGCGATGCACTACGTCGACGGACCGATCACTCCGGGATTCGACATCGCCGGCGAGACCAGCGACGGACGTCGCGTCGTCGCGGTCACGCGATTCGGCGGATACGCGACGCGCGTCGTCGTGCCGAGCCACCAGGTGTTCGAGATGCCCGACGGCATGTCGTTCGAGGAGGCGGCGGCGTTCCCGACGATCTTCCTGACGGCGTGGTACGCACTCTTCGAGCTCGGTCGGCCGCGTCCCGGTAAGCGCGCGCTAGTGCACTCCGCGGCGGGCGGCGTCGGGAGCGCGCTGCTGCAGCTCCTGCAGATCGCCGACTGCAGGGCGGCCGGCGTGGTGGGTCGCGAGGAGAAGGTCGAGGCGGCGCGCGCGCTCGGCGCCGACCCGGTCACCGTCGGCGACTTCGCGGGCGACTACGATCTCGTCTTCGACGCCAACGGCTACAAGACGCTGCGCCGCAGCTACGAGGCGCTGCGACCCACGGGGCGGCTTGTCGTCTACGGCTTCCACTCGATGCTGCCGCGCAAGGGCGGCAAGGCGAGCGCGCTGCGACTGCTCTGGGGCTGGCTCCAGACACCGCGATTCAGCCCGCTCAAGATGACCGGCGAGAACCGCAGCGTGCTCGGCTTCAATCTGAGCTACCTCTTCGAGGAGCGACACATCCTCGAAGAGGGCATGACCATGCTCCTCGACTGGTACCGCCAGGGCCGCATCCGGCTCCCCGCGATCCAGACCTACCCCTTCGCCGACGTCGCCGACGCCCACAAGGCACTCGAGTCGGGGACGACGGTTGGAAAGCTGGTCCTGCTCCCCTGACGTCAAACGTCCCACGTCGAACGTCTAACGTGTGAAAACCAGTTCGCCCTTGCCGTACACCGCGATCACATGCGACGTGTACTCCAGCGGATCGCCGTCGTAGCAGACGAGGTCGGCGATCTTGCCCGGTTCGATGCTCCCGTACTCCTTGTCGACGCCCAGGATCTTCGCCGCGTCGATGGTGAGCGCCTGCATCGCCCGCTGCCAGCCGAGGCGGTTCGCCGCCGCGACCCCCGCCTCGAACAGCACCACGCGCGTCTTCGGCACGTAGCCTTCGAAGCTGCTCGTGAACGCGAGCGGGATGCCGGCGTTCGCGCAGACGCCCGCCATGTCGAAGCAGGAGTTGAACTTCTCCAGCCCTCCGGGCCGCTGCGTGGTGGGGGCGATGAGCACCGGCACGCCGGCCGCCTTGATCGCCTCCGGCATGAGGCACGCCTCGGTCGCCTGGCTCAGCATCGCCTTGAGCTTGAATTCGCGCGCGATGCGCAGCGCGGTCTGAATGTCGTCCTCGCGGTGCGCCACGAACATCGCCGGCAGCTCGCCGCGCACGACCGGCCCGAGCGCGGCGCGGTTGAGATCGACCTTGTCGCTTCCCTGCTGCGCCTCGACCAGCGCTTGTCGAATAATGGCGGCGATGCCCATGCGCGTGTCCGGCGCGCCGTCGCCGCGCTTCACCGCCTCGCCGATGTTGAACACCATTGCGCTCGGGAACTTCACCGTCGCTTCGGCGACCGTGTCGCGATCGGTGCGGAAGACACCGGCCTGCCCGGCGATCGGCTCCGTGGGCCCCGGCACGGCGTGCAGCAGCGTGATGCCGTGCTGCAGCAGGTAGCGCACCAGCTTCTCGCGCGGATTGAAGCCGTCGATCACGCGCAGCGCTGCCTGGTTGTTGTCGGTCTTCTCGGTGAGGTCCTGGTCGGCGGGGATGTTGTAGATCCCGGAGAGCCCGGCGCTGCCGTGCGTATCGATGAGGCCGGGGGATACGTGCGGCACCCGGTAGACCGGCACGCCGTCGGGCACCTTCAGGTCGCGGCCGACGGCGCGGATGCGTCCGTTCTCGACGAAGACCGCGCCGTTCGGAATCGATTCGATACCGGTGTGCAGCACGCCCGCGCGGAGCACGAACTTCTTCGCGTCGCCCGGCGGCGTGCCCTGCACGGCCACCGCGGCCGGCGCGTCCTTCACGATGAACTCCTCGTCCGGGAGCCGGCCCTTCACGTGCATGCCGCCCCAGTAGCGCCGCCGGTCGAGCGTCTTGCCGCGGTCGTACATGCGCTCGCCCTCGATCCAGGTGCCGAGCACGCGCGTGTAGACGCTGAACGGATCGCCATCGAGCAGCACGAGGTCCGCGTCCATGCCCTGGCGCAGCGCGCCGACGCGGTCGTCGAGGTGCATCATGCGCGCCGGCACGATCGTGAGCGCCTCCAGCGCCGCGTCGCGCGGCAGGCCGCCGCGAATCGCGATCGCCGCCGTGCGCAGGAACAGCCGGCTCTCGGTGACCGGGTCGTCGGTGTTGAGCGCGATCTCGATGCCGGCGGCGTGCGCCAGCGCCGCATTCTCGTAGCGCAGATTCACCGCCTCCGGCTTGCCGCCGGGCGCATCGAGCAGCGTGAGCGAGCAGCGGATCTTGCGGCGTGCGATCTCCTCCGGCACGAAGTAGGCCTCGGTCACGTGGTGGAGCACCACCTCGAAGCCGAACTCGTCCGCCAGCCGCAGCGCGCTCACGATGTCGTCGGCGCGGTGCGTGTGGAAGTGGACGGTGCGCTTCTTCTGCAGGATTTCGGCGACCGCCTCGAGCGCCAGGTCGCGCTTGCGGTCCTCCTTCGCCATGTACGCCTGCGCCTTGAGGAAGATCTCACGCTGCAGCGCCATGATCTTCATGCGCGTGGCGGGCGCCTTGTTGCGCCGGCCGTAGCTGTTCTTCGGGTTCTCGCCATTGGCCATCTTCATGCCCGGCGGGCCACCGCCCAGGTCGATGAGCATCTGCTCGACCGTCTTGCCCCGCAGCTTCACGTAGGCGGTCTGGCCGCCCATCACGTTCGCGCTGCCCGGCATGATGTTGGCCGTCGTCACGCCGCCGGCGTGCGCCTGGCGGATGCCGGGGTCGCGCGGGAAGATCGAGTCGATCGCGCGCACGAGCGCCTGCACCGGGCCGGTGCCCTCGTTGCCGTCGGAGTTCGCGGCGACGCGCGGCAGCGCGTAGACGCCGAGGTGGCTGTGCGTGTCGACGAGGCCCGGGATGATGACCGCCGCCTCGTGCACGGTGGCGCCTTCCGGGATCGCGACGTCCGTTCCGACGGCGGTGATCTTGCCGTTCTCGACGAGCACGATGCCGTTCTCCAGCACGCCGTCGAGCACGGTGTAGACCTTCTTGCCCTTGAAGACGGTGGGTTGCGCGAACGCGGTGGTCGCGAGCACGAGGAGCAGGACGAGGGTGCGCACGCCGGAAAAGGTACTAGAATGCGTGTGTGGAGATCGAGGAGAAGCGCGTCTACGAGTGGCCGCTCGAGGCTCGCCTGGGAGGAGCCGCGCTCGCACTGATCATGGGTGTCCCTCCGTTCCTGCGGGGCGAGTGGCTCATGGTCGGGATCTATCTCCTGATGGTCCTCGTCTTCTGGCGCAAAGCCAAGCCGTCCACAAAGGTCGGCGCGTGTCAATCCCCGACGCACTGGAAACAGCGCGACGGGTATTGGACGAAGAGCTGACGTTTCCGACGCGTGACGCGTGCGGCGCTACGATGGCGCGCCGATGCTGACGCCGGCCGAATGGGAAGCGCAACTCACGCACACGCTCGCGAAGCACGTGCAGGTCTCGTACGGCCGCGCGCGCACGCAGCCGGTGCGCGCGACGTTCGATAATGGTCACGTCGACCTGCGTCTGCACGAGTTCTTCCGCGACGCGCCGCCCGAGGTGATGCAGGACCTCGCCGCGTGGCTGCGGGCGGGACGGCGCGCACGCAACGCCTGCACGCGCCTCGACGCGTGGATCGACGCGCAGCTGAAGACGCTGCCCCAGTCGCGCACGCGGTCGGTGCGCACGCAGGCTCAGGGCGCCGTCCACGATCTCGACCCGATGGCCCAGTCGCTCTTCGAGGAGGAGTTCGTCTCCGACTTCGACGCGCACCCGAGGCCATCCTGGACGTGGGGCCGCCGCGGCCGGAGCCGGGCGCGACGCTCGCTGCAGCTCGGCTGCTACGTGCGCGATGTCCATCTCGTGCGCGTGCATCCGGTCCTCGACCAGGAGAACGTCCCGGATTGGTTCGTGCGATTCGTGCTCTTCCACGAGATCCTGCACGCCGCCCTGCCGGCCGAACGCCGGCCCCACGGTCCCGCCTTCCGCCGCCGCGAGCGCGCCCACCCGGACTATCCCAAGGCGATGGCGTGGCAGAAACGCCACATCGACCGCCTCATCCGCTCCGCCCGCTCCGGCGTACCCCTCCGATAGAGCAGATATGCCCCATCTCGGCTTTGCGATCTTCGTCTTCGTGGTGTTTTGCGTCCCCGACCTCATCTGGTGGCGCTGGGCCGACCGCCGCGTGCGCGACACCCGCTGGGCGCGCGTCGTGGTGGCGCTCTTCATCGTCACGATGATGTCGATGCCGCTCACGCTGGTCTTCTTCCGCTCCTTCGCGCTGCGCTCGCACGAGTTCTTCCCGATGGCCTACACGTCGGCGGCGATGAGCTGGCACTTCCTGCTGCTGCCCGCCACGCTGTTGATCATGCTGGCGAGCCGGGTGCGCCGCA
Organism: Planctomycetota bacterium; assembly: GCA_039182715.1. Classification (GTDB taxonomy): domain Bacteria; phylum Planctomycetota; class PLA2; order PLA2; family PLA2; genus JBCDBY01. The sequence goes on from JBCDBY010000008.1 coordinate 6,908, forward strand.
CCCCGACCGTCGAGTCCCGGCGCGGATTCCTGGTCGGCGCGGTCGCGCTCGGCCCGCCGATCGCCACCGGCATCACCGTCGCGACGACCATGCCGCTGCTGCGCAACCTGCGGCAGCGCGACATCGACGTACCGGTCCCGGGTCTGCCGCCCGCGCTCGACGGCATGACGATCGCGCACGTGAGCGATCTGCACGTCGGCAAGTTCACGCGGGAGTCCTGCCTCGCCCGCGCCGTCGAGCTGACCAACGCGATCGAAGCCGATCTCGTGCTCGGCACGGGCGACCTCATCGACCTGTCGTCGCGCGACGTGCCGCAGGCGATCGACTTCCTCGAGCGGCTCGATCCGCGATCGGGCCACTTCCTGTGCGAAGGCAACCACGACCTCATCGACAGCCCGCGCGCCTTCTACGAGCAGATGGAGAGGTGTGACGTGCCGGTCCTGCGCGGTCAGGAGCGCGTCGTCGAGGTTCGCGGCGAACCGGTGCAGCTCGTCGGCGCGCCGTGGATGGGGACGCCCCAGGATCGTCCCGTCGCGCGCGACGACGCCTTCCCGATCCTGCTCGCGCACCACCCGCACGACTTCGACGACGCCGACGGATTCAAGCTCGTCGTCGCCGGCCACACGCACGGCGGCCAGCTCATGCTCAACGAGCAGCTCGGCTTCGGCCCACTGCTCTACAAGTACTGGTCCGGTCTCTACACGAAGCCCGACCGCTCGCTGGTCGTGAGCAACGGCGTGGGGCACTGGTTCCCGGTCCGCACCGCGGCTCCCGCCGAGGTGTTGAAGCTGACGCTTCGGCGCGCCGACTCGGCATAGAATCGGAGACGTGGATGTCGTCACCGGTCGCGTCGTAGACGAGCAGGGAGCACCGATTCCCTACGCCCGGATCCTGATCGACCAATACGGCGAGGGTCCGATCGAGGTCCACGCGGACGATGTCGGGCAGTATCGGGTCCATGACCCCGAACGGGTCTGGATGATCCAAGGGCATGGGCGCACGATGCACGCCGAGTGGGGCGATCGGTGCTCCCTGGCAGTGTGCCAAGTCGTGTCCCGGGTCGACCGAGGGGTCGTCATTCCGGATCTGGTGCTGCTGCCCGCTCGCTTCGGGGAAGTCCGAACGCGTTGGAAGGACGGCGCCCCCGCTGTAGGCGTCCACGTCTCATGGTTTCTGACGCAGCGTGGGCCGAACCGAGATCGCGGGCCGAGCCGATCCATCGTCGGGCAAACCGGTGCGGACGGACGGTGTCGCTGGGGGCCCCTGCCTCGAACGGGCTACTCCGTGGTATTGCGCCTCTTCTCGCCGCATGCTGTGGCGTATCGGAGATTCATGGAGTGGGCCTCCGGGCCGCGCGACTTCGATGTCGAGCTTCAGCGCGCTCGCGTCGTGCGCGGATGTCTCGTCACGGCAGAAGGAGCGCCGGCGGCCGGACACCGCGTCACTATTCATGACGACAACTACGGCACGCCAGACCCGGACATGACGGCCACCGTCGACACGAATGGAGAGTTCGAGATCGGCGGGATCCCGGAGTCCAGCGCGGTCTTGGCGATCTACGCGCCCCCTCCGCCGGCTCGATCCGACGATCTGGCCGCCGTGGTGCGGCAGTGGGCCGCGGCATTCGGTACTCCGACGCGCCCGATTTGTCACTGGCCTCTCCCGGACCAGACGGACGACGCGGGGACGTTCCGGGTATCCGGGACGAGCCGCTGAACCGTCGACTCGGAGCGCGTCAGGGCACCAACAGCCAGGTGACGCCCAGGAAGATCGCGAGAGCGATACCGAGCGTCACGCAGAAGATGAGGGTCGATCCGGGGTCGTGGTCCGGGTCGCGATTCTTCGGCTTCGCGAGGACGAGTCCTCGTTCGCGCGCCCAGGCGGTGGCAAGCGCGCCGAATAGCCAGCCCGCGGCGACACCCACAAAGCCACCGGCGAAGATGAGCGCCTGCAGACCGCTCCGGATCTGATCGTGCGAGAGTGCGCTCCACGCCCAGAGTCCGCATCCGACCGCGACGGCGCCTGCGATTCCGACGCAGAACAGCGCGAGGAGCCAACCGGCCGGGGTGAGGTCGCGGACATCGAAGGGCATGGAACGACTACCTTCCTTGCATCGGAGGGAAACGAGCAGCTCGGCTTCGGACCGCTGCTGTACAAGTACTGGTCCGGTCTTTATACGAAGCCCGACCGCTCGCTCGTCGTGAGCAACGGCGTGGGGCACTCGTTCCCGGTGCGCACGGCGGCGCCGGCCGAGGTCTTGAAGCTGACGCTGCGCCGCGCAGATTCGGCGTAAGATCGCTCCCGTGCAGGAGCTGGTTCGGGGAAGGGTCGTCGATGCGGCGGGCGTGCCGGTGGAGGGCGCGCTCGTCGAATGGGCTGCGCGTTCTCCGATGTCGGCGCGCACCGACTCTCTCGGCCGGTACGTCTTCGCGACGAGCAGCCTCGGCTCGCCCGGAAGGTACAGCGAGGGGTATGTGAACATTTGCGCATCGGAGGGTGATCGGCAATCCATCCGGGCGATGATTCGCTCCGAGGGGTTTCCCGAGGAGCTCCCCGACCTCGTCCTGCATCGCACGGGGAAATTCGTCGTGAGGGTCCTCGACCCCGAAGGCAAACCCGTGCAGGGCGCGTCGGTGACGCTCAGCCTCTCGTCCGGTCTCGGTGCAGACTGCCAACGCGGTCAATCCGATGTGCGGGGCGAGTACGTCTACGGTCCCGTCGCGGACGTCCCGTACGACGTGTTCCTCGTGGTGAATTGGGAGGGGGCGGTCCCGTTCGAGACGTACGAACGGCATCGCCCGCAGGAGCTCGCCTGTCGACTTTCAGCGCCACGAACCGTGCGCGGACGCCTGCTCGACCACCAGGGAATGCCTGCGGAGGGATTCGGTGTCGCTTTCTCTCTGCCGCCTTGGGGAACGGAACCAGTGGAGGCGTGGGTGGATGGCTGCGGCTGCTTCGAACTGGCGCGCGTGCCGATGCGCGACGCCACACTGGCGGTGCTCGCACCCGGATCGACGGACGTTGCGCACAGCGTAACGTTCTGGAAGGTGCCGGACGAGCAGTCGGAACTCGGCGACTACCGAATCGGGGAGCTGGGGACGCTGTCCCTTCGCGTCCGGACCGCAACCGGCGAGGCGTGGAGCGGGACGATCCGGTGGTTCGGGGAGTCCGGCGTCGGTGGCATATGCCCACTCGACCCACCCGGGGACTTGCGGCTCGACTTCGTCCCGCGTCATCAGAACCTCAGACTCTGGTTCGAGAAGGGCATACCGAGCAAGCGATACATCACGGAGCGACTCGAACTGCCGGCGCTCCCCGATGAGACCGTCGAGTGGACCATGACGGGTCGGGACACGATCATCCTCCGGCTCGTGCAGGACGGGGAGCGCATCCGCGTGCCGAGCGCCGAGGCTTACTGGGAGGGAGGCTCAGGCGGAACGTTGCCCGACGGCTCGACGGACGAGATCCGAGTGAGGCGTGACGGCGAGGGCGACCTCTTCGTGAAGATCCCGGACCAGCGTCCGATCCGGGTGCCGGTTCCGAATCGAGCGGCCGAAGGCCCGACCTACATCGATGTCACCATCCCTGGCTGACGGTGCAGATCCAGAAGCCGCCCCAGACGAGCACCAGCACGACGACCATCGTGCCGTGGGCGAGGATCGAGGAGCCGGGGTCGTGGTCCGGGTCGCGCTCCTTGGGGCGCGCGAGAATCCAACCCTGCGAGCGGGCGCATGCAGCGCCGAGCGCACCGACGACCCAGCCCGTCGCCACGCCGGCAAGACCGCCCGCGAGAATGAGCACGTGGCGGCCGCTCTTGATCTGCGCGTGCGAAAGCGCGTCCCACGACCAGAGGCCGCATCCGACGGCCACCACGGTCGTCACCGACACGCAGATCAGGGCAAGAAGCAAACCGACCGGGGTGAGATCGCGGACGTCGAAGGTCATGGGGGCGTTCCCTCCCATGAATCGGCGCTGTTCGAGGATCTCGTAAGTGGGCGCGCCGTGCTCCGCGTCGTTCCGCTAGGAGACGCGCACGGCCGACGGATTCAAGCTCGTCGTCGCCGGCCACACGCACGGCGGCCAGCTCATGCTCAACGAGCAGCTCGGCTCCGGCCCGTTGCCGTTCAGCTACTGGTCCGGTCTCCACACGAAGCCCGACCGCTCGCCGGTCGTGAGCAACGGCGTGGGGCACTGGTTCCCGGAGCGCACGGCGGCGCCCGCCGAGGTGCTGAACCTGACACTTCGGCGCGCAGATTCGGCTTAGACTCAGGGCGTGGATGTCGTCACGGGGTTGGTCTTCGACGAGCTGGGAGCGCCGGTCCCGCACGCGCGGATCCTCTTCGACCGGCACCAGGAGAGTCCTGTCGAACTGTCTGCGGACCACACCGGACGATTTCGAATCTACGACCCGGAGCAGCTCCGTCAGATCCGGGGACCCGATCGCACGATTCATGCCGAGTTGGACGACCGGTGCTCGCTGGCGGTCCGTCGCAGCATCTACGAGGGGGGGGGCGAGATCGTCGTCCCCGACTTGGTGCTGCAGCCCGCTCGCTTTGCGGAAGTCCAGCTGCGTTGGACGGATGGTCTTCCCGCCGAGGGTGTTCCCGTGATGCTGTTTCTGACGCAGGACGAACCGAACGGAGAGGGCGGCCCTTCCCGGTCCTTGATTGCTGTGACCGACGCGGACGGGCGGTGCCGCTTGGGGCCCATGCCCCGCGCCCGGCTCGGTGGGATCCTGCACGTGTTCGCGCCCCATGCCGCGTCGCACCGGGAGTTCTTCCAGTGGCCCAACGGGCCACGCGACTTCGGTATCCAGCTGCGACGCGCGCGTGTCGTGCGCGGTTCCCTGGTGACGGCCGAGGGCGCGCCGGCGACCGGGCACCGCGTCGCCATTCACGACGACTCGTATGGTTCGCCGGACGCGGACATGACGGCCACGGTCGACGGGAACGGTTGTTTCGAACTCGGTGACGTCCCGCAACGGAATGCGGTACTGGGCATCTACGCCCCGCCTTCGTCGGCGAGGTCCGACGATCCGATCGAGCAGCTGCGGCAGTCGATAGCCGCGACCGGCTCACCGTGCGATCCGATCGATAGCTGGTCGCTCCCCGATGAGGTGGAAGAGATCGGGACGTTCCAGGTCGAAAGAACGGGAACGCTGGTGATCCGGCTCCGCGACGCGTCGAGCGCGCTACCGATCGACGGTTCGGTCATGTGGATGCGACAGGATCTGCAGGAGGCCTCGCGCGGTCACTTCGCCGACGAACGCGGCGAGGTGCGCATCGAGCACGTGCCGCGCGACGTGCCCCTTCGACTGGAGGCGAAGGTCAGAACCCTCAGCCATGGGGAACTGTTCGAAACGCGCGTACTCGCGGCGCTTCCCGACGAGCCCCTCGATTGGATCATTGGGGGTGAGGGCACGATCATCGTTCGGCTCTGGCAGAACGGCGAACGGGTGATGGTCTCGCACATCGAGGCCTCCTGGTCCGGCGGCTGAGGAAGCAGGAGTTCGCCGGGTCCGGCGGATCAGATTTCCCTCAAGCGGGACTGCGAGGGCGACCTCATCCTCAGAATCCCGGGATTCCCAGAGATCTGGGTCCCGTTCCCCGGCCTCGCGGAGGGCGGCCCAACCTACATGGACGTTACGCTGCCCAACGCGTGATTCCGCGAAGCGTCGATGCCGCGCGTCAGGGAACCAGCAGCCAGGTGACGCCCAGGAAGATCGCGAGGGCGAGCCCGAGCGTCACGCAGAAGATGAGCGTCGACCCGGGGTCGTCGTCTGGGTCGCGCTCCTTCGGCTCCGCGAGGACGAAGCCCCGCTCGCGCGCCCAGGCGGTCGCGAGCGTGCCGAACAGCCAGCCCGCGGCCAATCCCGCGAGGCCACCGGCATAGATCAGTAACTGAAGACCGCCCCGGATCTCCTCGTGCGACAGCGCGCTCCAAGCCCAGAGGCCACAGGCCACCGCAACCCCGCCCGCGACCGCGACGCAGACGAGGGCGAGCAGCCAGCCGGCCGGGGTGAGATCGCGGACGTCGAAGGTCATGGGAGAACTACCTCCCATGGATCGGTGGGATTCGCGAGCGGCGTGAGGTGCCGGCTCGGGTCAGGAGAGCAGAGCCGCAATCCCGCAGGCGATGGCCAACAGTTGGTAGATGAGAGCAAGCCGCGACGGAGAGACCGGTGGTCTCGGATTCGGATTCATGAGGACCCAACCCTTGCGACGTACCCAGCGGGCCCCCTTCTTGACGCCGGCATGGACCACGACCGCGATGGCCACGAAGCCGGCCAGAGTCAGAGCCCGGGAGTGCTGCCCGACGAACGTGTGGCGCGGGGCACCGGTCACGAAGAGCATCAGGGTGGTCGTCAGCAAAGCGATCGTTAGGAGGCAGACGATCGCAAACAGCCAGCCGGCGCCGGTGACATCGCGAATGTCGGTGCTCTCGAAGGGGTTCATCCCTCTACCGGCACGGTTCGTACGTCGGCGCTCCGTGCTGTTCGTCATTCTGCCACGAAACGCGCACGGTCGATCCGTCCGGTTTCTCGAAGCGCAGGACGTATCCGTCGCCCCCTTCCCGTGCGACGAAGCGCGCGTCGCCGACCTGGCGCAACAGCTCCTGCAACATCGCGTACGCCGGGCGCGCGCGCCATCCGTCAGCTGTCGTGTCGACGAGGCCGAAGAGCGGCGAGGCGAGGTGCCACCAGTAGACGCGCTTCACCATGCCCGACGCGAGCGCCAGCAGGTAGTAGCGCACCATGTACCAGCCGTACTCCTCCTCGGAGACGGTCGTGTCGAGCGCGCGGTTGCCCTTCCAGAAATACGGGTTGAACTCCGGCATGTAGTGGCCGGGGTCCTTGAGCGGCCAGTTCACCTCGGAGATGACCACCTCGTTGCCGAGCGCGCGCGCCCAGGTGAACTTGTCGAGCGCGTCGTACGCCCCGCCGAGCACCTTCTGGCGATTCTCCGGCGCGCCGCGTCGATCCACGTAGAGGTGGAGCGACGTGGCGTCGATCCTGATGCTCTTCGGGACCTGCGCGAGCGCGCTCGCGAGGTAGTGGAACTCGAAGTCGTTGACGGCCGGGCCGAGCAGGCGGACGTGGGGGTGCTGCGCCTTGAGCGCGGGCCACGGCTTCAGCAGCTCGACGTACTCCTCCGGCGACCAGAGTCCCCACTTCAGCCGGTTGATCGCGTGGCCGATCTCGACCTCGGTCAGGACGTCGCCGATTTCGTCCATCACGAACCGCAGAAACGCCTGCCAGCTCGCGGGGTCGGTCACCGCCTTGCGGCTTTGCACCAGCGCCGCCGCCACGGGGTATCCGTCGTCGTGCAGCGAGCGCGCGAGGTCGGCGCGGAACTTCCACTCCGCCTCGTCGGCGTGGTGGTAGAAGCGGATCAGCACCGGGAGCTTCGCGCCCAGCCCGTCGAGGTAGCGGCGCTCCCGCTCGATCGTCTTCGGATCGGGCGTGATCGTCATGCCGATGCCGCCCGCCATCTCCACCGGCTTCTGGAACTGCTCCTTCTGCAGCTCCTGAAAGCGCGACCGCGCCGGCAGCAGCTTCGCCGCGGCGATCGCGCCGGTCTTTACCATCGGCCAGATCGGCATGAGCCCGACGCGGTCCTTCTTCATGAGCACGCCGATCGCCTGGTGCGTCCGCTCGTCCCAGACCCAGTAGTCCTTCGGGTTCGGGTAGCGCGGGCGCGTGGCGGGGCGCCGCGCCTTTTTCCACTCGCGGATCGGGTGGCGGTACTTCCGCGTGCGCGAGTGAAAGTCGAAGCGCCGCTTGTAATGGCGCAGCCGCTGCATGAACTCCTTCGGCGGCCGTTCCCCCTCGCGGTAGCGGTCGCGCCAGTACATCGAAAGGAAGTTCTTGCGCAGCCGCGACGGCAGCGTGAGCCGTGAGCAGTCGAACGCGCGGTCGTCGAGACTCAGCTCGTCGCGCACGCGGCCGCGATTGAGATCGATGAAGCCGACGTCGCCCCAGCTCTCGTCGCCCGTCCGTCGACAGACGATGTTCTGGTTGCCCATGTCGCCGTGGCGAATGCCGGCGTCGTGCATGCGGCGCACCTCGAGCGCCACGACGTCCATCAGATTGAGGATCTTGTCGTACTGGAACTCGTGGTGCAGAAGGTGCAGCAGCTGCCGGTTGAACGAACTGATCTCGTCGAGCCACGCGCAGAGGAAGTAGCTCGCCTCCGGCCGGTCGAACCAGGCGATCGGCAGCGGCGTCGGCACGCCGCGCGCCTCCATCGCGCGCGCAACCTCCCAGCTGCGGCGCGCCTTGTCGCTGCCGCCGGGGAAGACCTTCACCGCGACCGGGTCGTCGCCGTAGTCGACGCGCACGACGGCGCTGCGGCGCTCGCCCGCGTCGGCGGCCGGAAGCGAGGCGAACAGCTCGCGCGCACGCCAGCTCGCGCGCGCCTCTCCGCCGTCGATCTTGACCGTCTCGTCCATCGGCGCGGCAAGGCTACCAGAGCTGCGGTACGCTTCTTCCGATGCGAGCCAATCTGGAAATCAAGGCGCGCGGAGGGGACTGGGAGCGCGCCCGCGCGGTCGCCACCGAGCGCGTCGGAATCGACGAGCAGGTCGACACCTACTTCGTGACGCGCATGGGCCGTCTCAAGCTCCGCGAATCGAGCATGAGCGGAGGATTCCTGATTCCCTACCTGCGCCCCGACATCCAGGGGGCGCGGCGCTCCGACTACCAGGTCATCCCGATCGAGGACCCCGACGGCCTGCGCGAACTGCTCTCTCTGCAGCTCGGCGTGCACCGCGTCGTCAAGAAGCGCCGCGAGATCCTGCTCTACGAGAACGTCCGCATCCACCTCGACGTGGTGGAGGGGCTGGGCGAGTTCGTCGAATTCGAAGCGGTCTTCGACGGTACGGCCGAGCAGGAGGCGATCCAGCAGGACAAGGTGAAGTTCTTGATGAAGGAGCTGGGAATCGCTGACGCGGACCTGATCGCCGGTTCGTACGAAGGAATGACCGCATGATCGCCTGTCTGCTTCTGTTCCTGGTCGCCCAGAGCGGCCCCAAGCTCGACCCGGCCCGCGTGGCCAAGGAGCTGGGGGAGATGGGGCTGCCGGTCGACATGAGCAAGGTGCGGCTGCTCGTCTGGGGCCGCTCCGATTCGCCGCCGGCGCTGAGGAGGGGCGAACTGTCGGAGGAGGAGAGAGCGATCGAGGATGCGCTCTCCTTTACGCGAGGCGAGCTCGGGCTGTCCAAGGAACGTCCGAGCCCGGAAGCGTGGTTTGACCCGAGCGACAACTCCATCCACGTGCGGGGCGTCGGATACCCCTCGCTCCTCGGCGCGGAGGGCATCCTGGTGCACGAGCTGGTCCACGCACATCAGCATCAGCGGTACCGGGAGTTCCGCGCGCGCCAGTGGCCGTCGCGCGAGGCGTATCTGATCTCGCGATGCGTTGCGGAAGGGCAGGCCGAGGCGGCGGCGCTGCTCCATCTCTTCCACGTGCGCGGGCGCAAACCGAGCGGACTCGAGGCACGCAGCTTCGCGTGGCGCGCGGGCTTCTTCGGATGGTCGCCGACCGTGCCCTACGTCGTCGCGCAGCCCTACCTGTTCGCCCAGAAGAGTTGGGCCGGCATCCTCCATCGTCCGATTCGCCAGTCCGACCAGCTTTTGTATCCCGACCGGCCCCGGAAACTGCATCCGTCGGGACCCGTGTTCCCCAAGCTGCCGGAGGCTGAATTCCTGTACAGCGCAAAGTTCGGGGAACTCGGCGTGTTCCAGCTGCTGCTCGAGAGGGGGGACTACGCCCAGGCCCGCATTGCCGCGGCCGGATGGGATGGCGACCTCATGCAGGTCTACCGTTCGGAGAAGCACGGCACGTTCTCGATCTGGGTCCTGCATTGGGACCGCGTGCGAGACGCCAAGCAGTTCGTCGACTACGCGCGCACCACCCTGCCGGGGGGCGAGTACCGGCAGGTCGGTCGTCGGGTGACCTGGGTCGCGGCCGAGGATGCCGGGTTCGCGCGCAAGATCGCGAACGACGCCATGATGCTGTATGCGCCGCCGCTCCGCCCCAAGCCCGTGCGCGACCGGACGGCGAAAGCCGAGGCCCGCATCTGGGCCGAGACGGAAGCCAGCTTCGCGCCCGGCGAGTGGTACCAGTTCGGAAACTCGGGTATCCGACTGCGGGGTCAGGCGGGCGTGTTCCTGTCCCCGAATCGGAGGTTTCTCTGGTTCGGCCAGACCTACGCGTGGTTCATGGTCGAGAGTTGGCCGCGCTCGCTGTTCGATGATCGCGAGGATCTCGAGGCCTTCCTTCGCCAACAGATCCACGCGAAGGTCGAGCACAGCGAGGCGCTGGGCCCGCACCTGCTCTTGAAACGACAGCTGACCGATCAGCTGGGATTGCGCCACGCCCGGACGGCCGACCTCTTCGTCTTCACGCCCAAGATGATCCTGCAGGTGACCGCCTCCTGGAGGAAGAACCCGCCGGACAAGGAGGTCAAGATGGCGCTCGACTTCCTGCGCACCGTCGAGATCAAAGGATCGTGATCGCCTCGTCGAGCGGCTCGCAGCGGACGAAGTAGTTGAGGTTGAACCCCATACGCACCAGCAGCGGGAAGTCCTCGTCGTCCGCGAGCTGGCCGAGGCTGACGAGCGCGTAGGCGCGGACGAGGCGCTGCATCTTCTTGTCGTGCCAGACGTCGATCAGCGGCTTCGCCGCGTTCGCGCTGGAGAGATAGCTCATCACGCGCACGATCGCCGTCATGGTCACGACGCTCTTCGTCCTGCGCAGCATGTCGACGAACAGCGGCACCGCGGAGTGTTGCCGGATCATCGCGTAGGCGAGCGCGGCGGAACTCTGCAGCGCCGGCTGCTTCTTGGTCGTGAGCACGTCCTTGAGCCGTTCTCCCGACGGCTTGTAGTCGAGCATGCCGAGGGCGAGCGAACAGCTCTGCATCAACAGCCAGTCCTTGGCGTGGCGGAACTCCTTGTGCAGCTCCGCGGCGATGGTGGGGTCGCCCAGCAGCCCGATCGAGATCGCCGCCGCCGACTTGCGCTTGGCGTTGCGCTCGGTCTGCAGCGCCCGCACGAGCGTCGGCGCCACGCGCCGGTCGCCGCTCAGGCCCAGCGCGATGAGCACGAACTCGCGGTCCTCGTTGCGGACCACCTTGAGCTCGCCGAGCAGGAAATCGACCGTGCTCTTGCCGCCGATGCGGCCCAGCGAAACGAGACTGAAGTGGCGCAGCGGGTCGTCGCGTCCGCCACGCGCGGTGCCGCGGAGCGTCTGGACGGCGATCGCGTCCATCGGCTTGCCGAGCACGCCCAGCGCCACCGCCGCGCTGCGGCGCACCTGAATGTGGTCGCCCTCGTCCTTGAGTAGCTTCACCAGCGCGCCCATCTTGTCGCGGGCGCCGACCTTGCCGAGCGCGCTCGCCGCGTACGCACGCACCTGCTCGTCGAGCCGCTTGTCCGTCGCGACGCCGGCGAAGAAGTCGTCGAGGCCCTTCGCCTCGCTCATCAGCAGCGCCGCCAGCGCGGCGACGCGGAACTGGCGCCGCTCGCCCTTGCCGGTCGGCAGGATCGCCTTCGCCCGCTTGTCCTTGCGGTCGAAAAACGCCTGCAGGTAGCGAAGCGATTCGGCGTCGCCCAGCCGGCCGATCCCGAAGAGTGCGAATCCGCGCACGCGCAGCTTCTCCGAGCGCTTCCGCGCGATCTTCTCGAAGGTCTCACGCAGCTGCGGCTCCTGCATGTACATGAGCCCGGTCAGCGCCGCCTCGCGCGCCTCCTGCAGCTTGTCCTGCCGCAGCATCGTCTGGAGGTCTTCGATCGCCTCCTTCGCCTGCAGCTTGCCGAGCGCGACGGCGGCCGCCGTGCGCACCTCCTTGTCCTTGTCGGTCAGCGCGGCGCGCAGCATCGGAATGAGCTGGAGGCGCAGGTCGCGGCGCCAGTCGTCGACCTTCTTCTCGGGCTCCCCGCCCGAGGTCGGCCCGCGCCGCTCGCGCTGGCGCCGGCGGATGTCCACGAACTGATACTGCTCGTAGCCCCACCAGACGGTCCACGAGTGGTTGACCTTGCCGGTCTGCGACGGCGCGGTCGGCTGCGCGGGCAGCCCCGGGGGCGGCGGCACCTTCGGCTGACCGCCGGGCGGCCGGAACTGGCCTCCGTGGGCGAAGAGGGGGGCGGCGAACAGCAGGAGGGCGGCGATCGATCGGGCCATATAGCTCCACGAGTATCCAACGGTCGCGGGGCCCGGTTTTCCGGAATTATCCCGGGATCGGCGACTCGACCGCGAGCTTCGGGAGCAGCACGGCGAACTCCGTGCCGTGGTCGGGACGACTGCGCGGGTCGACGATCCCCCCGTGCTGCTGCACGATGCCCTGCACCGTCGCCAGGCCGAGGCCGGTGCCGTGTCCCCGTTCCTTCGTCGTGAAAAAGGGCTCGAACGCGCGCGCCAGAGTCGGCGAGTCCATACCGCAACCGTCGTCCTGCACGGCGATGCACGCCCACGTGCCGGGCTCGATGCCCAGCTCGGTCGCGCGCACCGGGTCGACTTGGCGCTCGCCCACGGTGACCGTGACCGAGCCGCCGATCTCGATCGCGTCGCGCGCGTTGAGCACGAGGTTCATGACCACCTGCTCGACCTGGCTCCAGTCCGCCTCGGCCGCGATCGGCTCGGCCGGCACGCGGATGTCGAGACCGCCCTTGCCCGCGAGGATGCTCTCGAGCAGGCCTTCCATGCGGGTCACCGTCGCGCCCAGGTCGAGTCGCGTCCGCGCGCATTGCCGCTGCTCCGAGAAGACGAGCAGCCGCGCGACCATGCGCCGCGCGCGATCGGCGGCGTCCTGGATGGAGCTTACGCGTTTCGCGTCGGGGCGCTCCTCCGTCTCGCGCTCGGCCAGGCCGAGAATAACGGTGAGCAGGTTGTTGAAGTCGTGGGCGACGCCGCTGGCCATGACGCCGAGCGCTTCCTGACGCTCGTGGCGCAGCAGCTGCTGCTGCACCGACTTGCTTTCGGTCAGGTCGGTCGCGGTGCCGAGGCAGCCGACCGCGTGGCCGCGCGCATCGCGAATCGCGGTCGCGTTGTAGAGCACCGGCACCTTGCGGCCGCTCTTGTGGATGCAGACCGTTTCGTAGTCGAAGATGCTCTCGCCCTCGAGGATGCCGGAGAGAACCTCCATCTCCTGATCGATGCGCTCCGGGTCGAGCACCTTGGTGATCGGTTGGCCGATGAGCTCCTCGGGCGCGTAGCCGTACAACCGTCGCGACGCTTCGTTCACGTAGGCCTTCCGGCCGTCGGCGGTCACGACGAAGATGACCGACTGCGCCGTCTCGATCAGCTTGCGCTGCGCGCGGGTGTTGAGCTCCAGCCGGTCGGCCTGGCGCACGAGGCGCACGAGCACGAACGAGAACGCGCCGCCGGCGACGACGCAGAACGCGGCGAGCAGGTAGAGGTCGTCCCACTTCGCGCCCAGGTCCGAGGAGAGCGCCCCGACGAGCTGACGCCGCGCGCGCACGCGTTTCGAGATGGTCTGCTCGAAGTCCTCGCCCGCCCGGGCGAGCCGGCGGGTGGCGCCGCGGGAGGCGGCCGGCGTCGTGTGGCGCCACGACTCGACGGCGGCGAGCAGCGCCTCGGAGCCGTCGATCTCGGCGACCTCGTCGAGAATCGCCGCGGCGAGCGCGTGACGGTCGTTCGCGTCGGGCGCGGCGTGCACCAGCTCGCTGATCCGGTCGCGACGACCCTGCAGGTCGACGATCGCCGCGACGTGCTCCGAAACCTCCATCCGAATGCCGCGCACCGAGAGGACGAGCTGGCCGCAGAAAACCGCGAGGGCGACGAGCGCCGTGGAGAGCCCCAGCGGCAAGAGGCGGCGCCAGCTGCGCCACGAGCCTTGGCCGGCGAGCAGCGAAAGTGCTTCGCCGAGCTCACGATTCGAGCTTCCCACGCATCCTCCATCGACAACCCGCCGTACCTTGTTAAGTCACCTACCTTGATTCCAGCAATGACCTACATCTGGCGAAATCTGCTGCAGCGGAAAGTCCGCACGCTGCTCTCCATGCTGGGAGTGGCGGTGAGCATCGCCGGGGTGGTTGCGCTCGTCTCGGTTTCGGACGGCATGATGGCGAGCCTCGACTCCTACATGTCCGATTCCGGCGCCTCGCTGACGGTGTTCAATCGTGAGGCGGCGGGCCTCGAATTCAGCGAGGTCCGGGCGGTTGTGGCCGACCAGGTCGAGCAGATGGAGGGGGTCGAGGCGGTCGCCCGCGCCAACGCGACGGTGGTCATGAAGGCGCCGCTGGGCGAGGGGCGCGAGTCGCCCGGGTTCCTGCCCTGCTTCGGTCGTATTTTCGGCGAGCGGCTGCTGGAGCGGACCGAAAGGCTGCTCGTTGCGGGACGCATGCCGAAGGAATCCCACGAAATTCTGGTCGGCCGCCTCGTCTCGGAGCAGACCGGGCTGAAGACCGGCGACCGGCTGCCGCTCTTCCACGGGACCTATCTCGGCATCACGGAGTACGAGGTCGTCGGCGAGTTCGAGTCGGACGTGGCGTGGGAAAATACCGCGGTCATCCTCGACGCGAAGGTGGTGCAGGAGCAGCGCCGCAAGAAGGACGCCTACACGATGCTCTTCGTCTACACGACGCCGGAGGCGACCCAGCGCGTGAAGACGATCATCGAGGAGCAGAACCCCGATCTCATCGCGGTGCCGGCGGGGCAGTTCATGTCGCGCTTCGAAACGCAGACCGATCTCATCAACCAGTTCACCGGGCTGGTGGTGGCGATCGCGCTCGTGATCGGCGTGCTCGGTGTCCTGAACACGATGATGATGAGCGTGGCGGAGCGCACGCGCGAGATCGGCATGCTGCGCGCCCTCGGCTGGTCGCGCGGGCTGATCGCGCGCGCGATCGTGACCGAGGGGATTCTGCTCTCGACGATCGGCGGCCTGTTCGGGCTGGCTCTCGGCATCACCGGCACCGAGGTGCTGGTACGTTTCTTCCAGGGCGGCCTGCTGGAGGCGGCGTATCTGCCGAAGACCTTCATCGGCGGCATGGCGGTGGCCCTGTTCGTCGGCGTGCTGGCGGCGATCTACCCCGCCTGGCGCGCGGCCAACATGCGCCCGGTCGAGGCCCTGCGCTATGAGTGAGCCCATCGTGAAGCTGCAGGGCGTGCGCCGCGTCTTCGAAGGCGGGCGTGTGGTCGCGGTCGACGGCATCGACCTCACCGTGCAGCCGGGCGAGTTCATCGCCATCACCGGACACTCGGGCTCGGGCAAGTCGACGCTGCTCAACCTGATTGGCGCGATGGATCTTCCGAGCGAGGGCACCGTGCACGTCGGCGGCATCCATGTCACCGATCGGCGATCGATGGAGCGCGTGCGCAGCGAGAAGATCGGTTTCGTCTTCCAGATGCACAACCTCATCCCGGTGCTCAACGCGGCGCACAACGTCGAGGTCCCGCTCATCCCGATGAGAATGTCGAGCCGCGACCGCCGCAAGAAGGCGGAGGAGCTGCTCGAACTCGTCGGGCTGGGCGACCGTTCCGAGTCGAACGTGCGCGTACTCTCCGGCGGCGAACGCCAGCGCGTGGCGATTGCGCGCGCGCTCGCGCACGATCCGCCCCTCTTGCTCGCCGACGAGCCCACCGGCAACCTCGACTCGCACACCGGCGACGAGGTGATGGCGCTCATGCATCGCGTGCGCGCGGAGACGAATGCGGCGCTGATCCTCGTGACGCACAACGAGGATCTGTGCGCGACGGCCGACCGGCATCTGCGGATGCAGGACGGGCACCTGGGGCCCGCGGACTAGCTGGTGCGACGGCAGGCTAGCCGGTGCGCCGGGCGGGCTGCCGCAGTTCTTCCAGGTGGCGCAAGAGACGCTCGCCGGCCTCCACGAGAGCGAGGCGATCCCGGCCGATGCGAATGCAGTAGACGGTCAGGACGATGGGCCAGAAGGTGATCGGCACCAGCGCGTGAGCATCTCGTTCGACGAACCAAACTATGATGCCCTGCGCCACGAACGCGAGACCGACGACGAGCACCGCGATCTGCCCCCACCGCATGCGCCGCTGCTTTCGATGGATCATGCGTTCAACAACATCCGGTTCGCCCGAACGAAGCAGCTGTCGCTCCGAGTAACGGAAGGACGCCGAACTGCTCGAGATCAGCTCCAGCTCGAGGACTTCCGTGCGCGTGGCGAGTTTCATTCCAAGCCGATCTTATCGCGAATCGGACCGGGCGATGGGCCGGCCGGACTCGCCGGGGCGCGGCGGCGACTGTTGCGCGAGTTCCAGCCAGTGTCCTCGAGCGCGTTTCGTCCGCAGCAGCTCCGCCACGGTGCAAGCGACCAAAATCGCCGTCGAGATCAGGTCCGCGACACCGCCGCCGAGGAAGGCGAAAGTCAGCAGATACGCGCTCACGAGCGTGCCGCCGATCGAAACGGCGATCTGCCTCCAGCGAAGGTGGCGCAACTTGCGCACGGCCTGCTCGTGGAGCAGCGAATCGTCTCCCATGGCGAGCGCCATAAGCTCCCCATGTTAGCCCGCGTTCGTCCCGCTTCACCGTCGCTCGCGGAATCCCGATAACTCCTGTGTGGGAAAGCCGCGCACGCGTTCCGCCTGGATGTATCAGCGCACCGCCTACCGGGGCGGGGCCGCGCTCATGGCGCTGCCGTTCATCGGCGTCGGCGTCTACTGCGCGGGCTTCGGCTTTGGCTATCTGCCGGAGCCGGACGGCGTCAACGCGCCGCTCTGGGTCGTGGGGTGTATCGGGCTCGCGTTCGCGATTGCGGGGCTGTGGCTCCTCACGCTGGGACTCGGGGGCATGCGCCACCACGCGCGGCGCAAGCGCATTGTCGAGCTCTACCCCGAGCGGCCCTGGCTTTCGGACTACGCGTGGGACGACTCCGGCATCGAGTCGCGTCCGTTCGCGCGCGCGGTCGGGAGCCTCTACTTCGCGGCGCTCTGGTGCATCTTCATGACGCCGTTCTACTGGTGGGCGTTCCTCTCCGGCGAGGGCAACTGGTTCGTGAAAGGCATCGTGGGGCTGTTCTGCTTCTTCACGATCTTCGTGCTCAAGCAGGCGTTCAGCGGCGTGGTGCATGCGTTCAAGTACGGCCGTACGCGCCTGCGCTTCCACACCTTCCCCTTCCACCCCGGTGGGAAGCTCGACGTCGACTTCGAGGGCAACCGGTTCGAGGAGCTCACCGCGACCCTGCGCTTCGTCGAGGAACGCATCTACGAGGACGTCGACCAGAAGAAGGACCTCGTTGCGCGCACGCTGCACTCCGACGAGCAGACGTTGACGCCTGGTCCCTTCCAGCCGGTCGTGCGGCTCGTGTTCGATCTGCCCGACGACGAGGAGCTGGTCAACGAGATCTCCGGCGACCCGGTGCGCTTCTGGGAGCTGGAGATCCGCGCCCCGGCGCCCGGCGTGGACTTCCACGTGGTGCTGCCGGTGCCCGTCTACTCGCCCCGGGGTAAGCGGAAGGCGACGGCGGCGAGCGGCGGCAAGGTCACCATCAGCGACTGATCGCGCTCGTGGTGGGGGACCGCCTCGGTCGGAACCTCGCCCATGTTGCCCACGCCCGAGCCGCCGTAGATCTCGGCGTCCGAGTTGAACACCTCTTCGTACGTGCCCGGTCGCGGCACGCCGATGCGATAGCCCTCGCGCACGGTCGGTGTGAAGTTGAGCGCCCAGAGCATGCCGTCGCGCTTCTGCTCGTTCCAGCGCAGGAAGGTGATCACGCTCGCGTCGAGGTCGTGGAAGTCGATCCACTCGAAGCCGCGCCAGTCGTAGTCGCAGGCGTAAAGGCAGTCGTTCTCGGCGGTGAGCCGGTTGAGGTCGTGCACGACCTGGCGGATGCCGCGATGCTGCGGGAAGTCGAGCAGGCTCCAGTCGAGTTCCGCCGCCTCGCTCCACTCGCGGCCGACGCCCCACTCGCCGCCCATGAAGAGCAGCGTCGAGCCGGGGTGGCCGCACTGCCACGCGTGCAGCAGCCGCAGGTTGGCGAAGCGCTGCCAGTCGTCGCCCGGCATCTTGTCGAGCAGGCTCTTCTTGAGGTGGACCACCTCGTCGTGGGAGAGCGGAAGCAGGAACTTCTCCTGAAACGCGTAGTAGAGCGCGAAGGTGAGCTGGTCGTGGTGGTAGCGGCGGTAGATCGGCTCCTTCTCGAAGTACTTCAAGGAGTCGTGCATCCACCCCATGTTCCACTTGAGGTCGAAGCCGAGGCCGTGCTCGCGGTTGGTCACGGCGGGGAACGAGGTGCTCTCCTCCGCGATCATGAGCGCGCCCGGTACCTCGTCGTGGATGAGCGCATTGAGATCCTTGAGGAACGCGATCGCCTCGATGTCGTCGTTGCCGCCCAGCTCGTTCGGCACCCACTCGCCCTCGTCGCGCGAGTAGTCGAGGTAGAGCATCGAGGCGACGGCGTCGACGCGCAGGCCATCGATGTGGAACTCCTCCAGCCAGAAGAGCGCATTGGACTTGAGGAAGTTGGCGACCTCGGGACGGCCGTAGTTGAAGATCAGCGTGTCCCAGTCCTTGTGCTCGCCGCGGCGCGGGTCCTCGTGCTCGTAGAGGTGCGTGCCGTCGAACTGGGAGAGGCCGTGCTCGTCCTTGGGGAAGTGGGCGGGCACCCAGTCGAGCAGCACCGCGATGCCGGCCTGGTGCGCGGCATCGATGAGCGCCATGAGCTCCTGCGGCGTGCCGTAACGGCTGGTGGCGGCGTAGTAGCCGCAGATCTGGTAGCCCCACGACGGGTCGTAGGGGTGCTCGGCGACCGGCAGCAGCTCGATCGCGGTGAAGCCCATCTCCTTCGCGTAGGTGACGAGCTCGTCGGTAAGCTCGTTGTAGCCGAGGCCCTGCTTCCACGAGCCGAGGTGCACCTCGTAGATGCGCAGCGGTCCGGGGAGCCGGTCGGCCATCCAGTCGGCGTCGTTCCATGCGTAGCCGTCGAGCGGCCAGACGATCGAGGCGGTCTGCGGCCGCAGCTCCATGCGGAACCCGAACGGGTCCGCCTTCAGCCGCGTGCGCCCGCGCGCGTCGACCAGCTCGAACTTGTAGACCGCGCCCTTGCCGACATCGGGGACGAAGCCTTCCCAGACCCCGTGCGGTTCCCGCTCGGTCAGCGGCGCCTTGTCGCCGTTCCAGCCGTTCCAGTCGCCCGCCACGCCGACGGACTTCGCGAACGGCGCCCAGACGGCAAAGCGCGTGCCCCCGTCGACCTGATGCGCCCCGAGCCACTTCCACGCGCGGTGGAGGTTTCCGTTGTTGAACAGATAGAGATCGTGCTCGGGAATGCGCCAGGTCTCGGAGGCGGCCACGCGCCGATGATACCTATCTGCCGTCCCGTCGGATGACGATCGTTTCGTTCTGCGTGCTCGTGACCACGCGTTTCCACCGGCGCTTCTGCTGAAAGAAGATCAGCTCGAGGCGTGACGTCGGTAAGCGTTTCAGCGTGTGGACCTGGGGGCCACCCGCATGCATCGTCGACAGAATGGTCATGCCCGTGCCCGCGTGGACGACGTTCAGCAGAACATGCTCCTGCTCTTGGAACCCCTCGAGCTTGAATGCGAGCTGGCGCGTGTCGTCCGGACGCACGTCACCGAAGGAGGCGCCGGCCTCGAGATCCACGCTGCTCCGTACGGCCAGGACGGTCTCGGACTGGTAGATCACGATGTCGTAGGTTCCGGGCTCGGGGAACGGGAACGAGTAGCCGTTCTTCTCCCCCCTCCCCTGCACCGTCGATACTCGCTGCTCGCCTTCTCGGCGAAGCTTGAGAGTCAGTTGCCAGAGCGCCACGCCCTTGGGTCCGCTGATCCAGCGGAAGCGCGCCCGTGGGAAGGGAATGACCGGGATCTCGACTTGCGTGGCCGAGCCGTCGACTTCGATGACGTCGTGGCCTCCGGCGGGGCGGGCCCCCGCGAGCCGGGGGCGAACGCGCAGGCCCCGGCCCTTCGGATACAGGAAGAACTGTTGGTGCCTCGCGGTGAGCGTGCCGACGACGTGGCCGTTTTCGTCGAGGAACTCGAGCGTGTCGTGGTCCGTCCGTTGCACGGTGCGCTCGCCGTCCTTGAGGAGAATCCAGACGCGTCGGAGTTCGGCGAGGTCGATCTCGACCACGGCGGGGGCGCGCTTCGGCGTGACTTCGATGATGCGGATCGGCGGGCCGCCGCCTCCGAAACTCAGCGCATAGCGTCCCGGCGACAGACTCAGACGCTGGACGTGCGCGCCCTTCTCGAAACTCCAGAGTCCCCGCGTCAGGCCGGCCATCCTCAGCGCTCCGCCCTCTTCGATCCGGCTGACGCTTGCGCTCTGCGCCTGGTGTCGCTCGCCACGGACGCGTAGCTCGACCAGGCCCGCGTACTCCAGCTCGATCTCGTACTCGAGGGGGCCCGTTTGCCGCGTCTGCATGCGGTAGCCCGGGCTGGAGACGACGAACGGAATGGCAGGCGTCGGAGAGGTGCCGGGGGCGACGTAGGCGCGGACCTCGGCCTCCCCGCTGGAGCGGCTGACGCGAGGCTTGCCGACGTGCCGCCCGAGCGCGCGAAGGCCCTCGGGCATGTACGGCTCGCCGTCGAGCAGCACGCGGACGCGCACGGTGACCACCTGGCCGACGACGATGCGGACCGGGTCCGGGCGTGCCAGGCTCCAGTCCTGCACGAACTGGTAGGGGATGCCGGGGCCCGGCCGGAACTCGATGCGCATCCCCCGTTGGTCCGGCGGCCGCAGCGTCAGCGCGCCGTTTCCGTCCGTCGTTCCCCGCATGACGAAGTCGCCGGCGCGGCCGCGTACACGGATGTTCGGAGCGGGTGTTCCGTCCTCGCGCACGGTCTGAATGACGAGCGCTTCGTTTCGCGCTGTAGCCGGATTCTGCTTCGACGGAAGCGCGGCAGCGCCGTCCGCCTGCCGAAGTGTCGTGCGCGGCGCCGAAGTCTCGGAGCGAGCGCGCGTCCCTTCCGTGCGCACGACGCCGGCGCGGTCGTCTTCGTCCCCCGTCGCGAACCAGATCAGGAGGGCCGCAACCGCCGCCATCATCCCGGCGACGATCCACCTCACCTCGGACTCCGTGCCGTGTGCTGGAACGTCCCGCTGGAAGTCCGCACGATCGTCTCCGACCAACGCTTGCCGTTCTGCTCGTACTCGATGCGGAGCTTGCCCGGGGGGAGCGCCGCGATCGTGCGCGTGCGGGCGCCCATCGGGATCGTGGCGCGGGTCACGACGAACTGCGAGCCGACCTCGACGATCTCGACCGAGAGCGGCCAGACCTGCAGGGGTTCCGGGAGTTGCAGCTCGAGATCGACGCGGCGTGCCGGGTTGAGAGAGCCAAGGTCGACGTCGTTCCGGAGCTCTCGGTTGCGCAGGATGAGGCATCCCCCGGAAACGCTCTGGATCATGACGTCGAATCGGCCCTCGTGCGGGATGGGAGACCGGATGCTGCCGCTCGGCCGGGCCCGGTAACGGTAGGTCCGCTTCGTCGACGTGTCGCGGAGATGGATGGTGAGCCCCGCGATGCCGAGGCGAACAAGAGTCAACCCACCGTCCTGGACGGTGGAAGGAGCCTCGGAGGGGGCCGGCAGATCCACCCACGTGAATTGGATGTGCGCGGCGGACACCGCTTGCAGGACCAGCTGGTCCTGTCGTCCGTCGAAGGGGCGCGCTCCGCCGTTGGGCGCGGGTGCGTACCGACCGGGGGCGACCGACGCCTCGAGCATGCGATCGCCGGGATGGAGCAGCCGGGTGCCCGTCGGCACTCGAATCTCACGCGTCGTGCCCGGCTCGCGCACGATGATCTCGTCGTCGAGCGATCCTCGGAACCGCACGATCGAATCGCCCGAGGGCACGCGGCCCACGACCTCGGCGACATTGAGTCGCCGACGCCCGACCCGGACCACGAGCTCGCACTCACGAGCGTCGCGCAGGTCGATCGTAAGGGTGCGCGGCTCGTCGCCGATACGCACGTCGAATTCGTCGAGCACCAGCTTCGAGGTACGAAAACGAACCCGATACCGTCCCGTCGTAATCAAGTAGCGAAGAAGCGTCTCGGACCGCTCGCCCTCGCGGAGGACGTGCATCGCGAGCCCTTGTCCGTACGCCGTCGGCACGACCTCGATCTCGCGGCGATGCGCGTCGTCGCCTTTCACGTCCAGAGTGACGAACTGCCCCCGCCGGAGCGCGACGTGGAGTCGAACGCCATCCGGCGATGCCCGTGGCTCGGTGACCGCGTAGAGGTCGGGGGCCGAAACGTGCAGCCGAAGCCGTTTCGTCGGGGGCTCGTAGCAACGTGCGTGGATGATGCCGCGCTCCTCGTCGCGACGCAGCTCGCGGAAGGGGATGCCGGTGATCTTCAGCCCCTCGGGCAGCTCCGGCCGCCCCTCGACCGCCACGTGCAGCTGGAAGTCGCGCGGCTCCGGGACGGTGAACGTGACCTCTTCGGGCGCGGTCGGATACCAGCGCCCGCTGGCGATCGGGTCCAGCTCGCTCTCGGCGACGTAGTAGACGTCGAGCGTGACGCGCGGCGGATCGATCAGGACGTAGGTCCCGTCCGCGTCCGTCACGCCGGCGACCCGGAACTCCCGACGATGGTCGCGCACGACGATCGAAATTCCCGGTGCCGGCTGGCCGGACGTGGTGACCGCGCGGATCGTCAGCGTGCGTGCCTTGGTGGCCGCGTCCGATCTCGTCCGCGATCGAGAGTCGTCCGCGCGCTCGATCTCCCGTTTCGGAGCCGATTCACGTGAAGGCGATCCCCGAACGCGCTCCGCTGATGCCCGCGTTCCGGTCCGCCTCGCCTTCTCGTCCGCACCACGGAACCACAGCAACAGCACCAGGAGAATCGCCACCGCGACCGCAATCCCAATTCGCACGCCCTGATGCTAACGCGGTTGTGCGCAATCGACGGTGATCGTCTGGCCCTTCGCCTCGTTCAGGACGACCCTACGAGTCCATCGGCGAGCTTCCAGACGGAAACGAATTTCGAGATCGCCGACGGGGAGAGCTCGGATGCGAATCTCATCCTTCTCGGGAGCGATCGATGGGGCGCTGACGAGCAACCCGGAGCTCGTATGGAAGACGAGCACCCGGAGTCTGGATTCCTGCGGTTTGTTCCGCGCCCGCACGTGCAGGGTGGCATTGCCCAGCGACTCGATCGTGCCGAGGTCCTGTGCACCGAAGAGGCGAACGTCGCGAGCAACGCCGGTGCCTCCGTTGGCGTCGCGGGCCACGAGATGGAAGACGCCGTCGTGGGGCGCGCGGAAAAGAACGTCCGTCTCGCCCGCGAAGTCGTGTGCGACCCCATGCCAATCTCCCGTGCGGGCGTCCACCAGGGAGAGCGAGAAATTGCGGATGCCTCCAGACCCGCCGCGGCCGATCCATCGAAATCGGGAGATCGGGGCGGGCACGACGAACAGGTCCACGGTTCGTCCGCCGGATTCGATCGACTGCGAACCGCGCGCGTCTTCGGGCCGGTACCTCTGCACGACCGGCGTCAATCGGATCGTTCGATTTCCGGGATGAAGAAAGCGTCGCGACGCGAGCAGGGTGGCGTGTTCGGCGACCCCTTCGCCCGTCAGCTTCACATGAGCCCAAGTGTCGTCGAGCAGTTGGCCTCCCGCGGCTGTGAACACGCGCGCCTGGACCCAGAGGGCGCGGCGCAGGTCGATGTCGATCTTCGTCGTCGGCGCGCCCGGCTTGATCTCGCCTTCGGCGAGCACGATACGCCCCGTCTGCGTACGCACGCGGTAGCGCGCGGCGGGCAGCTTGTAGCGGGTCACGGACCAGCCCTCCGCGGCTTCCACGTCCGTCTCCTCGCCCGCCGACTCGTGGCTCATCTGTCGCGACCAGCCCCCTCCCGGCGACTGCCATTCGGTGACGACGACCGCCACGTGATCGGGGTCGCCGAGGACACGCACGACGAGCTCGTGGAGCGACCGGAGCCGGAACACGGGTTCACGCTCGTGGGAGTCGACGCGCTGACTTGCGACGCCGTAGCCATCTCCGCGGACGCTGATCTTGCGGTCGCGGGGGGTGGGGATGAAGGTCCCGCGGATGGTTGCGGTCACGGCGTCGAGATCCACCACACGCAGCCGGCGCCCGATCACCTGCATCCCGGGGGGAAAGCCGGGCTTGCCGTCGAGCAGCACGCGACCCTCGAACCGGACGGGACGGCCGACGCGAATCGTGACCACCTCGGGCCTTCGGGGGAACCAGCGTCCCCCCTGCACGAAGGCCGAGTCATCCGCGGGGCGGTACTCCACGATCACGGAGACCGGCTCGGGCATCGTCCACGCGTACTCGCCGTCGGCGCCGCTCGTGCCGCTGGCGAGCACGTTTCGGCTGGTGTCCAGCAGTCGAATCGGGACGCCCGCCCGCGGCCGGTCCGCGAGATCGAGCACCCGTACCACCAGCAGGGCAGTCTCCCTCTCCTCGGCCTGCGTCGGGACGGGCTGTCCGACGGATTCCCTCGGCGCTCGTCGCGTCTCCGACTCCGGCAACCCGGCGCGCGCGGGAGCCCCACGCTCCCCCCGGCCGCTCGACCAGAGAATGAGCAGCACCAGCACCCCGAGCGCCGCCAAACCCAACGCGATCCGCATCCCCCAGTCGGAACGCACGCCCACCAACCCCGGTTACGCCCCCTCCCCAGATGGAGACCCCTAATTTTGATGGAAGAGGTGCATCCATTGGCGCGCATATATGCCCGTAGCGACTCGGGTTAGGAGCCTGGACTGCGGGATTCATTCCGCGTTATCCACACTCCCGGACCCAGGCCCACAGTTCCGCGCCAGCCCTCAGCTTCCCGGCCTCCAGCGCCCGACCGACTTGCCGACCGACCTGATGGCGAATCGGAAGACGACCTCGACCTGATGGAAGAGGTGCATCAAATGGCGCGCATATGTGCCCGTGGCGACTCGGGTTAGGAGCGCGGAGTGCGGGATTCATTCCGCGTTATCCCCACTCCCAGCCCCCGGACCCCAGCCCCCGGACCCCAGCC